>CAZLBB010000061.1:0-28591 GCA_964557415.1 uncultured Rhodospirillaceae bacterium
TGTCGCGCGGGTCGGGCCCGATCCGGCGCGACGGGAACACGCCCAGCGACGCGTCGCCGCGCACGTCGGCCTCGTCGACCGGGTCGCGCTGCACGTCGAAGGGCAGGCCGATATGGGCCGCGCCGGCGCGGCCCGCCGTCATGGCGCGGAAGGCGGCGCGGAAGGTCGAGGGCAGCTCGGCGGCGCGGTCGATCACCTTGTTCCACTTGGTCAGCGGCCGGAACAGCGCCTCCTGGTCCAGCTCGGTCAGCGTGAATTTTCCCCGCGACGACACCGAGACGTCGGTGGTGATGGCGAGGATCGGGATCGAGGATTCGTTGGCCTCGACCACGCCCGGCAGGATGTAGGTGGCGCCGCCGCCCGACGGCCCCTCGCACACGCCGACCTTGCCGGTGACCCGGGCGTAGCAGTCGGCCATGTAGGCCGCGTGGCGCTCGTCGCGGGTCAGGATATGGGTCATGCCGTGGTCGAGCCGCGCCAGCGCGTCGTAGAAGGGCAGGCTGGTGTCGCCGCACAGGCCGAAGACGTGCTTCACCCCGTGCAGCTGCAGCATGCGCACCGCGGCCTCGCCGCCGGTCAATTGATTGGTCGCCATGTTCACTCCGCCCTCGTATCCTTGCCGATTAGAGCGGATTGCGACCGGCGCGACAATGTCCGTTTCCGCATGGACTGCCTGTCTCCGCCGCACTATAATCGCCAAATTGTACAATTCGGCTCTACTGGCACCAAATGACCCTGGATCGCGATACCCCCCTTTCCACGGCCGAGGCCCGCGACAACTTCGCCGAGGTCTTGAACCGTGCCGCCTATGGCAAGGAGCGGGTCGTCTTGGCTCGCCGGGGCAAGCCGCTCGTCGCCGTCGTTCCCATCGAGGACGTGGAGGTCCTGGAAGCGATGGAGGACGAGCGCGACGTGGCCCTGATCCGCAAGCGACTCGCTGTCTGGGAACGCAAGGGCCGCAAGTCGACGCCGCTGGAGAAAATCGCACGACGGTACCGCGTGAAGCGGTAGGCCGATGGCCTATCGCATCGAATTCGACGCACGTGCCGAGAAGGACCTTGCTGCCCTCGATCCTCCCGTCCGGGAGCGCGTCATCAGGGCGCTTTGGCGCCTCGAAACCAACCCGCGCCGGTCCACCAATGTCAAGGCACTCGCCGGCGGAGGGTATCGCCTTCGCGTCGGCGACTATCGCGTGCTCTACGTGATCCGGGACGATATGCTGCTGGTTCTGGTCGTCGGCATCGGGCATCGCCGCCAGATCTACCGACGCAGGCGGTGAGGGCCTGGAACCCATGAAATTGTCGCGCCTCGACGAGGAGATGCTGGCGGGCCGCCATGGCGAGGCCAGGCGCCGCGCCATGGACGGGCTGGTCCCGCTCGGCCGCGCCTACGGCGCGGCGGACATGGTCGATATCGGCTATGCCCATATCCATGCCGGCATGGCCATGTACAAGGACGACGTCGAGCTGATGGAGGAGCTGGCCGCGCTCGGCGCCACGGTCGCCATGCCGTCCTCGGCCAACATCGCCAATGCCGACCTGGTCAACTGGCGCCAGACCGGGGCACCGGAACCGCTGGCCCGGCTGCAGCAGCGCGCCGCCGGGGCGCACAAGGCCATGGGCAGCGCCTGCGCCTTCACCTGCACGCCCTACTGGGCCGGGCACTGGCCGACCTGGAACCAGCATATGGTGTCGATCGAATCGACCGTGACCATCTTCTGCAACTCGGTGCTCGGCGCGCGCTCCAACCGCGACGGGTTCTTCGCGGTCTACGCGGCGATCGCCGGGCGCTACCCGCGCTTCGGCTATCACCTGGACGAGCAGCGCGTCGGCACGCATCGCGTCGACGTGCGCGTGGAGCCCGAGAGCGTCAGCGACTTCTCGGCGCTCGGTTTCCATGTCGGCAAGCAGGTCGGCGGCGGCGTCGCCGTGTTCGACGGGTTCAAGCGCCGGCCGACGCTCGACCAGCTCGACGCGCTCGGCGCCGCCATGGGCACTTCGGGCGGCATCTCCATGTTCATCGTGCCCGGCGTCACGCCGCCCTACGCGACGCCTGAGCAGGCCTTCGCCGGCCGGCGCCCCAACGACCTGATCGTCGCCGACGAGCAGGGCATCCGCGAAACCTACGCGCAGTTCAGCGACGGCGCGGAGTTCGATCTCGTGCACATCGGCTGCCCGCATGCGTCCTACGAGGAGATGAAGCAATACGCCGCCCTGCTCGACGGCAGGAAGGTCGCGGCCGGCGTCGAGCTCTGGGTCACGACCAGCCGCAGCGTGCGCAACATGGCGGCGGAGGCCGGCTACGTCGCGACCTTGGAGAAGGCCGGCGCCAAGGTGATCTCCGACACCTGCCCGATGTCCTGCCACTTCGCCCGCACCGCCTCGCCCGACCCGGCGCTGGGCGTCAAGCCGCCGGCGCTCCGCGGCATCGTGCTCGACTCGGCCAAGCAGGCGAAGTACGTGCGCGACATGATCCGCTGCCCGACGCTCCTGACCAGCACCGAGAAGGCGATCGAAACGGCGCTCACCGGCCGCTTCGTGTCGCGTTTCGCATGAGCGCGCCGCGCGTCATCCGCGCCCGCGGCCTGGTCGAGGGCACCGCCAGCGGCCCGGCGCTCGTCGCGCAGGAACCGGTTTCCTTCCTCGGCGACGTCGCGATCACCACGGGCGAGATCGTCGGCGAGCTGCCGAGCGTGAAGGGCAGGAAGCTCGGCGGCACGGTGCTGGTCTTCCCCGGCTCGATGGGCTCCGCCGGCGCCTGGCGCTTCCTCTACCAGCTCTTCAAGCACGACACGCACCCGGTCGCGCTGGTCGCCCGCGTCCTGCCCGACCCGTCGGTCGTGCAGGGCGCGATCCTGGCCGGCATCCCCGTGGTCTGCGAAGCCGACGAGGACGTGCTGAGGACGATCGAGAACGGCGACGTGGTGACCGTGGACGGGAAGGCGGGGACGATCACGGTGCGCGGGCGGAACTAGCCCACTACGCGTCCGGCTTCGCCGACAGCAGCCCCGCCAGCTCCGTCACGTCCTTCGCCGCATCCACCCGGGCGATCGCCTTGTCCAGCGCCGCCAGGCGCTGGGACGACGCGACCGAACCGACCAGGCGGCGGAACTTCGCGTCCAGCTCCGCCTGCGTCATCGGCGTCTCGGGATACCCGCGCGCGACATCCTGGCGGCGTTCCAGCGTCTTTCCGGCCTTGGTGCGGATCTGGATGATCGAGGCGTAGAAATCCGGGAACAGCTTGTTGAGCTCGTCGTCGGCGATGACGCTGGTGCGCCGCGCCAGCTCGGCGACGTCGGGATTGGTCAGGCGCGCGTCGGCGAACAGGTCGGGCACGGCGACCTCGCGCTTGGCGATGGCGATCGGCAGGATGTACTGCGCGCAATGGCTCTTCAGCGGGTTGCCGTCGACGCAATGCACGCCGGAGCGCGGGAAGCGCAAGGTCACGCTCTCGACATCGGCGGGCTTGAGGTCGTGCTCGGCGACCAGCGCCAGCAGCGCGTCGAGCGCGGGATGCAGGAACGACACGCTGGCATGGGGCTTGATCGCTAGCTCCATCACCCCGTCCCAGCGCTCGCCGAGGTCCTTCACCAGCAGCTCCGGCTTCGGGCCGCGGCTGAAGGCGCGGAACACGGTATGGCCGTGGTCGAAGATCGCGGTCGGGCCGCCGAAGCCCGCCTTCGCCAGCAGCGCCCCGGTCACGCCGTTGCGCGCCGCCATGCCCATCTGGAACGGCCGTGCGTTCTCGGTCGGGTCGCTCTCCCACGCCATCATGCCCGAGGCCTGGCAGCCGGCCAGCCCGAAGGCGCGCACGCAGGCTTCGGCATCGAGGCCCAGCAGGAACGCGGCCGCCGCGGTCGCGCCGAAACAGCCGGCGACGGCCGAGGGATGAAAGCCCAGGTCGTACATCTGCACCGGGCCGATCGCCATCGACACGCGGTACTCGACCTCGCAGCCCAGCGCGACGGCGCCGAGGAAACGCCGGCCCGACGCGCCGGTGCGCTCGGCCATCGCCAGCGCCGTCGGCACCATGATGGCGACCGGGTGCAGGATGGCCTCGGGATGGTGCGGCTCGAAGTCGCAGGCGTAGCCCATCGTGCCGTTGGCGAGCGCCGCGTGCGCCACGCCGGTCTTGAAGCCATGGCCGACGACGCTGGCCTCCGGCCGGCCGCCCTGGTCCTCGGCGAAGCCAGCGATCAGCCGCCCGGTCGAGAACTTCGGGTTGGCCGCCGCCAGCAAGGCGCCGATGCCGTCGCGCGCGACGGTCAGCGTCATCGCGCGCAACGGGTCTGGCAGGCGGTCGGGATCGAAGCGCGCGACGAACCCGGCGAGCGCCTGGGTCAGCTTCGCGTTGGCGCCGTGCCCTGTCATCGTCCTTCTCCCGCGGCCTCGGCCGGATGCGGCTTGCCGAACCACTGCGGCACCGCGAACAGCGCGCCGAGCAGCAGGATCTCGACCAGCACGCGCGGCCACACGTTCCAGGTTTCCAGCAGCGCCAGCAGCAGCCCGGCGAGGATCAGGATCGCGCGCAAGGGCAGCGCGATCGGCCCGCCGCCGTAGCCGGACAGGCCGATGGCGACGATCGTCAGCCCGATCAAGTTGACCAGGATCTGGCCGAGGATCTCGAGCGCCGGCCCCTCCATCAGCAGGCTCGGCGTGTAGAGATAGCTGAAGCCGACGACAAACCCGGCCAGTGCCAGGCGGAAGGCCGAGACGCCGGTCTTGATCGGCCCGGTCCTGGCGATCGACGCCGCGGCGTAGGATGCGGTCGACACCGGCGGCGTCGCGTCGGCCAGGATCGCGAAATAGAACACGAACAGATGCGCCGCCAGCACCGGCACGTTCATGCCGATCAGGATCGGCGCGCCGATCGCCGCGCCGATGATGTAGGCCGCAGTGGTCGGCACGCCCATGCCCAGGATCAGGGTCGTGACCATCAGCAGCAGCCCGGCGACCAGCACGTTGCCCTGCGACAGCGAGGTGATGGTCGTCGACAGCGCGATGACGAAGCCGGTGACGGTCAGGCACGCGACGAACATGCCGGCCCCGGCGCAGGCCAGCGCCACGATCACCATGTTCTTGCCGGCGGCGACCAGCGCCGACCACAGGCTGCGCGGGCCCATGCGCGTCCCGCTCCTGAGCCAGCTTGCCAGCACCACGGTCACGATCGACCAGAAGCCGGCATAGTGCGGCGAGTAGTCGACGAACAGCAGTCCCAGCAGCACGAGCACCGGAAGCAGCAGGTGCAGGTCGGCGACGACCGTGTTCCAGGCCGGGATGTCGCGCGGCTCGACGCCCTTGAGGCGCAGGCGCCGCGCCTCGAAATGCACGTTCACCAGGATCATGAAGAAGTAGCAGACCGCGCCCAGGAAGGCCGCGGTGATGATGCGCGAATAGGGGATGTTGGTGATCTCGGCCATCACGAAGGCGCCGGCGCCCATCACCGGCGGCATGATCTGGCCGCCGACGCTGGCAGCGGCCTCGACGCCGCCGGCGAAGTGGCGCGGGTAGCCCAGCCGGATCATCGCCGGGATCGTGAATGACCCGGTGGTGAAGACGTTGGCCGTCGACGAGCCGCTGATCGTGCCGAACAGGGCCGACGACACGACCGCCACCTTGGCCGGTCCGCCGGCCTGGCGCCCGGTCAGCCGCGTGCCGAGGTTGTGGAACAGCCTGCCGACGCCGCTTGCGTCGACGAAGGCGCCGAACACGATGAAGATCGCCACCAGCGTCGCCGAGATGCCGGTGATCGAGCCGTACATGCCCATGCCGTTGAGCAGGAACATCGACTCGACGATCTCGGACGTCGACATGTCGCGGTAGTTGAGCATGCCGGGCATGTACTCGGTGACGAACAGGTAGGCGATGCCGAGGACCAGCAGCCCGGCGAGCACCGGCGTCACGGCGCGCCGCAGCGCCTCGATCACCAGGATGGTGGCGACCGTGCCCACGACCCATTCGCCCGGCGTCAGCGCGTCGACGTTCTCGAAGCGCAGGTTGATGCGGTTGGCTTCCCAGTAGGAATAGTAGTTCACCGCCACGGCCGCCGCGGCCATGACCCAGTCGAGCAGCGACGGCCGCTCCGCCGGCGAGCGCTTCGGGTGCGCCGGGAACAGCAGGAAGGCGAGCGGCAGCAGGAACATCAGATGGAACGAGCGCTGGGTGCGCGGCTCGAAGAAGCCGAACCCGGCCGTCCACAGGTGGAACAGCGCCGCCGCCGCCGCCCACACGCCGATGGCGACGGCCACGCGACCCTTCAGTTCCCGCACCGGTCAGACCCCCCGGTCTCGAAAGGCGGACGCGGGCCGGCCAGCCGGCCCGCGATCCGCCCGGGCCTTACATGAAGCCCTTTTCCTTGAAGTACTTCGCCGCGCCCGGATGCACCGGGATCGGCTGCGTCTTCACCGCGGTCTTGCAGTTGAACACGTCCATGCTGGCGTGGACCTTCGGCAGCTCGGCCTGGTTCTCGCACAGCGTCTTGGTGACCTTGTAGATCACGTCGTCCGGCACGTCCGCGCTGGTCATCAGGGTAGTCGCCATGATGATGGTCGGCACGTCCGCGGTCTGCGCGTCGGGATAGGTCGTCTTCGGGAAGGCGCCGCGCGAGTAGCCGTATTTCTTCGCCAGCGCCGAGGCCAGCTCCTCGGGCCACGCCATCAGCTCGGCCTTGCGCCCCTTGGCCATGTCGATCACCGCCGCGCCGGGGATGCCCAGCACGATGAACATGTAGTCGACCTGCTTGTCCTTGAAGGCCGAGGCCAGCTCGTTGTAGTCGCCCTGCACGATCTTCCAGCCGTTGCCGCGCAGCTTGTCGTAGGACTGGCCGTAGTGCTCCATGACGAAACGGTAGGTCATCTCGTCCGACGACCCCGCCTTGGTGACGCCGATCTTGATGTCCTTCTTCTTCATGATGCTGTCGAGCGTCTCGGGCGATCCTGCGGCGCGCAGGAAGTGCAGGTAGTTGTCGGAGAAGCTCTGCCCGACCATGCGCAGCTTCTTGTGCGGCTTGCCCTGGTAGATGCCGGTGCCGTCATGCGCGGCCTTGGCGAAGATGTCGAGGCCCATGCCGAGCTGGCTCTGGCCCTGCTCGACCTTTGTCGGGTTCGCCGTGCCGCCGCCCGGCACGACCTTGACCTGCAGGCCCGGGTTCTTGTCCTGCATGATCTTGGCCATGCCCGTCGACATGACGTACCAGCCGCCGCCCAGCTGCCCGGCGACGAACTCGATGGTCTGCGCGCCCGCCGTGGCCGCCAGCGCCAGGCTCGCGACGCCAGCCAGCGCCAAGGCGCGAAGCCCGCGTGTAACCGCAATCATTCCCGGTCTCCCTCCGTCCAATGGATCCCCCAAGCCGGGGCGCCAGGCGCCCCGCGGCCGCTTGCCGGCCTGCGGCGATAATGCGCCCGTTGCAGCGCGCGAGTCGAGGCCCAGCCTGCGTTCGCTCGGCGGGCGGAGGATGCCGGCGGAAGGACGGCTAGCTGGTGGGGATGGGCGGCCCGGGCGGGCGCTTCTCCAGCGACCACATGCGCTCGAACAAGCGGCACAGCTCGGCGCAGGCCGCGGGGTCGAGGCGGCGCTTGGCCGGCCGCGGTTCAGCGCTCGGGTCGGCGCGGGATGTCGACTTGGCGGCCTTGATCGCCGCCGCCGCGTCGTTTGGCAACAGGGGCTCGGTCGCCTGCGCCGAAGCGGCCCAGGCCAGCAGCATCGCCATTGCAATGGCCGCGGCCGTGCGCATGACGGCAAGACCCGCAGCTGTTTCTCCCCCGGGTACAAGCTACCAGCAAGCGGGCCGGATTGCCATCGGCCGACCGCGTGGTCACAGTTTGGCTCCGGCCCCGAGCCGGCCGCGGGCCTCGCGATATCAGGGGGTTAGCGGACCAGGCGCGGCATCAGGCCGCGCGCTTGCCGGTGCGTGCCATGCCGTTGCGGTGCGTCCCGTTGCGCTGGCCGTTGCGGCGCGCGCGCGTCTCGAGGTCGTGCGCGCGGATGAACGAGGAGATCACCGGCACGACCTCGCGGCGGAAGCGGCCGCCGTTGAACACGCCGTAGTGCCCGACGCCCTTCTGCAGGTGGTAGTGCTTCATGTCCGCGCTCAGGCCCTTGGCCAGCTTCAGCGCGGCCTTGGTCTGGCCCACGCCCGAGATGTCGTCGAGCTCGCCCTCGACGCACAGGATCGCGGTGCGGCTGATCTTCTCCGGCAGCACCGGGTGCCAGCGCGCGACCATCGCGTTCTTCGGCAGCGCGTGGTCCTGGAACACGGTCTTGACCGTCTGCAGATAGAACTCGGCCGGCAGGTCCATGACGGCGAGGTATTCCTCGTAGAAGCTGCGGCGCTTGTCGGCCTCTTCCTCGTCGCCGCGCACGAGATGGTCGAACAGCTCGCCCATCGACTCCATGTGGCGGTCGAAGTTCATCGAGATGAAGTTGGTGAGCTGGATGAAGCCGGGATAGACCTTGCGGCCCGCGCCGGCGTAGGGCGGCGGCACCTCGGTGATCACGTTCTGCTCGAACCACTCGATCGTCTGTTCCTTGGCCAGCTTGTTGACCGCGGTCGGGTTGACGCGCGTGTCGATCGGCCCGCCGATCAGGGTCATGCTCGCCGGCGCGCACAGATCGCCCCAGCCCGACATGACCGAGGCCGCCGCCAGCACCGGCACGCTCGGCTGGCACACGGCCAGCACGTGCGTGTTGGGGCCGAGGAAATGCAGGAAGTCGATGACGTAGTCGATGTAGTCGTTGAGGTTGAACCGGTCCATGTTGACCGGCACCTGGCGGCAGTCGAGCCAGTCGGTGATGTAGACGTCGTGGTTCGGCAGCAGGCCCTCGACCGTGCCGCGCAAGAGCGTGGCGAAGTGGCCGCTGAGCGGCGCCACGACCAGCAGCTTCGGGTCGTCCCGCTTGACGCCTTCGCGGCGGAAATGCAGCAGGTGGCAGTAGCTGCGCCGGATCATGACCTCCTCGACGACCGGCCGCGCCTTGCCGTCGATCTCGACGCTGTCGATGTTCCAGGCCGGCTTGCCGTAGCGCTGGGTCATCGACGAGAACACCTCGGCCGCCGAGCCGAAATGGCGCGCGAAGCTGGTCCCGGCGATCGGGTTGAACGGGTTGCGCAGGCCGTGGCGCATCATGTCGGCGATGAAGCGCGCCGGCATCATGGCCAGATGCTGCATTTCGTGCAGATGGTACAACATGGCGGCACCTTTCATGGCCGGCCCCGCCGCGCCGGTACCGCCGCTTCTGCGGCTGACCGACGCAACTCGGCCGGTCTTTGCCGGCCCGCTCTCCCACCTGCAAGCACCATAGCCCTGCCCGTGTAAACGATTGGTTACCGTGTTCCGATTCAGCGTGCGAATGCCTCGGGAAACGCCGTTTCGAGCCCGCTGACCAGCTCGCCCGCCATGTCGGCGAGGATCGCCTCGCCTTTTGCTGCACTTGCCAAGGTGGGGTCGCCGCGCACCCCGGTCAACGAAAAATCCGCGCCGCTGGCGGGGTCGGGGTCGAGCACGCCCGGCGCCACGAACACCGTCGCCGGCCGGTCGAGCGCGTGGCCGTAGTCGACCCGGGCGCGGTCCATCTTCACGCGCTCCGGCGCGATCGCCAGCATGCAGCTCGTCTCGGCCTCGTCGCCGTGCCCGCCCGCCTTCTGCTCGAGCAGCGCGCGGCTCTTCCGCCCCAGCGCGCTGATGTCGGCGGTCAGCACGCGCACGCCCGTCGCCTCCATGAGGTCGCGCGTCGCCAGCCGCAGCACCGGCTCGGTCGACACGCCGGTGTTGATGATGGCGATGCGCCTGGCGCCGTCGCGCACGAATTTGGTCAGGATGTCGCGCAGCAGCAGGCGGAAGGTCTCGGCCTCCAGGTGCTGGCTGCCGGGATAGCGCACGAAGGCCGGGTAGTAGCCGAAGGAAACCACCGGCGCGATCAGCACCGGCAGGACCTCGGCCACGCGCCGGGCCAGCTCGCGCGCGACCAGGAAGTCGGTGTTGAGCGGCAGGTGATGCCCGTGCTCCTTGGCGACGGCGCCGACCGGCACCACGACCGGCGCGCCGCGGTCGATCCACGCCTTGGCCTCGGGCCAGGTCAGCTCCTCCAGCCACGCGCCTTTCATGGCGATGCCCGCCTCCCCCCCGGTGCGACCGCTCGCCTCTATAGCACGGCTTCACCCGTGCTACTTTGGCTCGTCATGACCGAATGCCGGCATGCCCATGTCGCCGCCAACGGCATCCGCCTGCACTACGCGCGGATGACCGGCGGTCCGGTCCCGCTCCTGCTGCTGCACGGCTGGCCGGAGTTCTGGCTCACCTGGGAAAAGGTGATGAAGCCCCTCGCGGCCGAGGGCTTCGACGTGATCGTGCCCGACCTGCGCGGCTTCGGCGACAGCGAAAAGCCCGACCCGGGCCCGTCCGACCGCGCCGGCGCCGAGGTGCACGCGGCCGACATGCTGGCGCTGCTCGACGCGCTCGGTCTCGCGCGCGCCGGCGTCGCCAGCCACGATGTCGGCGCCTTCGCGGCGCAAGTGATGGCGCGCAAGGCGCCCGAGCGGCTCGCCGGGCTGTTCTTCTTCAATTGTCCCTATCCCGGCATCGGCCCGCGCTGGGCCGAGGCGGGACACCTGAAGGAGATCTGGTACCAGTCCTTCCACCAGATGAAGTTCGCCGCCGCTCTCGTCGGCTCGTCGCGCGATGCGTGCCGCATCTATTTCCGCCATTTCCTCACGCATTGGGCCGGCGGAAACCCGCATGCCTTCGACGACGTGCTCGAGGACTTCGTCGACAACTTCATGAAGCCCGGCAACCTGCAGGGCGGCTTCAACTGGTACATCAGCCAGAACGCGGCGCGGCTGGCCGTGATCCGCGGCGAGGCGCCGAAGCCGCCCGCGATCACGGTGCCGGCCTGCGTGCGCTGGGGCGACCGCGATCCGCTCTTCCCCCTGCGCTGGACCGACCGGCTCGGCGAGTACTTCGCCGATCTCGACTTCCAGCCCTTCCCCGGCGTCGGCCACTTCCCCCACCGCGAGGACCCGCCCCGCGCCGCCGCCGAGATCGCCGGCTTCTTCCGGCGTTTGGCTGATCGGAAATCAAAAGAATAACCACAGAGACGCAGAGACACAGAGAGGAAGAAGCAGGGGCGGCGATACGCGCGGCGGAGCCGCGCCGCCTTCGTTTCTTCTTTCTTCCTACTTTCGTGCCTTCGCGGTCGGTTCTTCGAATCGAACCACGAGGGCGCGAAGACACGAAGGGAAGAAGGAATGGGATTTCAATGCGGCCTTCGGCCGCCTAAGAATCCTCTCTTCCTTCATCTCTGTGTCTCCGTGTCTCTGTGGCGGATCTTTCTTCCTACCGCCGCTGCAGGTGGTGCAGCTTGAGGCCCGGGCGCTTCCAGGGCGCGGCGATCAGCTTGCCGGTGCCGGACAGGGTGATGTAGGCGGTCTGCATGTCGTCGCCGCCGAAGCAGATGTTGGTGACGTAGAGGTCGGGGAACGGCACCTGCTCGACCAGCTTGCCGTCGGGCGAGACGACCGTGATGCCGTGATGGTCGAACAGCGTGGCGACGCAGATGTTGCCGTTCTCCTCGACCGCCATGGAATCGAGCCGCTGCATGCCGGGCAGGCCGATCAGCAGGCGGCCGCCATGCGGCGACGGGAAGGGCTGTTTGCGCACCTCGCCGGGCCCGGTGATCTCGAACGCCCACAGCCGGCCGGAATCGGTCTCGGCGACGTAGAGCGTGCCGTCGTCGGGCGACAGGCCGATGCCGTTGGCCATCAGCATCGGGTAGACGACCTCCTTGATCGTCTTGCCGTCGGGCGTGGCGTAGTAGACGCCGCCGCTGTCCAGGTCGCGCGCGCGCCGCTTGCCCAGGTCGGTGAACCACATGCCGCCCTGGCGGTCGAACACGATGTCGTTCGGCCCGCGCAGCGGGAACCTGGGCGTGTGCGTATACAGCGTCTCGACCGCGCCGCTCCACAGGTCGACGCGCTCGATGCGCCCGCCGCTGTAGTCGGCGGCCTGCCCGATCGGCCGGACGCAGGGCTCGTCGGCGAAGTCGAAGCCGCCGTTGTTGCAGACATAGCACTTGCCGTCCTTCCCGATCGCCGCGCCGTTCGGGCCGCCGCCCGGCTTCGCCACCACCTCCTTGCGCCCGTCCGGATGCACCTTGGTCAGGCACCCGGCGCGGATCTCGACCACCAGCACCGACCCGTCGGCCAGCGCCACCGGCCCTTCCGGAAAGCGCAGGCCCGTGGCGATCTCGCGAAACGGCGGCGTCTTGGTCACGTGTTCTCTCCTCGGCAGAAAAAGATTCACCACAGAGACACAGAGAAGAAAAGGAGAGAAGGCCTTCTTCGACGCGGCGCAGCCGCGCCATATTCCCTCGCTGCCCTCGTGCAAGAGGCGGAAGATGAAGAGGGACTTGGTGCGGCCTTCGGCCGCGGAAACCTCTCTCTTCCTTCTCTTCTCTGTGTCTCTGTGTCTCTGTGGTGAATCTTTTCAGACCGTCGCCGTCAGGGCAACCGGCGGCGCGCCGGGCTCGCGCCGGAGGCAGGCGACGTGGTGGCCGGGCGCCACCTCGGCGAGCGCCGGGTCCTCGACCTTGCAGCGCGCGATCGCGTAGGGACAGCGCGTGTGGAAGTGGCAGCCGGACGGCGGCTTGGCCGGGCTCGGCACGTCGCCCTGCAGGATGATGCGCCGGCGCTTGCGCGTGGGGTCGGCGACCGGCGCGGCCGACAGCAGCGCCTCGGTATAGGGATGCAGCGGCTCGGCGAACAGCGTGCGCTTGTCGGCCAGCTCGACGATGCGGCCGAGATACATGACGGCGATGCGGTGGCTGATGTGGCGCATGACGGCGAGGTCGTGCGAGATGAATAGATAGGACAGCCCCAGCTCCTCCTGCAGGTCGATCATCAGGTTGAGCACCTGCGCCTGCACCGAGACGTCGAGCGCCGAGACCGGCTCGTCGGCGACGATGAGGTCGGGCTCGGGCG
This sequence comes from uncultured Rhodospirillaceae bacterium, assembly GCA_964557415.1. GTDB lineage: Bacteria > Pseudomonadota > Alphaproteobacteria > JAEULC01 > JAEULC01 > JAEULC01. The sequence goes on from CAZLBB010000061.1 coordinate 12,973, forward strand.
CGAGTGCGCGGGCGATGCCCAGGCGCTGGCGCTGGCCGCCCGAGAACTCGTGCGGGTACTTGCGCATGAACTCGGGGCGCAGGCCCACGCGCCGGAACAGCCGCGCCACGCGCTCCGCGCGCTCGGCTCCCTCGGCCAGGCGGAAATTGCCGATCGGCTCGCCGACGATGGCGCCCGCCGACATGCGCGGGTTGAGCGAGGAATACGGGTCCTGGAAAACGATCTGCACGCGGCGCCGATGCGCCCACATCGCGCCCGGCTGCAGCGTCGTGACGTCCTCGCCCGCCAGCAGGATGCGGCCGGCGGTCGGCTCGAGCAGCTTCAGCACGACGCGCCCGACCGTCGACTTGCCGCAGCCGGACTCGCCGACCAGGCCCAGCGTCTCGCCGCGCGTGACGGCGAAGCTGACGCCATCGACCGCGCGCACCGCGCCGGCCGGTCGCGAGAGCACGCCCTTGTACACGGGGAAGTGCTTCTTGAGCCCGTCGACCTCGAGCGCGGGCGTCGTCGTCGCGCTCACGCCGCCGCCTCCAGCACGCGCGCCGTCTCCCAGCACGCCACCGCATGCCCCGCCACGGGCTCCGCCAGGACCGGCCGCTCGGCGCGGCAGCGGTCGGTGGCGAAGCCGCAGCGCGGCGCGAAGGGGCAGCCCCGGATCGGCCGGTTCAGCGCCGGCACCAGGCCCGGGATCTCCTGCAGCCGCGGCCGGCGGCCCTGCGTCTCGGATTCCTCGTCCAGCCGCGGCCGCGCGCGCATCAGCCCGCGCGTGTAGGGATGCAAGGGCCGGCGGAACAGCTCTGCCACCTGCGCCTCCTCGACCTTGTTGCCCGCGTACATCACGATCACGCGCTGGGCGGTCTCCGCGACGATGCCGAGGTCGTGCGTGATCAGGATGATGGCGGTGCCCAGCTTCTCCTTCAGGTCCAGCATCAGGTCGAGGATCTGCGCCTGGATGGTCACGTCCAGCGCCGTGGTCGGCTCGTCGGCGATCAGGAGCTGCGGCCTGCAGGCGAGCGCGATCGCGATCATCACGCGCTGGCGCATGCCGCCCGAGAGCTGGTGCGGGTATTCCTGCGCGCGGCGCTCGGGGTCGGCGATGCGCACGATCTGGAGCATCTCGACGGCGCGCTCGCCGGCCTCGCGGCGGCCCAGGCCCAGATGGATCTGCAGCGACTCGGCGATCTGGTCGCCGACCGTCATCACCGGGTTGAGCGAGGTCATCGGCTCCTGGAAGATCATCGAGATGCGGTTGCCGCGCAGCTTGCGCATCTCCGTCTCGGACGCCGTGGCCAGCTCCGCGCCTTCGAACAGGACCGAGCCGCCGACGATGCGGCCGAGGCCCGGCGGGATCAGGCGCAGGATCGACAGGGCGGTGACGCTCTTGCCGCAGCCCGACTCGCCGACGACGCCGAGCGTCTCGCCGCGCCGGACGTCGAACGACACGCCGTCGACCGCGCGCACCACGCCCTCGCGGGTGAAGAACTGCGTGCGCAGGTCCCGCACGGAGAGGATCGCGTCGCCGTCCACCCGTCCGGCCCTACATGCGCCGCGCGATGCGCGGGTCGAGCGTGTCGCGCAGGCCGTCGCCCACGAGGTTGATCGCCAGCACCGTCACCGCCAGCAGCACGCCGGGGAAGAAGATGATCCAGGGCGCGATCTGGAAGAAGGTGCGCCCGTCCGAGATGACGTTGCCCCAGCTCGGGATCTCCGGCGGCGTGCCGGCGCCGAGGAACGACAGGCCGGCCTCGAGCAGGATGGCCGAGGCGCAGACATAGGTCGCCTGCACGATCAAGGGCGCGATGGTGTTGGGCAGGATGTGCCGCGCCATGATGGCGAGCCCGCGCGTTCCGCTGGCGATCGCCGCCTCGATATAGGGCAGCGCGCGCACCGTCAGCACGACGCTGCGCACCAGGCGCACGACGCGCGGGATTTCGGGGATCGAGATGGCGATGATGACGATCAGCAGGCTCGCCTTCATCAGCGTGATCAGCGCGATCGCCAGCAGGATCGCCGGGATCGCCATCAGCCCGTCCATGACGCGCATGACCACGCCGTCGACGCGCTTGTAGAAGCCGCAGAGGATGCCCACGACCAGCCCGATCGCGGTCGCGACCACCGCGACGCTGATCCCCACGACCAGCGAGATGCGCGTGCCGTACACCACGCGGCTGTAGACGTCGCGGCCGAACCGGTCGGTGCCGAACCAGGACTGCGCCGAGGGCCGCTTGAGCCGGTTGGTCGGCTCGAAGTTGAGCGGATCCTCGGCGATCCAGGGCGCCAGCACCGCCAGCCCCACCAGCGACAGCAGGATCGCCGAGCCGATCACGATCGTCGGATTGCGCCGGACCCAGCCCAGCACCCGCGCCCCCCGCGTCGGCGCCGGCGCGTCGGCGTCGGTCTCGATGACGGCCGCGGTCATCAGTACCGGATCCGCGGGTCGAGCCAGGTGTAGCTGAGGTCGATCACGAGGTTGACCAGCACCTTGGCGCCCGCGAACAGGATGATGAGGCCCTGGATGATCGGGTAGTCGCGCTTGAGGATGGCGTCGACCGTCAGTCGCCCGAGCCCGGGGATGTTGAACACGGTCTCGGTCAGCACCACGCCGGAGATCAGCAGCGCGAGGCCGATGCCGATCACGGTCACGATCGGCACCGCGGCGTTCTTGAGGGCGTGGCGCAGCAGCACGCCCCTGGTGGCGACGCCCTTGGCGTGCGCCGTGCGGATGTAGTCCTCGGACAGGACCTCGAGCATGCTGGCGCGCGTGATGCGCGCGATCAGCGCCATGTAGACCATGCCCAGCGCGAAGGCCGGCAGCACGATCGAGCGCGCCGTCTGGCCGATGCCCTGCGCCAGCGGCCGGTAGCCCTGCACCGGCAGCCAGCGCAGCTCGATCGCGAAGATGTAGATCAACAGGTAGCCGATCAGGAACACCGGCATGGCGAAGCCCATGACCGAGAACGCCATGACGATGCGGTCGACCGCCGTGCGCGCCTTCCACGCCGCGACCACGCCCATCGGGATCGCGAACGTGACCGCGATCGCCAGGGTCGAGACCGCCAGCACCAGTGACGGCTCCAGCCGCTGCCGGACCAGCGTCAGGACCGGCAGGTTGGAGAAGATCGAGGTGCCGAGGTCGCCCCGCAGCAGGTTCCAGATGTAGATCGCGAACTGCTCCCACATCGGCCGGTCGAGGCCGAGCTTGCGGCGCACGCCCTCGACCTCGGCCGGCGACGCGTCGTCGCCGGCGATCACCGCCGCCGGGTCGCCCGGCGTCAGGTGCAGCAGGAAGAACACGAACAGCGCCACCACGGCCATCACGGGGATGGTCGCCAGCAGGCGCCGGATGACGTAGGCCGTCATCCGCTCCCGGGCCCCTTTTCTGCCTCCGCTTCTACTTCTTCTCGATGTTCCACATCGGCGGCACCGACGGCACCGGCAGCACGCCCGACAGGCGGTCGGCCCGGTAGGCGACCGGGTTGCGCCACTGCGCGAACGAGATGTAGGGCACCTGCTCGTAGGCGCGCTTGGACAGCTCGACCGCCAGCTTCTTGCGCGTGGCGACGTCGGGCGCGAAGGCCCAGGCCTTGCGCAGCTCCTCGAACTTGGCGTCGCACGGCCAGCCGAACCAGGCCTTGTCGCAGCCCATGCCGATCGAGGTGTGCGTGACCGGGCTGGACGAGGTCAGCACCGTGGTGCCGGTGATGAAGATGTTCCAGCCGCCCTGGGCCGGCGCCTCCTTCTTCGAGCGCCGCGCCACCACCGAGCCCCAGTCCATCGCCTGCACGTCGAGCTTGAGGAAGCCCGCCTTGCGCAGCTGCTGGATCATCACCTGGTTGGCCGGGTTGATGTACGGGTGGTCGGTCGCGTGCAGGATGGTGATCGGCTCGCCGTTGTAGCCGGCCTCCTTGAACAGGGCTTCCGCCTTCTTGTAGTCCTTCGCCGCCTTGTAGACCTCGGATCCGGCGTCGGTCTCCATCTCCACGCCGCAGCCGAAATACGAGTAGCACAGCGTCTGCAGCTTCTTGTCGGCGGCGATCGTGTTCAGGTAGTCGGGGTTGTGGATGAGATAGAACATCGCCTGCCGCGCCTTCACGTTGTTGAAGGGCGGGTGCAGGTGGTTGAGCTGCAGGATCCCCATCGTGCCCATGGCCGGATGGGTCTCGATCTTGATGCCGGGCGTCGATTCCAGGATCGGCAGGAAGTCGGTCTGCGGCTGCTCCAGGTAGTCGATCTCGCCGGCCACCAGGGCCGACTGCGCGGTCTGCGGGTCGGGCAGCCAGACGAACTCGACGCGGTCGACCTTGACCACCTTGCCGCCGGCATGGCCCGAGGCGGGCTCCTTGCGCGGCACGTAGTCCTTGAACTTGACGTAGACGACCTTGCTGCCCGGCACCCATTCGTCGCGCTTGAAGGCGAACGGGCCCGAGCCGACCACCTCCTGGATCTGCTGGAAGGGATCGACCATCGCCTCCTTCTCGCGCATGACGAAGGGGATGCTGGTGCCGGTCTTGGCCAGCGTGTCGATCAGCAGGCCGTACGGCTCCTTCAGCTTCCACTCGAAGGTCTTGTCGTCCTTCGCCGTCAGCGACTCGGTGTAGCCGTAGAGCTGCTTGCCGGCGCCGTCGCGCTTGCCCCAGCGGTTCATCGACGCCACCACGTCCTTGCTGGTGACCGGCGAGCCGTCGTGGAACTTGAGGCCGGGACGCAGGACGAAGGTGTAGGTCAGGCGGTCGGGGCTGACGGTCCACGACTCGACCATCTGCGGCTGCGGCTTCTGGTCGTAGTCGCTGGAGAACAGCGTGTCGTAGATCATCATGCCGTGGATGCCGGCGATGGTCTGCGTGGTCCAGAACGGGTCGAGCGTGCGCACGTCGGCGTGCATGGTCGCGCGCAGCACCTTTTCCGCCGCCAGCGCCGTGCCCCCGCCCGTGCCCGCCAGCAGGGCCGCCGCCGCCAGGGCCGCCGGCGCCCAGCGCATCCCGATCCGTTTGTCGTTCGTCCCGTTCATCGCGATCGCCCCCGTGTTCGTTCCCCGCGGCGGTCCGCCGCTTGCCGTCAGTATGACGGGCATTCTCCGGCGCGCGCAACCGGCACCGGCGGGCAATGCGTTTCCCTGCCCCTGCGCGCCCGCGGCCGGGCAGCCTGGCGGATTCCCGGCGAGATGTTAACGGCTGGGAATGTCGGGATGCGCCGGCCTGCGCGCAGGGATGTGCATTTCCCGCACGCGACGCGCGCAGCCCGCCGTAGTCGCGGCCGCCCGCCCGGCGGGGGCAAGTTGCGGCAATTTCCGGGTGGCCGAGGCCGGCAATCCGTGCGAACCAGACGCCGCGCATCCGCGTTGCCGGTACGCCGGGGTCAAAGCGAATGAGCCAACGCCGCCGTTTGTCACCGACTTTCAGCCGGTCCGATCACGACGTGTCGCGGCGCGTCGCCGCCGCGGACTGGGCCCGCATCGGCCAGGAGCTCGACGCGCACGGCGCCGCCGTGCTGCCCGGCGTGCTGACGGCGGAGGAATGCGCCGCGCTGGTCGCGCGCTACGCCGACGACGGGCAGTTCCGCAGCCGGGTCGTCATGGCGCGGCACGGCTTCGGCCGCGGCGAGTACAAGTATTTCGCCTATCCGCTGCCGCCCGTCGTCGCCGCGCTGCGCGCCGCGCTCTATCCGCCGCTCAGCGCGCTGGCCAATCGCTGGGCCGCTGCGCTCGGTGCGGCGGCGGACTATCCCGCCCGGCTCGCCGACTATCTGCGGCGCTGCCATGAAGCCGGGCAGACCCGGCCCACGCCGCTGCTGCTCCGCTACGGCGAAGGCGACTACAACTGCCTGCACCAGGACCTCTACGGCGAGCATGTCTTCCCGCTGCAGGCGGCCTTCCTGCTCTCCGATCCGCGGCGCGACTTCACCGGCGGCGCGTTCGTGCTGACCGAGCAGCGCCCGCGCATGCAGTCGCGCGCCGAGGTCGTGCCGCTCGCCCAAGGCGATGGCGTGGTCTTCCCCGTCAATCACCGCCCGGTCCAGGGCGTGCGCGGCGTCTACCGCGTCACCATGCGCCACGGCGTCAGCCGCCTGCGCTCGGGGCGGCGCTTCACGCTCGGCGTGATCTTCCACGACGCGAAGTGAGCAGGAAGGAACCACCAAGACAGCAGCGTGTCATCCGCTTTTCCCGCTTGGCGTCCTGGCGCCTTGGTGGTTGGTTCCGGTTCCGGTCCGTCCGGGCGCTCGCGCGGAAAGCGCATCGGCGAATGCGATACGAGGAACCATCACGCGCACCACGGACGCACGGCATGGCGGGCACGATCCGGGTCGGCATCGGCGGCCGGGTGTTCGCGCCCCGGCGCGGGACGTTCCATCCCAAGGGCCTGCCGCGGAAGCGCGAGCTGGAATACGCCAGCCGCAAGGCGACCTCGATCGAGATCAACGGCACCTGATTGCGTCGCGCAGGAGCCCGGGAGCTTCCGGCGCTGGCGCTGATCGGGCGTCTCAGGCCTTGAACTCGATCTCGACGAAGGCGAACTCGTGCTCGTTGGCGTTGATGACGTTGTGCTCGACGCCGACCGGGCGGTAGTAGGACCGGCCCGCGGTCAGCCCCGCGCGGCGCTGCTCCTTGCCGTCGTCCAGCAGCAGGCTTCCCGTCGTCATCGGCACGACGACATAATCGTAGCCGTGCCGGTGCCAGCCCGTCTCGGCGCCCGGCGCGAAGCGCCACTCCGTCACCTTCACCCGGTCGTTGTCGACCTGCACCGTGCCGACCGCCTTGGGCCTTTGGCTCATTCCAACCTCCGCCCCCGTCTTTGGTCGCAGCCTAGCAGAAAGCAAAGGATCGACCACAGAGACACAGAGATGTAGAAAGAGAAGATGCTCTTGGCGGCCGCAGGCCGCCCGATGCCCCCTCCTTTTTCTTCTCTGTGCCTCTGTGTCTCTGTGGTTGATCCTTTCGCCCCCCTTGCGAAACCGGGGTCGGCACACCATTTGAGGTTCATCGAGTTTAGGCCGAACGACCTGGCCCCGGCGCGCGCGAGCGCGGCGACCTAGGATTTCCACCCCAAATCTCGAGCGAACCGGCCGCGCCCTTGGGGCGCGTCCATGTCTACATCTACGTGAAGGAACTACTCTGAAATGAACAAGGGAACCGTGAAGTGGTTCAACAGCCAGAAGGGCTTCGGCTTCATCCAGCCGGAGACCGGCGGCAAGGACGTCTTCGTGCATATCAGCGCGGTACAGCGCGCCGGCCTGCACAGCCTCAGCGAGGGGCAGAAGGTGACTTTCGACATCGTGGCGGACCGCCGCACCGGCAAGTCCGCGGCCGAGAACCTGCGCGCGGCCTAGCGCGCGCGTTGATCCGCGCGCGCCTCCGCTTGGCTTGGCGGCCGGATCAGCGGCTGCCTGGCTGCAGCGCCGATGACCTGCGGCTTCGCGCCCGGGATGCCGGGCGCGCAGCCGGGCGTGTACGCCCCCCGCCCCGCCGACCGTGCGCGGGGTTTTTTGTTCCACGAGCAGCGAGGAGAGACCCATGTCCAGCCTGAAGAACGCCTCCGAAGCGGCCGCCCGGAACGCCCTGCGCGACGAACGCGCGCGCGACGCCGAGCGGGCGATGCGCGACTACGTCGCGGCGGAAGCCGCTCTCGACGCCCGCACCGAACGCCTGCGCGCCCTGCGCCTGGCGCGCGAGGCCGCCAACCCGCCGTCCAGCGGGCCGGCGGCGGTGCTCGAGCGCGTGAAGGAAAGGCTGCACGGCAGGGACACCGGCGAGAGCGGCCGGCCGGAAGCCGTCAGCCGGAAGCGTCGTCGGCTGAACGCCGATCGCTGACGGCTTCCCGCTCCTACAGCGCCCGGCGGAACGTCAGGTTGACCCGCACGCGGCCCAGCCGCGGATGCTCGCCGTCCTTCAGCGTCAGGACGCCGTGATAATAGAGGCGCGACGGCCCGCCCCAGATCACGACGTCGCCATGCGCGAGCGGCACGCGCAACGCCTTGTCGCCGCGCTTCGGCCCGCCGAACTGGAACACCGCCGGCAGGCCGAGCGAGACCGAGACGATCGGCTGGCTGAAGTCGCGCTCGTCCTTGTCCTGGTGCAATGACAGCCGCGCACCCGGCGCGTAGCGGTTGACCAGGCAGGCATCCGGCACGAAGCGCGGGTAGCCGGCCGCAGCGGCCGCGCCGGAGGCGAGCTTGCGGAACGCGTCGGGCAGCGCGGGCCACGGCTCGCCGCTCAGCGGATCCAGCGCGTCGTAGCGGTAGCCCTTGCGGTCGGTCACCCAGCCCGCCCGGCCGCAATTGGTCATGGCGACCGACATCCGGAACCCGCCCGGCGTCACCATGTGCCGGAACGGCGCCGCCGCCGCCACCGCGTCGAGCGCCGCGAGCACGGCCGCCTCCGCGGCGAGCGCGTAGCCGCGCAGCAGCACCGCCCCGGGCGCGAGCGCCACGCGCGCGGGCTCCGCCGCTGCGGCACCGGCAAGCAGGTCGGCCGTTGTCATGGCCCGAACCTGGGCCTTCGGCCGCCGCTTGTGAAGCGCCGTTCCCGCGCGACCTGCTTCCGGTCCCCCCTCCCCTTGCGGGAGGCGGAAAGGGGGAGGGGTCGTCACGAAACGCGGGACAGCCAGAAGAGCGGCCTCAACATCACGCAACGCACCGACCGGCCGAGCTCCGACCGGAGCGCCCCTCCCCCTAACCCCCTCCCGCAAGGGGAGGGGGGCAGAAACGAGGATGGCCGCTCCGGCGTTTTCATCCATCGTGGCGCGCGCCCGCCGCGCTGGTGGTCTCAGGGGGATCAACGGCCGCCTGGCGCCCTGCCGCATCCCGCCCGAGCGCCCGTTGCCACCGCCGGGCCGGCGGCACTACCCTTGTCCTATGAACGACCTCGTCCAGCCCGCCGCCGCAAATGCAACCTCGCACGAGGCAGCGATGCAGGCCTATCTCGCCGAGGGCGCGCGGCGCGCCGCCGCGCTCGGCAACCGCGGGCCGATCCGCTTCACGCCGGATGGCCGCGTGCATCCCGACATCCTCGCCGCCTACTGGCGCTGCGGCTTCTACGTGTTCGAGGGCGTGCTGGGCGCGGAGGAGCTCGCCGACCTCGAGGCCGACGTGCAGGACATCCTCGACCGCCTGCCGGTGGCTGAGGGCGCCGCGGTCGACGCCAAGGGCCGGCCGGCGCTCGGTCTCGGCTGCACCGCGCCGACCCTCTTCTGGTCCAAGCCGCTCGGCGATCCGATGGGCGGCACGCAGCTCGCGTATGGCCGCCACCCGGTCAAGATGCACGAGCCCCAGGCCGCAGCCGGCGCGCCGGCCGAGATCGTCTACCTGATCCTCGGCTCGCTGCAGTTCTCCGAGGCGCAGCTCCGCCTTTACGGCCATCCGCGTCTGCTCGCCGTCGCCGCCGCGGTCAACGGCGACGACTTCACGCCGTTCAACGAGGCGATCTTCTTGAAGGCGCCCGGCCTCGGCGCCTCGGTCGCCTGGCACCGCGACGGCGTGACGCATTGGGACAGCCCCGATTGGGACCAGGGCACGCACGGCTTCAACTTCATGGCCCAGCTCTACGGCTGCACGCCGGCCAACGGCGTGTGGGTCGTGCCGGGCTCGCACAAGCTGAGGAAGGTCGACATCAAGGCGCTGGTCGCGGCCGCCGGCAGCGACGGCCTGCCCGACGCGCGCGTTGATCCGCGCGCGCAAACATTTGGAAGGCCGGCCGGATCAGCGGCCGGCGCGGTCCCGATCGTCTGCAAGCCGGGCGACGTCGCCATCACCAACCGCCAGGCGGTGCACGGCTCCTTCGCGAACACCAGCCCGGACTGGCGCGTCACGTTCAATTTCGGCTTCCACCGCCGGCGCTCGGTGTTGGGTGTCAAGGGCGGCGGCGTGCACAACGCGCCGGCGGTCTACGACGCGGAGCGCATAAGCCGGCGCGCCCGCGTCATCGGCTACGCGATCGACGCGCGCCGGCGCCGCTTCCCGCACGAGACGCCGTTCGTCTACAAGCCCCACGCCGATTCCGGCGAGGCCTGGCGCTGGGACGCGCAGGCCAAGGCGGGCATGAAGGACTACAACCTGCTCGACCTCAGCATTTGAGGCCGCGGCGCCGGGCCATCGGCCGGCCCCGGCAGGCCCTACGTCAATCGGCGCTTACGAAATTTGCGGCGCCCGGCATCGCTCTGTCGATCGCCGCCAGGAGATCCGGCACGAGCCGCCTTAAATCGGCGAGGCGATTGGATTTCGCCCGCAGGACGATGACGGCGATCGGGAATGCGCCGAGGTTCTGCTGAAACGCCAGGTTTCGGTCTACGGTCACGAACACGTCGAAATGCCGGGCCGCGAGTGTCAACAGCGCACCGTTCCTGATCGTCGTCCAGCTCATCTGGCGCGCCGTCCTGACTTCATGGCCGGCAAGGTCGCGGGCGAGACGCCGGTCGACGCATTCGTCCAGGAAGACCCTCACGACGCCGCTTTGATCATCCGATCCTTCGCTTCCTCGAGAAAAGCGATAACATGCTCGCGCGTCACGGACGGGAAGCCGGCGAGAAAATCGTCGATCGAATCGCCTGCCTCGAGATAGTCCAGCAATGTCTGCACGGGAACGCGCGTTCCGTGGAACACGGGAGTGCCGCCCATGACTTCCGGGTCGCAGGAGACGATCGGCTGCTTCATGGCGACAGGATACTCTTCGCACCGGGTACCGGGCAACGCAGGCCGGCGCGATCGCGCGCGGCGTCGCTCCCGGCTAGGGTAAATGACATGGCCCCGCCCGATGAACGAAAGACCGGCCTGCGCGCGCTGCTCGACCTCGACCGCCAGCGGGCGTGGCTCGAGGGCGGGACCGTGCCGCCCGATGCGACCGCGCGCATCGACGATCCGGAGCTGCGGCTCAAGTACCGGGCGCGCTACGAGAAGCTGTGCGCCCGGCCGCAGGCACCCGCGGTGTTCGACATCCTCGCGCGCTACGGAAGCGACTGCCTGCCGATGCCGCGAGCGACGGAGCGCTGGCTGTGGTCGGTGTCGTGCCTGCCCTCGACGCCCGGCAAGGCGCTGGTGCGGGTCAACGCGAGCTGGATGGAGCTGTTCGCGCTCTACCCGGACGGCGACGACGGCATCCGCGCCAGGTTCCTGCTGCATCTCTCCGACTTCACGAAGGACCGCTCGCCCGACCGCGAGTCGGTCGACCAGGACCTGCTCGAAGGCCTGGTCGCGGACCCTGCGGACGTCGGCTGGTTCTTCCCGCGCGGCCCCGACATGTTCGGCGTCAAGGTGCGCGGCCTCGCTGCGATCCGCCAGTTCATGGCGAGGCCGCACGCGCTGCGCGCGATCCGCGCCTTCAACCTCGCGCACATGAACCGCGGCCGCAACGCCTACCAGGGCAGCCACTGCTACGGCCTCGCCGACCACATGATCCCCAGGGCGAGCGAAGGCGCGGCCGCGAAGCTGCGCCGGCAGCAGGAGGTCGATGCGGCCTTCGGCCAGTACCGCTGGCGCGGCGACCTTTCCCGCAGCCGCAGAGGACGGCTTGGCGGCTGAACAGACTTGGCGACGAACGAAGATCGCAGGATTTACGCTCGCCCCTCAACCGCCTGACGCCGGATGAATCACCGAAAGCGGGTAACGGCCATGCTTGCGATAGACCGTGAAGTCGGAATCGAGCGTGAGGACAGCGTGCTGCTCGTGGATTTCCGCCATGCGCACGACGCAGGCATCGGCCAACGACATCGGCGTGTCGTCGTATTTTCTTAGCAGTCTGCGCAGATCCCCGACATGCTCCTCCATTCGAAACGCGATGTTGAGGGCGCCGTTCTGCAAAAGCTCGAACAAAGAATCCTGCGCCCCTGGGAACCGCGAAAGGAGATACGCCGCTTCGGCAAGGACCGGCTCGCAAACGAGCAGCGGTGCATCGAGCTCGTCGATGCGATCCACAACCCAGCGATGGTGACGTTCCGCGCGGTCGAAATATGCGACCAGCGGGCCCGTATCAGCGATGGCGAGCATCGCGGCCGAATCCCTCGAAATGCTTGGGACTCGACGCCAGGTCGGGCACGCCGGAATCGACGATGCCGCGGGCGCCCTTCATCAGGCCGGCAAGGCTTGGGCGCCGGGGAACCTTGCGCGGTCTCTTGAGCATGTGGCGCAGCCCCTCTTCGACCAGGTCCTTGAGCTTGCGTCCGCTCAGCGCCGCCTCGGCCTTGGCCTGCCGATAGAGCTCGTCCGGTATCTCGACCGTCGTCTTCATGGCTCCAGCCGCGCTCCCATAAAACCACCTAGCCATATTTATGCCAAGCGGTGGCGGGATTCAACCGGCGCCCCGCCGGGCGAACTTACTCCGCCGCGGGCACGGCGGCGCGGACGCGGCCGCCGGCGAACACCAGCGCGGCGAACAGCAGCGTGTCGCCCAGCACCACGACCGACGACAGCGCCGCGATCGGCTCGCCGGCGGGATTGCCCGCATGGATCATGCCCACGCCGACCGCCATCACCACGGTGCCGGCGATCCACACCCAGACCTGCGCCAGCGCCCAGCGGCTGCGGTCGATGGCCGGGTGCAGGTGGTAGTAGATGCCGAACAGGAACAGCGCCACGAAGCCCAGCAGGTTCAGGTGCGCGTGCGCGGGCGCCGCCGAATGGTCGCCGCTCGCGGCCATGACGATGCCCCAGCCCATGCCGGCGATCACCAGCAGCACGGCGGCGCGAAAGCTCAAGGTGGACGCGTTCATCCCGTTCTTCTCCGTTCGGATGTGGCGATGGGCGGGCGCCTGGAAGCCGGCGCCGCCGCTCAAAGGGGCGCGGAAGCTAGCCGAAAGCGGTGGCGGAAGGTGTGAGCGGCGTCACACCCCTTGTGGGCGCGGTCGCCGGCGGCGTTGCCGCGCCGGGATATGGACGACCGGGACGATTGCTTGGCGCCGGCCAGCCGATGCCGCAGGCGCAGGCTGGCGCACCCGGCAAGATTCGAACTTGCGACCTCTGCCTTCGGAGGGCAGCGCTCTATCCAGCTGAGCTACGGGTGCCGTGGCGTTCGATGGAACGCCGGCAATCTAGGCCAAGGCGGCGGGGAGCGCAATCCAGGGGTCAGTAGTCAGAAGTCAGTAGTCAGGGGCCGGGAAAACCCGGACGCCCGCCCTTCTCCGGCGACCTGACTACTGACTTCCGACGACTGTCCCCTGATTCAGTTCACGTCCACAGTCTGCACGTCGCGCGCGACCCATTGCGACCAGCCGGCGACGAAGCGGCCCTTGATGGTGCGGGCGACCGGCGGACGGCCGGCGATCTGGGCGCTGATGTCGGCGACGCAGACATAGCCCATCTGGTCGCCCGCGGCCGGGCGGCAGTGGCGCTTGCGCACCTCGGTGATGCGCAAGGTCAGGCTCGCCTCGAATCCCAGGTCGACGCGCGGCAGGCCCTTGAACGCGCCTTGCGCCTGCGTGGCCTCGCGGCGCTGGCGCTGCTGCGCCGCCCATTCCTGGTGCATCTGCTCGAGGCTCGACTGGATGGCGAGCTCGTCCGGCTCGCCACCGCAGGCGGCGAGCGCGAGGAGCGCGGGCCCAAGGACAAACCCGTGGAGGAAAAGGCGAGCGATCGCCCTCATGGCGCCGGGGTCCGGCTGCCTGCCGTATCGCTCTCCGCCGCGGTCCTAGAACTTCAGGACCGAGCTGTAGACCAGCATGCCCACCACGGCCATCGCGTTGATGGCGAGCGCGCTCACGAAGAAGAAGGCGAAATTGCCGAAGGTGGTCAGCGGATGGCGCACGCGCTCCTCGCTGAGCCGCGGCTGCGCGCGGCGCTCGGGTCCCGCCACCAGCGTCAGGTAGTAGCGGCCGAAGGGGAGCGGCAGGCTCAACCGGATGTCGACCGGGTGCGCGATCCACACGCGGTCGCCGCCCTTGATCTTGTCGCTGAGACCCATGGTGCGCGCGGTTCCCGGCGAGATCGGCTGATGTTCCATCGTCGTGTCGGGCATTTCTGGCCCGCTCCCTAACCCGGGCGCTGTTCTAGCGGACAGGGTCTTAAACCGAAGTTAATGCGCGGTCCCGCGCATTAAGACGGGTGACCGCCCGACGGCGACGCCGCGGTCCCGCCGCGCGCGGCGCGCCCCGCCCGCCCGCGCGGGCCGCCGGCTTGGATCACCGGCCGGCATCGGCTAGGTTGCGGGCTCAACCGGGCTTTTCGCCGCGGCGAACGCGCCCGGAACGGTCGGACCCGAGGGAGGGCCTCAATGGGCGTGAAGGCCGAGCAGCTCAAGGCCGAGCTCCTGGCGCGCGTGCAGGAAATGGTGCGCGACAAGATGGCCGGTCCCCGCGCGCCGCTGGTCGAGACCTTCCTGCGCCTGCTCTACGCCAACGTGCCGCCGGCCGACCTCGTCGGCCTCGCGCCCGACACCGCCTATTCCTCGGCCATCGCGCTGTGGCATTTCGCGCAGAGCCGCAAGGCCGGCACGGCCAAGGTGCGCGCCTACAACCCGTCCGTCGCCGAGCACGGCTGGCGCTCGCGCCACACCATCGTCGAGATGGTCAACGACGACATGCCGTTCCTGGTCGACTCGGTCACCGCCGAGCTCAACCGGCTGAACCTCACCGTGCATCTCGTCGTCCACCCGATCATGAAGGTCGCGCGCGACGCGGAGGGCAGGCTGACGAGCCTCGGCGACGCCGCCGGCGACGGAGCGAAGCCCGAGTCGATCATGCGCATCGAGATCGACGAGCGCACCGCGGCCGAGGATCTCGAACAGATCCGCGTCAACCTGGAGCGCGTGCTCGAGGACGTGCGCGCCGCGGTGCGCGACTGGCGCGCGATGCGCCAGAAGCTGAAGGAGATCGCCGCCGCCCTGGAAAAGGGCGCGCCGCAGGCGGCCAAGGCCGAGGCCGAGGAGGCGCGCGCCTTCCTCTTCTGGCTCGACGACGACCACTACACCTACCTGGGCTACCGCGAATACGACATCGCCGGCGAGGGCGCCGACGCCCGGCTCGAGATCGTGCCCTCGAGCGGCCTCGGCATCCTCGCCGACCCCGAGCGGCGCGTGTTCGACGACCGCCGCAACTTCGGCCGCATGGGCGAGGACATCGTGCGCTACGTGCTGGCGCCGCAGGTCATGACCGTGACCAAGGCCAACCGCCGCTCGACCGTGCACCGGCCCGTGCACATGGACACGATCGGCATCAAGCGCATCGACCAGGCGGGCAAGGTCACGGGCGAGTGGCGCTTCGTCGGCCTGTTCACCTCGGTCGCCTACAGCGTCAGCCCGCGCGACATCCCGCTGCTGCGGCGCAAGGTCGACAACGTGCAGCGCCGCGCCGGCTTCCCCGCCGCCAGCCACGACGGCAAGGCGCTGGCGCACATCCTCGAGACCTTCCCGCGCGACGAGCTGATGCAGATCGGCGAGGACGAGCTGCTCGACTGCGCGCTCGGCATCCTGCACCTGCAGGAGCGCCAGCGCATCGCGCTGTTCGCGCGCAAGGACGCGCTCGAGCGCTACGTCTCGTGCCTCATCTACGTGCCGCGCGACCGCCTCAACACCGACCTGCGCATGCGGCTGCTCGGCATCGTGGCCCAGGCCTACAACGGCAGCGTCTCGGCGTTCTACTCGCACATGACCGACGAGCCGCTGGCGCGGCTGCACGTCATCGTGCGCACGCGCCGCGGCCAGGTG
>CAZLBB010000062.1:0-28574 GCA_964557415.1 uncultured Rhodospirillaceae bacterium
TGAAATGTCCGGCTACAACGCCTCGCTCAACAGCGCCATCCAAAGCACCCGCCGCCGCCCCGGTGCGCATGGCCGCCCGTCCGCCCGCTGCCGATGCGCCGGCCGCTGCGGTGCCGTCGGGCAAGACCGCCGCCCGCGTGGCGTTCCTGTCCGGCTCGTCGGATCTGCCGGAATCGGCCAAGGGATCGCTCAAGGCAATCGCCGACCAGATGAACCGCGACGCCGACATGCGCGTGCAGCTGCTGGCGTTTGCCGGTGCGAAAGAGGACACGGCCAGCCAGGCGCGCCGCCTGTCGCTGTTCCGTGCGCTCGCCGTCCGTTCATACCTGATCGAGCAAGGCATCCGCAGCACGCGGATGGACGTTCGCGCGCTGGGCAACAAAGTCGACGACGAACCAGCCGACCGAGTCGACGTGGTCATCGCAGACCGCTAAAAACTAGCCTCAAGACCCCGACGAGCGACAGCCGGTCCGGCGCCTTGCCGATGCGCCGGGCTCCCTGGGAGCCGCGTTTGAGATGACCCGCCCGCAGCGCTACCTCATGCGCATGGCGCTGTTCCTGGCAGCCGTGGCGGCCTGCACCGGCGTGCTGGTCGGGCCGCTGACCGCTTCCTTCGCGCACAACCCGTGGCTCAACGGCATGATCCTCGGCGTGCTGCTGGTCGGCATCCTCTACAATTTCCGCATCGTCCTGACGCTGTTCCCGGAGGTCAGCTGGATCGAGTCGTTCAAGCGCGACCGCGCCGGCTCGACCACGGCCGAGCCGCCCGATGCCTCGCGCCTGCGCCTGCTGGCGCCCATGGCGAAGATGCTGGGCGAGAAGAAGGGCCGGCTGGTGCTCTCCGGTCCGTCCATGCGCACGATCCTCGACGGCGTCGGCACGCGGCTCGAGGAAAGCCGCGACATCTCGCGCTACATGATCGGCCTCCTGGTGTTCCTGGGCCTCCTCGGCACGTTCTGGGGCCTGTTGCACACGGTCGGCTCGGTCGGCCGGGTGATCGGCAGCCTCACCACCACCGGCGACTCCGATTTCGCGTCGATGTTCGCCGAACTGAAGTCGGGCCTCGAGGCGCCGCTCTCCGGCATGGGCACGGCGTTCAGCTCGTCGCTGTTCGGCCTCGCCGGATCGCTGGTGCTGGGCTTCCTCGAGCTGCAGGCCGGACAGGCGCAGAACCGCTTCTACAACGACGTCGAGGAATGGCTGTCGGGCCTGACGCGTCTTTCGGGCGGCGGGCCGGGCGGCGAGGACCAGTCGATCCCCGCCTATATCCAGGCGCTGCTCGAGCAGACCGCCGACAGCCTGGACAACCTGCAGCGCATCATGGCCGCGGCCGAGGACAACCGTGGACAAGTCAACGCGCAGATGCTGAACCTGAACGAGCGGCTGGCCGCCTTCACGGAGCAGATGCGCACCGAACGGCAATTGATGCTGCGCCTTGCCGAGAACCAGCTCGAGTTGAAACCCGTGATGGCGCGCCTCGTCGATGCCGTGGGCGAGGGCAAGCTGGGGCTGGACGAGACCAGCCGCGCGCACCTGCGCAACCTCGAGATCTACGCGGCGCGGCTCCTGGAAGAGCTCGCCTCCGGGCGCGCCCAGTCCGTACACGAGATCCGCAACGAGATCCGCCTGCTGGCGCGCACCATCGCCGCCGTGGCGGAAGAAGAGCAGCGCTAGGCCGTGCCGGGATTCGCCATGCGACGCGGGCGCGCCGGGATCAACGTCTGGCCCGGCTGGGTCGACGCGCTGGCGACCCTGGTCATGGTCGTCATGTTCCTGCTCATGGTCTTCATGGTGGCGCAGTTCTACACGCGCGAGGCCTTGTCGGGCCGCGAGAGCCAGTTGAAGCGCCTCAGCGGCCAGATCGGCGAGATCGCCGATCTGCTCAGCATGGAGCGGCAGACCAATGCCGACCTGCGCGCCAGCTTCGCCCAGCTCTCGACCGAGCTGCAGGCTTCGATCGCCGAGCGCGACGACCTGTCGAACCGACTCGGCCAGATGACGCAGCGGCTGGAGCAGGTCGAGGCGGAAGCCTCACGCAACCTGCAGAGGCTCACTGATGCCAACAAGACGCTCACGTCCAACCGAGAGACCATCGAGTCGCAGGTGCGCCAGGTCCTCGCGCTGCAGGCGGCGCGCGACGAGCTGGCCAAGCGGCTGGCGGAGGAAGCGGCCAGGCTGAAGACCAGCGATGCCGAGCGGCAGCGCCTGTCCACGACGCTCGCCGAGACCAACAAGTCGGTCGAGTCGGCGCGCGAGCGCAGCGAGGACCTGGCGCGCCAGATCATGGCCCTGCAGGCGGCGCGCGACGACCTGGCCAGGCGCCTCGCCGAGGAATCCACGAAGCTCAAGGCGACGCAGGGCGAGAATACGCGGCTCACGGCGAACCTCAGCGAGACCGCCCGGTCGGCAGAGGCGTCGCGCGAGCGAATCGAGCAGCTGGCCAGACAGGTCGCCGGGCTCGAGGAGCTGAAGAGCCGGCTCGAAGCCGAGGTGAAGGGCAAGGACGACGCGGCGAAGACCGCCGCCGGCGCGATGGCGCTGCTGGAGAAGCGCCTCAGCGAGACGCAGCAGACGGCCGAACAGGAGAAGGCCGGCGGCGACAAGGCGCGCGACGAGCTGGCGCTGCTCAACCGCCAGATCGCGGCGCTGCGCGAGCAGCTGCAGCGCCTCGGCGCGGCGCTCGAGCTGGCCGAGGCGAAGGGCAAGGAGCAGGAGGTGCAGATCGCCGACCTCGGCCGCCGCCTCAACGTCGCGCTCGCGAGCAAGGTGCAGGAGCTGGCGCGCTACCGCTCGGAGTTCTTCGGCCGGCTGCGCGAGACGCTGGGCGAGCGCGCCGACATCCGCATCGTCGGCGACCGCTTCGTGCTGCAGTCCGAGGTGCTGTTCGAATCCGGCTCTGCCGTGCTGGGCGAGGAGGGAAGGCAGCAGATCGCCCGGCTGGCGACCACGCTCAAGCGGATCGCGACGGAGATCCCGCCGGAGATCAACTGGATCCTGCGCGTCGACGGCCACACCGACAGCAAGCCGATCAACACGCCGCAATTCCCGTCGAACTGGGAGCTGTCGGTCGCGCGCGCGCTTTCGGTCGTGCGCATGCTCGCGGCCGAGGGCATCCCGGCAGAGCGCCTGGCCGCGACCGGCTTCGGCGAATTCCAGCCGCTCGACCCGCGCGACGACGAGATCGGCCGCCGCCGCAACCGCCGCATCGAGATCAAGTTCGACCAGCGGTGAGGTCGCGGCCTCCCGTCAAGACATGACCGCCTTCCGTCCCGCCACCGAAGCCGACCTGCCGGCGATCGTGCGCCTGCTGGCCGACGATCCGCTCGGGGCCGCGCGCGAGCGATACCGGGATCCGCTGCCCGACGAATACCGCCGCGCCTTCGCCGCCATGGCGCGGCAGGAAGGCAACGACATGATCGTCGCGGTCGATGGCGAGGACATCGTCGGCTGCCTGCAGCTCACCTTGATCCCCGGCCTGTCGCGGCGCGGCGCGACGCGGGCGCAGATCGAGTCTGTGCGCGTCGCCGGCAGCCATCGCGGTCGGGGCCTGGGCGAGGCGTTGCTCCGCCACGCGATCGAGCGGGCGCGCGCGGCCGGCTGCGGCCTGGTGCAGCTCACCAGCGACAAGTCGCGGCCGGATGCGCGCCGGTTCTACGAGCGCCTCGGCTTCAAAGCCTCGCACGAAGGGATGAAGCTCAGCCTCTCGCGCTAACCGGCGACGCTCGTCGGCGCGTCGCCGAACTGCAGCTTGGCGAGGCGCGCATAGAGCCCGCCTTCGCTGATCAGCTCGCCGTGGCTGCCGGTGGCGACGACGCGGCCATGGTCGAGCACGACGATGCGCCCGGCCTTGAGCACGGTCGCGAGCCGGTGGGCGATGATGATGGTCGTCCGCCCGCGCATCAGCCGCTCGAGCGCCGCCTGCACCAGCCGCTCGCTCTCGGCATCGAGCGAGGACGTGGCCTCGTCGAGCAGCAGGAGCGGCGCGTCGCGCAGGATGGCGCGGGCGATCGCCACACGCTGGCGCTGGCCACCCGAAAGCCGGACACCCTTCTCGCCGAGCGCCGTCCTGAAGCCCTGCGGCAGCCTCTCGGCGAACTCGCGCACCTGTGCGGCCTCGGCCGCTTCGCGCACCTCGTCGTCGGTGGCGTTGGGCCGGCCGTAGCGGATGTTCTCCAAGACGTCGGTCGAGAACACCACCGGCTCCTGCGGCACCAGCGCGATGCGCGCGCGCAGCTCGGCCGGGTCGGCCTGGCGCAGCTCGACGCCGTCGAGCCGGATCGCGCCGGCCTGCGGATCGTAGAAGCGCAGCGCCAGCTGGAACACGGTCGTCTTGCCGGCGCCCGACGGGCCGACCAGCGCCACCGTCTCGCCCGGCGTCACGTCGAGCGAGAAGCCGTCGAGCGCCGCGCGGTCGGGGCGCGACGGATAGCGGAACGTGACGTCGTCGAAGGCGAGCGCGCCGCGGCCCGGGCTCGGCAGAGGCAGCGGCCGCGCCGGCGCCTTGATGTCGGGAGCGGTGTCCAACAGGTCGAACAGGCGCTCGGCGGCGCCGGCCGCGCGTTGCAGGTCGCCGAACACCTCGCTGATTGCGCCGACCGAGCCCGCGACGATGACGGCGTAGAACACGAAGGCCGCGAGCTCGCCGCCGCTGATGCGCCCGCTCAGGACGTCGTGGCCGCCGATCCATAAAACCACCGCGACGGAGCCAAAGACCAGCAGGATGACCATCGCCGTGAGCCAGGAGCGCGCGCGCACGCGCGCGAGCGAGGTCAGGAACGCGCTCTCGACCCGCCCGGCGAAGCGGTTGCGGTCGACGCTCTCGTGCGTGAAGGCCTGCACGGTGCGCACCGCCGACAGCGCCTCCTCGACATAGGCGCCGACATCGGCGATGCGGTCCTGGCTCGCCCGGCTCAGGCGCCTGACGCGCCGGCCGTAGAGCAGGATCGGCGCGATCACCAGCGGCACGACCAGCAGCACGAGGCCCGTGAGCTTGGGCGAGGTGACGGCCAGCATCGCCAGCCCGCCGGCGAGCATCAGCACGTTGCGCAGTGCGATCGGCGCCGACGTGCCGACAACGACCTGAAGCAGCGTGGTGTCGGCGGTCAGCCGTGACAGCACCTCGCCGACATTGGTGGTCTCGTAGAAGCCGGGGCTCAGGCGCAGCGCATGGTCGAACACTGCGCGGCGCAGGTCGGCGACGACGCGCTCGCCCAGCCACGACACGAGGAAGAAGCGCGCGAAGCTGGCCGCGGCCATCACCGCGACCACCGCGAACAGCACCAGCACGGCGCGGTCGAGCAGCGCGGCATTGCCGCCGCCGAAGCCCTGGTCGATCAGCCGCCTGAGGCCCGCGCCCATCGCCAGCACGGTGCCGGCCGCGACCGAGAGCGACAGCACCGCGCCGGCGATGACCCAGCGGTGCGGCCGCACGAAGGCCCAGAGCCGCTTGAGCGGCCTCAGGTCACGGCGCCGCGCCGACGGCCCCTTGGAGGCGTCCGCACCGGACTCGACGTAGGACTTCTCGCGCATCATCGCGGCTCACCCGTCGCCGTTGCCCGCAAGATCGATGCCGAGATCGCGCCCCAGGACGTCCTCCAGCGTCTCGGCGCCGCGCGTCGACCGCCAGGCGCCGGCGGTCTCGTCATAGGTGAAGTGCCAGGCGCCGGACGCCGGCGAGGCGAGCCACAACTGGCGCATCGGCGCGTGCTTGTTCAGCACGTATTTGCCGCCGTCCTCGATCTCGACGGTCAGGATGCCGCCCTCGAGGTCGACCTCGGCGCGGTCGCCGCAGCCCGCCTCGATCCCGGCCATCAGCCGGTCGATCGTTTCGTCGGCAAGCGTGGCGAACCGCCCTTCGTCCAGGGTCATCGGCGTCAGCCTTTCCTTGAATGGGCGTTCACGGGGGGACGGCTGAGCCTATAGCAGGCCCCGCCGGCCGGCGACAAGTTAACGGACTTTGTACGAAGGGCCTTTGGCTTGCCTCGGCTGCCGATTGCGGCTATAAGCCGCCGCCTCGATAGCGGGAGCCTGCTCCATGAAGGAAAAAATCCACCCCGACTACCATGAGATCAACGTGGTGATGACCGACGGCACCACGTTCAAGACGCGCTCGACCTGGGGCAAGCCCGGCGACACCATGCGCCTGGAGATCGACTCGAAGTCGCATCCCGCCTGGACCGGCGTGTTCCGCCTTGTCGACAGCGGCGGTCAGCTCGCCAAGTTCAACAAGCGGTTCAAGAACCTGGGCATCAAGCAGTAGGGCGTTCTCCCCGGGCGCGACTTCGCCGCCCGCCGCAAACGAAAATGGCCGGGTCAACACCCGGCCATGCGTGTTTTCGGGATCGCCCCGCCGCTCAGGCGAGCAGGAACTGCGTGGCGCCGTGCGCGCCGCGCCGGTCGGGCGGGGCATGCTGCTCGTTCGTCGCCAGGCAGATATGGAACGAGCCGAACTGCATCTCCTCGCCCGCCATCAGCCGGTCGAGACGCTGCACGCGCTGGTACAGGCTCAAGCTGCGCGCCAGCAGCCGCGCCAGGCGCGGCGGCACGTTCTGCCCGTCGAGGTCGCCCGTGCCGAGGCAGATCTCCTGCCCGCCCAGGCGGCGGCGCGGCTCGACCGCTTGGTCGCGCGTGATCTCGCCCGCCTGCACCGCCTTCTGCGTCAGGCTCCACGCCATCACCTCGGTCAGGCGCGTGGTCAGGCGCAGGCCTTCCCCGATCATCTTCAGGCTTTGCAGCGGCGCCAACCCGGCGCGATGGTTCGGCTCGCAGACCTGCATGTAGTCGCGCGCCTCGACCAACAGGGCCTTGGCTTCGTCGTAGGTGCGGTCGATGAACGGTGTCACGTTGCCCAGCATCTCCCTGCCCCATCCTTCCGGCCTCGCCAGAGCCCCCTCGCCAAGCCGGGTTGAATGACCTCGCGCATCTTTCGCCGTTTCAGACGGCTCGGCAAGATAAATTTTAAATTTTAGTTAATTTACACAGCCTGCCGGAGATCTAAGCCCCGTCAACTCTACCAGTTCCGGACCGTTCCGGCCGATGGGGAAATTGAAGGCGCGATGGCTCGGGCGTCGGCTATGGCGCTTCTCCGCCTTTGGCGCCCCAGAACACCACCCATAGCTCGAGATCGTCGTTGAACTCCTCGAAACGGTGGGACTCGCCTGCGGCGGCGAACAGGACATCGCCCGGGCCGAATTCCGTGCGCCGCCGGCCGCAGCGAAAATAGCCCCTCCCCTTGTGGACAAGATAGAGCTCGTCCTGGTCATGCGGCGTCTGCGGATCCGTGCCGCGCGGCGCATACCAGCGCAGCGTCATCGTGCCGTGCTCCATGAGCAGTGCCGAGCGACGCCCGGGCGGCAGCGGTGCCTTGCGCGCCTCCTCGACCGTGGCACGCAGCGGCTTGTCGCGTGCGGGACCCGTTGCTGCGGTCATTCGCTGTCTCCTCGCTGATTGACGTTGCCTCGCCGGTCAGCCCGGCACGACCAATCCTTCGACCGCGCGGCGCACCGCGTCGGGCACCGGCACGACCTGGAAGTCGGATCGCCGCACATAGACATGCACGAAATGCCCGGCGGCGGCCGCCTCGTCGTCTCCGTGGCGGAAGATGCCGATCTCGTAGCGGATCGACGCGCGCCCCAGGCGGGCGACGCGCAGGCCGACCTCGAGCGGATCGGGAAACGCGACCGGCTTGAAGAAGCGGCACATGGTCTCGACCACGACGCCGATCTCGGTCGAGCGCGTGACGTCCAGCGCGCCCCGCTCGACCAGGTTCTGGTTCACCGCCGTGTCGAAATAGGAATAGTAGGTCACGTTGTTGACGTGCCCGTACACGTCGTTGTCGGCCCAGCGCGTGCTGATCGCGACGAAGCGGCGAAAGCGGTCGCGCGTCTCCTTGCGTGGCGCGGGATCCGTGTCGGCCATCAGCTCGTCCCCAGGAATCGTCGTAGGCTGTCGAGCGTCTCGTCCGGCTGCTCGACCATCATCATGTGGCCGCAATCCTGGATTTCGGCGATCGTGACGTCCTTCATCGTCTTGCCGAGCGCGCGCCCGGCCTTCGCCGGCGTCATGCGGTCCTCGCGGCCGAGGATCAGCAGCACGGGGCAAGCGAGCCGGGCCGCCGCCGCGGCGCCGCCCTGATACGCGTCGCAGGCGCGGAAGTCGTTGGCCAGCACGCCGGCACCGGCACGGTCGATCAGCCGCTGCGCCGTCGCCATCAGCCACAGCCCCGCGGCGCGGTTGCCGCCGACGCGTCCGTGCGCGCCGAAGGCCCAGTCCACGATCAGATCGCGCGCCAGGGCCGGGTCGCTCTCGGCGGCCGCGATCAGATCCGGATGCACCGCCATGCGCTCGGCCGCGCCGCACAGCACCAGCTTGCTCGCGCGCGTCGGCGCGCGCGATGCCGCCTCGAGGCAGGCGATCGCACCCATGGAGTGGCCGATCAGCGCCGCCGCCGCGACGCCGACCGCATCGAGCAGGTCCACCGTCCAGTCGGCGATCGCCTCGATGCTCGCCAGGGCCGGCCCGTCCGAGCGGCCATGCCCGGGCAGGTCGACCGCCAGCACGGCAAAGCCGTGATGCGCGATGTAGCGCGCCTGCAGCGCCCAGACCGTATGATCCATGCCGGCGCCGTGCACGAACACGGCCGCCGGACGCGTCGCGTCGAAGCTGACCCCGCCGGTATGCGCGTAGACGCCGGCGCCGTTGACTGTCAGGTTCATGCGGTCACGCCTTCGTCGCGCCGCGCAGCGCCTGCTTCAGGTCGTCGATCAGGTCGGCCGGATCTTCCAGGCCCACCGACATGCGGATCATGTCCTCGCCGACGCCGGCCGCGGCGAGCTGCGCCGCGTCCATCTGCTGGTGCGTCGTGCTCGCCGGGTGGATCACGAGCGACTTGGCGTCGCCCACGTTGGCGAGATGCGAGAACAGCGCCAGCCCTTCGATGAATTTGCGCCCGGCCGGGCGGCCGCCCTTGATGCCGAAGCTGACCATCGAGCCCGCGCCCTTCGGCAGCAGCTTCTTTGCCAGCGCGTGGTCCGGGTGCTCGGGCAATTCGGGGTAGTTGACCCAGGCGACCGCGTCGGAGGATTTCAGGAACTGCACGATGGCGCGCGCATTGGCGACGTGGCGCTCCATGCGCATCGGCAGGGTCTCGACGCCTTGCAGGATGTAGAAGGCGTTGGCCGGGCTCATGCACGGCCCGAAGTCGCGCAAGCCCTCGCAGCGCGCGCGCATGACGAAGGCCTGCGGCCCGAAGTCCTCGGCGAAGTCGATGCCGTGATAGCCGGCATAGGGCTCGGTCAGCGTCGGGTAGAGGCCCGAGCGCTCCCAGTCGAAGCGGCCGGAATCGACCAGCGCGCCGGCGATCGCCACGCCGTGCCCGCCCAGCCACTTGGTCGCCGAGTGCATCACGATGTCGGCGCCGTGCTGGAAGCTCTGGATCAGGTACGGCGTGGCGAAGGTCGCATCGAGCATCAGCGGCACCTTGCGCTGATGCGCGATCTCGGCCACGGCCGGGATGTCCAGCACCTCGAGCCCGGGATTGCCCAGCACCTCGGCGAAGACCATCCGCGTTTCGGGCCGGATCGCCCGGCGGAAGCCGTCGAGGTCGCGCGGCTTGACGAAGGTCGTGGTGATGCCGAAGCGCGGCAGCGTGTGCGCGAACATGTTGACGCTGCCGCCATAGAGCGAGGCCGAGGCGACAATATGGCCGCCCTGGCCCATCAGCGTGGCGATGGCGAGATGCAGAGCCGCCTGGCCGCTCGCCGTGCACAGCGCGCCGACGCCGCCTTCCAGCGCCGCGATGCGCTCCTCCAGCACGGCCACGGTCGGGTTGCCGATGCGGCTGTAGATGTAGCCCGGCCGCTCGAGGTTGAAGAGCGCCGCGGCCTGGTCGGTGTCCTCGAACACGAAGGATGTCGTCTGGTAGATCGGCACGGCGCGCGCGCCGGTCGCGGTGTCGGGCTGCTGGCCGGCGTGCAGGCTGAGCGTGGCGAAGCGCGGATGCTTGGGCGCGACCATGGCGCTGCCCTCCCTCTGGCAAATATCCTCGGCCGAAAGATGCGCGGACCCTAGCGGCGCGCTCGGGAACGGGTCAAGCTGGTCGGCCTGCCGCCGGTCGGGCGGTCAGGACTCGATGAAGCTTTCGAGCAGGGCGCGGAGCTTCGCGTCGATCGCCGGCCATTGCGCCAGATGCGGCGTGCGCGCGAACCGGTACTCGACTGCGACGCCCGGTCGCAGCATGAAGCGCGCGGTGCAGAAATTCTCGGCCGGATCGCGCGCGCAGATGGCGAACAGCCTGTAACCGCCGGCTTTGGTGTAGGCGTAGGCCCATTCCTCGAACTTCGAGCGCGGTGACAGGTGCACCTTGCCGTCGGGCACGGGATTCGGGTGCTCGCGATGGCCGCTCGCCACGGCCGCCTCGATCATCTTCTCGGGCGGCGCGGCTTCCTCGCGCGTCAGCAGGCGGACGAGCAGCTTGCCCGTTGCGTCCTTCGCGTACAGCTCCTGGCTCGCCGGTCCGTAGGGCTTGAAGTCCGGCAGGCGCAGCTCGAGCTCGACCGTCCGCACCTCGTCCGCTGGCGCCTCGGCGAGCCCGATGCGATGGGCGCGCGTGACGAAGAATTTCGGCATGACGAGGCTCGAGCCGGCGATGCGCAGCCGGAACGTCTCGAAGCCGCTCTGCCGGCGCCAATCCAGCAGCGACCGGTCCTCGCTGTAGCTGCCGCGCGCGAGCTTCCAGGCACGCATGTTATTGCTGATCTCGATCACCGCGGCGAGGATGCCGATGCCCGTGGCGATCAGCAGCAGCAGGCCGAGCGGTCCTGCCAGCGCCTTCTTGATCCCGGCCGCGGTCACGCGCGCGCGACGACGCCGGCATGCTGCGCCAGCGCGCCGAGATAGCGCGGCGCGTGAGCGCTGCCCGTCGCCCGGTCGAGCTGCAGCAAGAGGAACAGCACCACGTCGTAGGCGCGGTAGCAGTCGTGCAGGATGACGGCGCCGCGGAGCAGTTTTGCCGGCGACAGGCGTTCCAGCCGCGTCAGGTCGCGCACGTAGATCGCGTCGGCCCACAAGAGCTGGCTGAAGCCGGCGAACTTGTTGTTGTTGAGCACCAGCGGCTTTACCACGCGGCTGACCAGCGGCTCGAAGCGATGCAGCGCGAAGCCGTGCCGGCGCAGGCACTGGTCGATCTCGGCGAACAGCGGCTGGTCGCGATACATCGGCAGGAACTCGACCTCGGCCTGCACGACGACGGCCCCGGCCAGGCGTTCGGCCGCGTGATCGAGCACCATCAGTTCGGCGCCCTGCACGTCGACCTTCAAGAGGTCCATGCCGGCGGTTTCCGGTATGTCGTCGAGGCGCACGGTGTCGACCGGCTCCGTGCGCAGCACGCGCCCCCAGTCGCCGAACCCGTGGAACAGCGCCAGGACCTCCGGGTTCGGCTCCAGCAGCGACGTCATGCCCGGCGCCTGGCAATGGCGCAGCGTGTGCCGGCGCCCGTCGCCGACCGCGTGCGGCAGATAAATCTCGCGCGGTCCCTTGCGCCGGTCGAGCGCTTCGAGCGCGGCCCGGTTCGGCTCGAACCCGACGACCTCGGCGTGGCCGGCGCGCAGCAGCGCGGCATAGGGCGGATCGCCGTCGATCGGGTTGGCGCCGATATCCACCACCTTGACGGTCGCCTGGATCTCGAGGATGGCGAAGAGGGAGGACGGCGGGCGGGCGGTCATGGGCCGGCAGAATGGAGTGCCGTCGCGGCACGCACAAGCATGCGCACGCAGCAAAAAAAATCGGGCTGCCGGTGAGGGCAGCCCGAGTTTAGGGAGGAGAAAACGGGATGAGATGACTGAGCGGTTCCCTTGAGAACCGTGGGATGCATCCTAATGGGCACCTCTTAAGCGAGGATTAACGTGAACGCGGGAAATGCGGATCGAACTTGAATAAACGAAAAGACGAAGGATTTGCGGGGGTTGATGGGTGCCGCGGCGGCTGGATCATGGTCTGGCGCGGCGCCGAAGGCGTGCAATTCCGCATCGCGCCGCGCTTCGGCGACCTGCCGCTGGACGGACGCGCCATGGTCGCGGTGGACATGCCGATCGGCCTGCCCGAGAGCGGCAGGCGCGGCTGCGACATGGCAGCGCGCGCCCTGCTGCCGCCCGATCGTCGCGCGAGCGTGTTCCTCGACTTTCGTCGCAGGTTGCTCGATTTCGCCGATTATGCCGGCGCCATCGCCTGGGCCAAGGCGGACGGCAAGGGCTTCAGCAAGCAGGCCTGGAACATCCTGCCGCGCATCGCCGACATCGATTCCTGGATCACCCCTTCGCGCCAGGCCTGGGTGCGCGAATGCCATCCCGAGCTCGTGTTCCTGCGCATGAACGGGTTCAGGCCGCTGCCGCCCAAGCGCACGCCCGAAGGGCAGCGCCTGCGGCGTTGCCTGCTGCGCCGCGGCGGTATCGCCGGGCTCGACACGCTCTCGCGCGCGTTGCGGCCGCGCGAGGCGGCGCTCGACGATCTCTACGACGCCGCGGCGCTGGCGCTCGCCGCCGAGCGCTTCGCGAAGGGCGATGGCGCGCGTCTCGGCGAGGGCCTCGTCGACGCGCGCGGGCTGCGCATGGAGATCTGGTACTGAGGCCGGCTCACGCCATCGGCGCCAGGACGAGCAGGTAGACGTTGAGCAGTACGATCGCGCCGACCGCCGAGGCGAGCGCGCCGGCGGCGAGCGGCCGCAGCGTGAAGCCGCCCATCAGCTTGCGGCGCATCGCCATGAACAGCAGCGGCACCAGCACGAAGGGCAGCGCGGCGCTCAGCGTCACCTGGCTCAGCACCAGCACCCGGTCCGGCGCGTCGCCGCCGGTCGCGACCAGCAGGCCGAGCGCGATCGTGAGCCCGCCGAGCCGCGTGAACAAGCCGCGCTTCAGCCGCGAACCCGCATGCCCGGTGAATCCGGCGGTGATGTAGCGGCCGGCGAGGATGCCGGTGATCGCCGAGCTCTGGCCCGCCGCGTACAAGGCGACCGCGAAGATCAGCGCCGCCGCGCCGCCGAGCACCGCGCCGATGGCGCGATGCGCGCCGTCCAGGCTCGCCACCGCGCCGTCGGCGGAGCCGAGCGAGGCTGCGGCGACCAGCATGATCGCGGCGTTGACCAGCATCGCCAGCGCCAGGGCCGCGACCGTGTCGCCGAGCAGGATGCGGAAGGCGCGCCGCCGACCGCCCGAGGGCAGGCCGCGCATACGATCGGCGACGAGGCCGGAATGCAGGTAGATGTTGTGCGGCATCACCGTCGCGCCGAGGATGCCGAGCGCGACGAACAGCGCCTGCGGGTCGGCAACGAGGCGCGGCGTGGGGACGAGCACGGCGGCGGCCGCGCTCCAGTCGGGATCGGCGCGCCACAGCAGCGCCGCGAAGGACAGGGCGACCACGGCCAGCAGCAGGTTGACCAAACGCTCGTGCACCACCGCCCCGTCGCGCACCAGCGCGATGACGGCGAAGGTCGCCGCCGCCGTCGCGGCTACGCCGGCCGGCAGGGGCAGGCCGAACAGCAGATTGAGGGCGATCGCGCCGCCGACCAGCTCGGCGACGGCGGTGGCCAGGATCGCCGCTTCGGCCGCCCACCACACGGCGCGCGCCGCCGGTCGCGGCAGGGCCGCGTTCAGCAGCGCCGCCAGGTCCTTGCCGGTCGCTATGGTCACCCGGACGGTGAGCGCCTGCACGGCCATCGCCACCAGGCTGGACGCCAGCACGACGAACAGCAGCGCGTAGCCGAACCCGGCGCCCCCGGCGATGGCGGTCGCCCAGTTACCCGGGTCCATGTAGCCGACCGCCACCAGCGCGCCGGCGCCGAGGATGCCGGCGGGCAAGCGAGCCAAGCCCGCCTGGGACAAGGCCCTGGGAACAAGATCGTTAGGCTGCATCGGACGGGCTTACAATAGTGAGAATTAGTCGCAATATAAAGAGACATTCGACGGAGGTCAAGTGACCTCGCGCATCAATCCGCCGCCTCGATCAATGCGCCATGTCCATCAATGCAGGGGGCGAGAACCTCGCCGTCCGGCCGGACGGCGAGTGGCTACTGCGCGGTCCAGCCGCCGTCCATCGAAAGCGACGCGCCGGTCATCTGGTCCGCGCCCGACGAGCAGATGAACAGCACCGCCTTGCCGATCTGCTCGGGCGTCACGAACTGCTGCGACGGCTGCTTCTCGGCGAGCAGATCGAGCTCCGCTTCCTTCGGCTTGATGCGCTTCTCGTGCGCCCGCTCGTCGACCTGCTTCTGCACCAGCGGCGTGAGCACCCAGCCCGGGCAGATCGCATTGCAGGTGATGCCCGAGCCTGCCATCTCCAGCGCCGTCACCTTGGTGAGGCCGACCAGCCCGTGCTTGGCCGCGACATAGGCCGATTTGTGCTTCGAGGCGACGAGGCCGTGCGCGGAGGCGATGTTGATGATGCGGCCCCACTTCTTCTTGCGCATGTGCGGGATGGCGGCCTGCGTGGCGTGGAACGGCGCCGACAGGTTGACGGCGATGATCGCGTCCCATTTCGCGCGCGGGAATTCCTCGATCGGCGCGACATGCTGGATGCCGGCGTTGTTGACGAGGATGTCGACCGAGCCGAGCTCGCGCCGCGTCGCCTTGACCATGGCGTGGATCTCGTCCGGCTGCGTCATGTCGGCGCCGTGATAGCCGATCTTGACCTTGTACTGGCGCTGCAGCCGCGCCTGCAGTGCGGCGATCATCTTCTCGTCGCCGAAGCCGTTGAGCATCACGTCGCAATGCTGCGAGGCCAGCACCTCGGCGATGCCCAGCCCGATCCCGCTGGTCGAGCCGGTGACGATCGCCACCTTTCCCTTGAGCATGACCTCTTCCCCGTGTCCCCCTTCGAGCGCGCGGTGCAGCCGCAGGCCGCGCCGGCGCGGTTTTATAGGGCCTTTCCCGCCGCTTTCCTACCGTTTCCCGCAGGGAGACGCCGATTTCACTAGTGACCACGGGGTGTTAAGGTGGATTGCCTGATATACCACCGGCTCAACGGATAAGCGATGGACGCGGCGGTCGCAATCCTCGTTCTGTTCCTGTTCTGGGGCGCGCCCATGCTGCATGTCGTCCTGGCGCGCAACGCCGGGCCGTGGCGCGCGCCGCCCGGCTCCGGCTGCCCGTTCAGCCCGCGCGTCGGCTGGCTGGTCCTCGTCCTGCTGCTCGGGCCGCTGGGCTGGCTGATGTTCCGGACGAACCTGCGCCGCCGACGGCAAGCGTCCAGGCGGGCGATCAGCCCCCGGACTTCTTGAACAGCGCGTCGGCACCGGCGCGGACGGCCTTCTTCGACTGGATCATGGCCCGCGCCCGCTCGATCTCGGCCTCGAGGCCGGCGATGTAATCCTCCAGCTCGGCGATGTCCATGAGCTGCAGGTTCTTCGGCGGTGTCTTCTTGCTGCGCGGCTCCAGGTCGTCCAGTTCCATGGCGCTGCCCTCCCGCTCTGCTGGCATCTCCCGTTGCCAGGTTCGGCCCGGGCATATTAGACCATCCCGCCTTCCATGGACCAACGCCGCCAGCCAAACGGGAGACCTTCGGCATGGCCGTCCCAGAGACGATGAACTGCGTCGAGATCGAGAAACCGGGCGGGCCGGAGGTGCTGAAGCCGGCGACGCGCCCGGTGCCGCAGGCCGGCACGGGGGAGGTGCTGGTCCAGGTGGCGGCCGCCGGCGTCAACCGGCCCGACGTGCTGCAGCGGCGCGGCATGTACGCGCCGCCGCCCGGCACCTCGGACCTCCCCGGACTCGAGATCGCGGGCACGGTGACCGCGGTCGGTTCCGGCGTGGCGCGCTGGAAAGAGGGCGACAAGGTCTGCGCGCTGGTCGCCGGCGGCGGCTATGCCGCCTATTGCGTGGCGCCCGAGCCGCAATGCATGGCGGTGCCCAAGGGCCTCGACCTGGTGCAGGCCGCGTGCCTGCCCGAGACGGTGATGACCGTGTGGACCAACGTGTTCGAGCGCGGGCGCTTGGCCAAGGGCGAAAGCTTCCTGGTGCATGGCGGCGCCAGCGGCATCGGGACGACCGCGATCCAGATGGCCAAGGCCTGGGGCTGCCAAGTCTTCGCCACGGCCGGCGGCGCGGAGAAGGTGAAGGCCTGCCGCGACCTGGGCGCCGACGTGGCGATCGACTACAAGACCGAGGACTTCGCCGCCAAGGTGAAGGAAGCCACGGCCAAGCGCGGCGTCGACGTGATCCTCGACATGGTCGGCGGCGACTACTTCGGCAGGAACCTCGACTGCATGGCGGTCGAGGGGCGGCTCGTCTACATCGCCTACCTGCGCGGCGGCAAGGTCGAACTCAACATCGACACGCTGATGCGCAAGCGCCTGACCGTCTCGGGTTCGACCTTGCGGCCCCGCAGCGTGGCCGAGAAAGGCGCCATCGCCCGGGCGGTCGAGGCCGAGATCTGGCCTCATGTCGCCGGCGGCCGCATCAAGCCGTTGATCCACGCCCGTTTTCCGCTGGCCGAGGTGGCGAAGGCGCACGCCCTCATGGAGGCCAACACACATATTGGCAAGATCGTCCTAACGCTGTGATTTCCCCACGGAAATCCGAAGGCGAGCGCAGCTTTCAGTGGCGCGTGCGGCCGATCCTGCCTATATAAGCCCGTAATACCCCCATAACCGGCCAGGGCCGCGCCAGGGCAGCACGCAAGTCCGGCGCGCCGGAAGCCGCCCGTTTTCTTGATGGAGACCAATGCCATGGCGACCCCGTTGATGCCCAAGGCGACCGCCGTGTGGCTGGTCGAGAACACGACGCTCACCTTCCGCCAGATCGCCGAGTTCTGCGGCCTGCACGAGCTCGAGATCCAGGCGATCGCCGACGGCGAGGTCGCGACCGGCATGCAGGGCCTCAGCCCGATCACGACGCACGAGCTGACCGCCGACGAGATCAAGCGCTGCGAGGCCGACCCGGATGCGCACCTCAAGATGACGCCGCGCGACCTGCCGGCGCCGGTCGCGCGCCAGAAGGGACCGCGCTACACGCCGATCGCCAAGCGCCAGGACAAGCCCGACGCGATCGCGTGGCTGGTCAAGACGCATCCCGAGCTCAGCGACGCGCAGATCGCCAAGCTGGTCGGCACCACCAAGTCGACCATCGCCAAGGTGCGCGACCGCTCGCACTGGAACATGCAGAACATCCGCCCACGCCATCCGCTCGAGCTCGGCCTGTGCAGCTCGCGCGACCTGACAGCGGCCGTGGCGGCCGCCAACCGCAAGAAGGCGAAGGCGGGCGCAAAGGCCGCAGAGGCCGCCGAGGCGCCGGCCGCGCCCGAGCCGCCGCCGGCGGAGCCGGCCCCCTCCGAGTCGACGCCGGTGGTGGACCAGCCGTCGTCCTAGCGCGCGTCGATCCGCGCGCCAAACATTTGGGTCGGCGTCCTTCGTCAGGCTCAGGGGGATCAATGGCCGCCTAGCGCCGCGCCGGGCGCAGCCGGCGCGCCGACGCCCTGGTGGTCAGCCCGGGCGCCCTGCCGTCGATCACCGCCAGCCCGAGCGCGATCAGCGCCATGCCGGCGATGTGCCGCGCGAGCAGCGTCTCGCCCAGCACGAGCGTGCCGAGCAGCACGGCGCCGACCGGGATCAGCAGCGTGACCAGCAGCAGGTTGGTGGCGCCCGCGGTCGCCAGGATGCGGAAGTAGAGCGCGTAGCCGAGCGCCGTGCAGATCGCGGCGAGGCCGATGGCCGCCGCCCAGGCCTGCGGGCCGGGCATTTCGAGCGTCGCCGGGGGCGCCATCAGCAGCGCGGCCGGCAGCAGGATCAGCGTCGACCCCGTGGTCTGCCCGGCCGCCGTCAGCATCGGCGGCGTCGCGGCGAAGCGCCGGCCGTACAGCCCCGCCATCGCGTAGCTCAGCCCAGCGCCGAGCACGGCAAGCTGGGCCAGGAAATCGGCGCCGACGCCCCTGAGCGCCTCGAGTCCCATCATCGCTGCCACCCCGGCCATGCCGATTGCGACGCCCGCGAGCCGGCGCGCGCTCAGGCGGTCGTCGCGCGTGACGACATGCGCCAGCACCATGGCGAAGAGCGGCGTGCTGGCGTTGAGGATGGCGGCAAGACCGCTGGCGATATGCGTCTGCGCCCAGAATATCAGGCCGAACGGGATCGCGTTGTTGAGCAGGCCCAGCAGCAGGAACGCGCCCCAGACTCGAGCCTCGCGCGGGTACGCGAGCCCGCGCCACAGCGCCACGCCATGCAGGATCAGTGCGGCGAACCCGACGCGCGCCAGCGCCAGCCAGACGAACGGCAGCTCCCTGAGGCCGACTGCGACCAGAAAGAAGGTGCAGCCCCAGATCGCCGAGAGCGCGAGCAGCAGCGACCATTCGGTCGGGGACATGGGCTTGGCCGTGGTCGCGTTCATGGCGTCGTCGTAGGCGCCGATGGCTTGCGCGGCCACCCGGAAGTTGCGCCAGGAGCATATCCTGTCCCGACAGCCTCCGGCCGGGACGGACCCCACACCGGCCCTCGCCCGCGAAGCGAGTGAAGGCTGCCGCGCCGTATCTACCGCGCCGCGTCAATCGCCGCGTTGAAGCGCTGCACCGCCGCGGCCGGGCCATCCGGCGCGTCCCACACCGACGACACGACGGCGAGGAAGTCGGCGCCGGCCCTGACCAGCGGGCCACAGTTCTCGGGCGTGATGCCGCCGATGGCGACGCACGGCACGATCATGGCCATGCCCCAGTTCTCCAGCAGCTCGATCGGCGCCCGGTGCCTCGCGTCCTTGGTCGTGGTCGGGAAGAAGGCGCCGAAAGCGACGTAGTCGGCGCCGGCCTCGGCCGCCTCCATCGCCAGGTGCATGGAGTCGTGGCAGGTGACGCCGACGATCGCGTTGCGCCCGACGATCGCGCGCGCCTCGGCATAGGTCATGTCCTGCTGGCCGACATGCACGCCGTCACAGCCGGTCGCGGCGGCGATGTCCGGCCGGTCGTTCATGATGAAGGCGACGTCGCGCCGCTGCGCCACCGGTTTCAGCCGTTCGACCGCGCGCAGGAGCGCCTCGTCGTCGGCGTCCTTGAGCCGGAGCTGCACGCAGGCGACGTCCCCGGCATCGAGCGCGCGCGCCAGCGTGTCGGCGAACTTGGCCGGCTCCAGCCGCGGCGGCGTAATGAGGTAGAGGCGGCAACGGTCGCCGTCGGTGTTCATGACGATGTCTTTGCTTTCCGCAGGAAGCTGGTCGACGCCGAAAGCGGATCCTCGCATCCCGCCAGATCGAGCGATTCGTACTCGCATTCGTCCAGGCGCGCGCCGCTTGCCTTGGCGATGGCGGCGACGCGGGCACGGGCCTGGCGATTGCCGCCGAGGCGCACAACGTCGATTCCCATGCGCAGCGCGGCGAGCGCACGGCCGGGCTGGTCGGCGCAGTCGAGGATCGCGGTCACGGCGACGGACGGATGCTCCCGGCGGGCCAGGCGAACGATCTCGGCGAACCAGCCCGGGCCGGCATAGGCGCCCGCGCCGGGACCGCTCAGGAGCGTCAGGGGCAGCCCGAGCGACGCGGCGGCCGTCACGGCCGCGTGCGCCTGGTCGAGCGAATGGACGACGATTGCGCGGTTCTGCCTCAGCCGAGCCGGCCGAGCGCGACGGCGGTGTCGTTCATCCGGTTGGAGAAGCCCCATTCGTTGTCGTACCACGACATCACGCGGCACAGCTTGCCCTCGATCACCTGCGTCTGCGTCACGTCCACGGTCGAGCTGGCGGGATTGTGGTTGAAGTCCATCGACACCGTCGGCTCGTCGGTGATCGCCAGGATGCCCTTCAGCGCGCCCTGCGAGGCCTCGACCAGCGCCTTGTTGACCTCCTCGACCGAGGTGTCGCGCTTGGGCACGAACTTGAAGTCGATCACCGACACGTTCGGCGTCGGCACGCGGATCGACGTGCCGTCGAGCTTGCCCTTGAGGTCGGGCAGCACGAGGCCCACGGCCTTGGCGGCACCGGTCGAGGTCGGGATCATCGACAGCGCCGCGGCGCGCGCGCGGCGCAGGTCCTTGTGCAGCGTGTCCACGGTCGGCTGGTCGCCGGTATAGGCATGGATCGTGGTCATGTAGCCGCGCTCGATGCCGATCGCCTTGTGCAGCGCGAACGCCACCGGCGCCAGGCAGTTGGTCGTGCACGACGCGTTCGAGACGACGGTGTGCTCCTTCTTCAGCTTGTCGTGGTTGACGCCGTAGACCACGGTCAGGTCCGCGCCGTCGGCCGGGGCCGAGACCAGCACGCGCCTGGCGCCGGCGGCCAGATGCGCCGCGGCCTTCGACCGCTCGGTGAAGATGCCCGTGCATTCCAGCGCCACGTCGACGCCGAGCTCCTTCCACGGCAGCTTCGACGGGTCGCGTTCGGCCGTCACCTTGATCTTGCCCTGGCCGACATCGATCGAGTCGCTTCCGACCTTGATCTCGTGCGGGAAGCGGCCGTGCACCGAGTCGTACTTCAGCAGATGCGCGTTGGTGGCGACCGGGCCGAGGTCGTTGATGCCGACGACCTGGATGTCGTTGCGGCGGGCCTCGGTGGCCGCGCGCATGACCAGGCGGCCGATGCGGCCGAACCCGTTGATGGCGACGCGAATGGTCATCTTCTTCGTTCCTCCGACGGACGGGACTGGAGCGGCCCGGCTAGAGCCGCTGCTTCACGGCGGCCGCCACCGCGTCGGCGGTGATGCCGAAATGGGGATAGAGATGTTCGAACGGCGCGGAGGCGCCGAAGCTGCTCATGCCGACGAAGGCGCCGGCGTCGCCGAGATACGTCTCCCAGCCGGTCCTGACGCCGGCCTCGACCGCGACGCGCACGCTGCCGGGGCCCAGGACCTCGGCGCGATAGGCGGCATCCTGCTGGTCGAACAGCGCGAAGCACGGCAGCGACACGACTGCGGTGGCGACGCCCTGCTTCTCGAGCTCGAGGCGCGCGGCGATCGCGATCTGCACCTCCGACCCGGTCGCGAGCAGTGTCGCCCGCCGCGCGCCGCTCGCCGGCACGAGCACGTAGCCGCCGCGCGCCGAGCGGTTCTCGTCCGACATCTCGGTGCGGAGCTGCGGCACGGACTGGCGCGTCAGTGCCAGCACGGAAGGCCGCTTCGCGTCGGCCAGCGCCAGCTCCCAGCACTCCGCCGTCTCGACCGCGTCGGCCGGCCGGAACACGCTCAGGCCCGGGATCGCGCGCAGCGCCGCGAGCTGCTCGACCGGCTGGTGCGTCGGCCCGTCCTCGCCGAGGCCGATCGAGTCGTGCGTCATCACGTGCACGACGCGCACGCCCATCAGCGCCGCGAGGCGGATCGCCGGGCGGCTGTAGTCCGAGAACACCAGGAACGTGCCGCCATAGGGCACCACGCCGCCGTGCAGCGCCATGCCGTTCATCGCCGCGGCCATGGCGTGCTCGCGCACGCCGTAGAACAGGTAGGTGCCGCCGTAGTCCTTGGCCGTGAGCGGCGTCTGCGACTTGGCGCGCGTGTTGTTCGAGCCGGTCAGGTCGGCCGACCCGCCGACCAGCGCGGGGACCGCCTGGGCGAGCACGTCCAGCGCCAAGGCCGAGGCCTGCCGCGTCGCCGTCTTCACCGGCTTCAGGCAGAGCGCCTTGATGTGGTCGCGCACCTTGCCGCGCCAGCCCGGCGGCAGGCCGCCCTTGATCTCGGCATTGAACGCCGCCGCGTCGGGCCGTGCCGCCAGGCGCTTCTCCCAGGCGAGCCGCTCGGGCTTGCCGTGCGCGCCGGCGGTGCGCCAGGCCTGAAGCACGCGGTCGGGCACGGTGAAGGGCGCGTGCGGCCAGCCGAGCTGCTTGCGCGCAGCGGCGATCTCGGCCTCGCCCAGCGGCGCGCCGTGGCACCCGGCCGTGCCGCCCTTGGTCGGCGCGCCGTAGCCGATCGTGGTGCGGCACGCGATCAAGACCGGCCGGTCCGAATGGCGCGCCTGGTCGAGGGCGGCGCGCACCGCGCGCGCGTCGTGGCCGTCGACCGCGAGCGTCATCCAGCCGGCCGCCTCGAAGCGCTTGCGCTGGTCGTCCGACACGGCGAGCTCGGTCGGCCCGTCGATCGAGATGTGGTTGTCGTCCCACAGCACGGTAAGGCGGTCGAGCTTCAGGTGGCCCGCGAGCGAGATCGCCTCGTGGCTGATGCCTTCCATCAGGCAGCCGTCGCCGGCGATGACATAGGTGCGGTGATCCACGATGTCGGCGCCGTAGCGCGCGGCCAGGTGGCGTTCGGCGATCGCCATGCCGACGGCATTGGCCAGGCCCTGGCCCAGCGGGCCGGTCGTGGTCTCGACCCCGGGCAAGTGGCCGTACTCGGGATGGCCCGGCGTCTGGGAGCCGAGCTGGCGGAAGCGCCGGATCTCGTCCATCGTCGGCTGCGCGTAGCCGGTCAGATGCAGCAGCGCGTAGAGCAGCATCGAGCCGTGGCCGGCCGACAGCACGAAACGGTCACGATCCGGCCAGTCCGGCGCGCTGGGGTCGTATTTCAGCACCTCGGTGAACAGCACCGTCGCGACGTCGGCCATGCCCATCGGCATGCCGGGATGCCCCGACTTGGCCTGCTCGACCGCGTCCATCGCGAGCGCGCGGATGGCGTTCGCCATCGCGCGTTCGGCGCCCGGAGCATCAGCGGCGGTTGACGGGGCGGCGGTTGACGGGAGGGATTGCGCCGCCACGGGGCGCGAGCTGGAGGCGGTCATCTCGTCCGGCATTGCGTGAGATTGCATGAGGGCGCGGGGCGCGCCGGAACATGACCGTCGCGGCGAGCCGCGTCAACCCTGTGTATAACTCGCCGGCGCGCGCGATGTTGACGCCCCAGGTTGACGCAAGCTGGCGGCGATGCGTATCTTCGGCCAAGGCCAAGCGGCGCCGTGATTTTGTCGGATCGGACCTTGTCGGATGCGACTTCCTCGGCGGCCGCGCTACAGGGACAAGCGATGACGCCTCGGCTGGAAGCCGCCCTCACGCGCCTGCAGGACGCGCTCGCGCGGATCGAATCCGCGCTCGGCCAGCGCCTGCCCGCGGGCGACGCCGAGCGGCTGCGCGAGCTGACCGACCAGCTCTCCGCCAGCCGCGCCGAGAACCAGGAGCTGGCGGCGGCGAACGTGTCGGTCGCGGCACGCCTCGACAGCGCCATCGACCGGCTGCGCGCCGTGCTGAGGTCGTAGCGTGACATGGCCCAGGTCGCCGTCACCATCAACAACCGCAGCTACCGCATCGCCTGCGATGACGGGCAGGAAGAGCACTTGCAGCGCCTGGCGCAGTTCGTCGACAAGAAGGTGAGCGAGCTGGTCGCCTCGGTCGGCCAGATCGGCGACACGCGCCTCCTGGTGATGGCGAGCCTGCTGGTGGCGGACGAGCTGAGCGACGCCTATGCCGAGGTCGAGCGGCTGAAGACCAGCGGCGGCGGCGGCATCAGCGCGGCCGAGGAGGATGCGCTGGTCGCGACGATCGAGGGCTACGCCAAGAAGCTCGAAGATATTGCCGCGGGCCTGGAACATACCTAGATTGAGGGCCAGGGCACGGGCTGTGCGGCCCGCCAGGCGGCAATATCCCTGGGGCCAATACTCATCTCATGGGAGCTGTCCCTGCCGGGGTTCAGGCCTCGGTACATGGCGCCCACCTGCTGTAGCAGGCCACAGAGGATGAGACACGCCAGCGACCGCAACGGCTCTGCCCGCTTTTCTCCCGCCGCGCCGCAACCATCGACCAGCCTCGACGCTGAAAAGAAGGCGCTGCGCGCCACGGCCGCGGCGCGCCGCGCCGCGCTGGCGCGCGCGGCGGGGTCCGAGGCGGGCGCGCAGCTGCGCGACCGGTTCCTCGCCGCCGTCCCGCTGCCGGCGCCGGGCGCTGTCGTCTCCGCATTCTGGCCGATGGGCGAGGAAATCGACGTGCGCCCCCTGTTGGAGCGGCTCGACGCGCTGGGCTATCGCTGCTGCCTGCCGGTAACGGTCGGGCGCGGCAAGCCGCTGGTGTTCCGCCGCTGGTCGCCGGGCCTGGCACTCGTCCCCGGCGGCTTCGGCACCTCGGTGCCGCCGGAAGGCCAGCCGCTCGCCACGCCCGACGTACTGGTCGTGCCGCTGCTTGCGTTCGACCGGCGCGGCTATCGCCTAGGCTATGGCGGCGGGTTCTACGACCGCACGCTGGAAGCGCTGCGCGCGGCCGGCCGCGCGCCGCTCGCGGTCGGCATCGGCTATGCCGGGCAGGAGATCGCCCAGGTGCCGCATCACGCGGGCGACCAGCGCCTCGACTGGGTGGTCACGGAACGCGAGGCGTTCCCGGCGGCAGCGGGCTGACGTGATGCGCCTGCTGTTCTGCGGCGACGTGGTCGGCCGGTCGGGCCGCGAGGCGGTGACGGGCAACGTGCCGGCGCTGCGGAAGCAGCTCGGCATCGACTTCGTCGTCGCCAACGGCGAGAACGCGGCCGGCGGCTTCGGCATCACGCTCGACCTCGCGAAGGAGCTGTTCGACGGCGGCGTCGACGTGATCACGACCGGCAACCATGTCTGGGACCAGCGCCAGGCGATCGGGCAGATCACGTCCGAGCCGCGCCTGCTGCGCCCGCTCAACTTCCCGCCCGGCACGCCCGGGCGCGGCGCCGCCGTGTTCCCGGCGCCGGGCGGCCGCAAGGTCTTCGTCGTGAACCTGATGGGCCGCCTGTTCATGGACGCGCTCGACGACCCGTTCCAGGCGGTCGAGCGCGAGCTGCGCGCGCAGCGCCTGGGCGCGGGCGGCGTCGACGCGATCATCGTCGACATCCACGCCGAGGCGACGTCGGAGAAGATGGCGGTCGGGCATTTCTGCGACGGCCGCGTGTCGCTGGTCGTGGGCAGCCACTCGCACGTGCCGACCGCCGACGGCCATATCCTGCCCGGCGGCACGGCCTACCAGACCGACGCCGGCATGTGCGCCGACTACGACTCGGTGATCGGCATGCAGAAGGGTCCCGCCGTGCAGCGCTTCGTGCGCAAGATGCCGGGCGAGAAGCTGACCGCGGCGGAAGGCCCCGGCACGCTCTGCGCCGTCTACGTCGAGACCGACGGCAAGACCGGCCTCGCCCGGCGCATCGCGCCGATCCGCGCCGGCGGCAAGATCGCTCCGGCGATGCCCTAGGCGGCCGCCGATCCGGCCGCCGACTCAAGTGGTTGGCGCGCGGATCCGCGCGCGCCCACGGCTCACCGCGCCCGCGACAACACCAGCCACGCGCCGCCGCCGGTCAGGCATAAGTCCCCCGAGACGCGACACGATCCGCATACGGCGCTCGTCGAGCCAAGCGTGCCCCTGACCGGTCAACACGAGATAGGCACGACGGTCTGGTACCTGCTGGCCGCGCAGGGAAGGAACCCGTTCGCCCTGGGGGCGCGGCGGTGAACCTGCGGTGCGCCGCCTACGCCGCCGTACCGTGACGCGCGACCGAGGCGTTGAGGCCGGCCATGATGGCGCGGCCGACCGGGCCGCCGTCGCCGCCGATCGAATGGCGCACGACCGCTCGCAGCGCCTCGAGATGGCCGGCGATCACCTCGAGCGCCGGTTCGTCGAGCGTGGCGCGGCCGACGAAGGTGCCCAGCGACTCGGCGATGGCGCCGACCAGCGCGCCGTCGCCATCGCGCGCGAGCGCGCGCAGATCCTCACACAGCGCGACGATGCGCAGGCGGCTGTCGCCGAGACCGCCCGCACTACGCGCGGCGCCGGCGGCCACGGCCAGCGCCACGGTGGTGCGGGTCGCCGCCGGCCAGAACCGGTCGGCCGGCGCCTCGGTCGCCTGTGCCTCGGAAGCTTGTGCCGCGATCATCGCAGCATCCTGCTGCGCCAGGCGTTAACATTCCCCCAATCGGGGAAGCCTCGATTCCACCGGCACTTGGCCACGGTTTTCCCCTGCCGGTGGCCAAATTCCTGCCATATTGGTCTGTTAGCCGGATGATGCAGCGGCTTCTCCTCCCGCGACAACATCTGGTATAAGCAACCGCTTGAAACTACAGGAGCTAGGGCCGCACCCGCGCCATGGCCGGTCATTCCCAATTCAAGAACATCATGCACCGCAAGGGGCGCCAGGACGCCCAGCGGTCGAAGCTCTTCGCCAAGATCGGGCGTGAGCTGACGGTCGCCGCCAAGTCGGGTCTGCCCGACCCCGCCATGAACCCGCGCCTGCGCGCCGCCGTGCAGGCCGCGCGCGCCGTCAACATGCCGCGCGACACGATCGAGCGCGCGATCAAGAAAGGCTCGGGCGGCGGCGCCGACGGCAACTACGAGGAAGTTCGCTACGAGGGCTTCGGCCCGGGCGGCGTCGCGATCATCGTCGAGGCGCTGACCGACAACCGCAACCGCACCGCCGGCGAGGTCCGCACCGCCTTCGGCAAGCATGGCGGCACCCTCGGCGAGACCAACTCGGTCAGCTACCAGTTCGGCCGCGTCGGCGAGGTGTTCTATCCGGCCAAGGTCGCGAGCGGCGAGCAGATGTTCGAGGCCGCGCTCGACGCCGGCGCCGACGACGTAACCTCGGACGACGAGGGCCACACGATCCAGTGCGCGCCCGAGGCGCTCGGCCAGGTGCGCGAGGCGCTGGAAGCCAAGTTCGGCGCGCCCGAGAGCGCTCGCCTGTCGTGGAAGCCGCAGGCGACCATTCCGCTCGACGAGGAGCCGGCGCGCACGCTTCTGAAGCTGCTCGACACGCTGGAGGACAACGACGACGTCCAGTCGGTCGTGGCGAATTTCGAGATCGCCGACGATCTGATGGCGCGGCTGATGGGGTAGCGGGCCGCATGCGCCTCATCGGCCTCGACCCGGGCCTGCGCCATACCGGCTGGGGCGTCATCGACGTGGACGGGAACCGCCTTCGCTTCGTCGCCGCCGGCACGGTTTCGACCAGCTCGGCGCAGAAGCTGCCCGAGCGCCTCGCGCTGCTGCATGACGGCCTCAAGGCGGTGCTCGAGCTGCACCGGCCCGACGAGGCCGCGGTGGAGGAGACCTTCGTCAACAAGAATCCGGACTCGACCCTGAAGCTCGGCCTCGCGCGCGGCGTGGTGCTGCTGGTCCCGGCGCTCGGCGGCATTCCGGTCGGCGAGTACTCCGCCAACCACATCAAGAAGTCGATCGTCGGCGCCGGCCACGCCGAGAAGGACCAGGTCGCCATGATGGTGCAGCGCCTGCTGCCGGGATCGGGCGCGCACGGCAAGGATGCCGCCGACGCGCTGGCGGTCGCCATCTGCCACGCGCATCACCGCGGCACCGAGCGGCGCCTGACTTCCGGCCGCGTGCTGGCGGGTGCCGCGCCATGATCGCGCGCCTGAGCGGCAGCGTGGCCGAGATCGGCGTCGACTTCGCCGTGATCGACTGCGCCGGCGTCGGCTACATCGCGCAGTGCTCGGCGCGCACGCTGTCGAGCCTGCCGCCGGTCGGCGCCCAGGCGACGCTGCTGGTCGAGACGCTGATGCGCGAGGACG
Organism: uncultured Rhodospirillaceae bacterium; assembly: GCA_964557415.1. Classification (GTDB taxonomy): domain Bacteria; phylum Pseudomonadota; class Alphaproteobacteria; order JAEULC01; family JAEULC01; genus JAEULC01. The sequence goes on from CAZLBB010000062.1 coordinate 27,397, forward strand.
CGATCCGGCTGATCGGCTTCACCGACCGTGCCGAGCGCGACTGGTACAAGCTGCTGGTCACGGTGCAGGGCGTCGGGCCGCGCATCGCGCTCTCGATCCTGTCCGTGCTCGACGCCGACGAGCTGCTGGCCGCGATCGCCGCCGGCGACAAGGCCAGTGTCGGGCGCGCCGACGGCGTGGGCCCGAAGCTGGCGCAGCGCATCGTCTCCGAGCTCAAGGACAAGGCCGGCGGCATGTTCCTCGGCCGCATGGCCGCCGCGCCGCGCGGCGAGGGCCAGAGGCCGGCCGGGGCCGACGGGCTGACCGGCGCCGCCAGCGACGCCGTCTCCGCGCTCGTCAACCTCGGCTACCGCCAGGCCGAGGCCTTCGGCGCGGTGGCTGCCGCGGCGCAGGCGCTCGGCGCCAAGGCCACGGTCGACGCGCTGATCCGCGCCGGCCTGAAGGAGCTGGCGCGATGACCAAGGCGCCGAAGGGAAATCCGGCGGAGAAGAAGGTCGAGCGGCCGGTGTCGGCCGAGTTCGCCAACGCCGACCACGGCGAGAGCACGCTGCGCCCGCAGCGGCTGGAGGATTTCGTCGGCCAGGAGTCGGTGCGCGCCAACCTGCGCGTCTTCGTCGATGCCGCCCGCGCGCGCGGCGAGGCGCTCGACCACGTGCTGTTCTACGGGCCGCCCGGCCTCGGCAAGACGACCCTGGCGCAGATCGTCGCGCGCGAGCTGGGCGTGGGATTCCGCGCCACCTCGGGCCCGGTGATCCAGCGCGCCGGCGACCTGGCGGCGCTGCTCACCAACCTGCAGCCGCGCGACGTGCTGTTCATCGACGAGATTCATCGCCTCAATCCTGCCGTAGAAGAGATCCTTTATCCCGCGATGGAGGATTTCCAGCTCGACCTGATCATCGGCGAGGGACCGGCGGCGCGCTCGGTGCGCATCGACCTCGAGAAGTTCACGCTGGTTGGCGCCACGACGCGCTCGGGCCTGATCACCACGCCGCTGCGCGAGCGCTTCGGCATCCCGCTCAGGCTCAACTTCTACACGCCGGCCGAGCTCGAGAAGATCGTGCGCCGCGGCGCCCAGCTGCTCGGGGTAGAATTCACCGACGAAGGCGCCGCCGAGATCGCGCGGCGCTCGCGCGGCACGCCGCGCGTGGCCGGCCGCCTGCTGCGGCGCGTGCGCGACT
>CAZLBB010000063.1:0-28358 GCA_964557415.1 uncultured Rhodospirillaceae bacterium
CATTCCGGCGCCTTGATGTCCTCGAGGTTGATGCCGCCGAAGGTCGGCTCCAGCGATGCCACGATGTCCACCAGCTTGTCGGGGTCGGTTTCGGCGAGCTCGATGTCGAACACGTCGATGCCGGCGAACTTCTTGAACAGGACCCCCTTGCCCTCCATCACCGGCTTGCCGGCAAGCGGGCCGATGGCCCCGAGGCCGAGCACGGCGGTGCCGTTGGTCACCACGGCCACCAGATTGCCGCGCGCGGTCAGGGTGGCGGCTTCGGCCGGATCGGCGGCGATGGCCTCGCACGCGAAGGCGACACCAGGGGAATAGGCGAGCGCCAGGTCGCGCTGCGTCCCCAGCGGCTTGGTCGGGGTGATCTCGATCTTTCCAGGCTTGGGCCAGCGATGATAGTCGAGGGCGCCATCGCGCAGCTTTTCGGACATCCATTCCCCCCGGGGCAATCCCTGACGGCCCCTCCCTGGCGGGAAATCGGCCCTGCCCCGCCATTGTCGCGGTGGCCAGGGAAAACGACAAGGGCCTGGCGGACTTGACGCGGGGTGCGCGGATGCGGGGCTATCGATGCGGCGATCGCCACCGGGCCGCGGGCCCCAGCCGTCGGGCCGCCGTCAGATCAGGGCGAATGGTGCGGTCGAGAAGACTCGAACTTCCACGGGGTTTCCCCCACAGCGACCTCAACGCTGCGCGTCTGCCAGTTCCGCCACGACCGCTTGGTAGCGCCTAAAGGGGCAAGCCGGCGCTTGTGTTCCCTGGGCCGGGGGGATACCAAAACCCCCGGTGGCAATCAAGTCGCATCCGGCCGGCGCCAGCAGCAAGCTGCCGGCGCCCGAATGGCGCGTCGAGGCGGCCCCAGTCGACTATCGCCAAGCCGTCCTCGCCATGGAAGAGCGCGTGGCAGCGGTGCGCGCTGGCGCGGCGCGCGAGCTGGTCTGGCTGCTCGAGCATCCGCCCGTCTACACCGCGGGCACCAGCGCCGATCCGGCCGAGCTCCTGGACCCGGGTGGAATTCCCGTAATCGCCACCGGACGCGGCGGCCGCCACACCTATCATGGTCCGGGCCAGCGTGTGACGTACGTCATTGCCGACCTCAGACGGCGCGGACAGGATGTGCGCCGCTTCGTTCATGCGCTGGAAGAGTGGGCGATCCTCACGCTTGCCGTTCTCGGCGTCACGGGCGAACGGCGCCCGGGCCGCGTCGGCATCTGGGTGCCGCGCGGCGGGGAGAGGGAAGACAAGATCGTGGCCATCGGCGTGCGCGTGCGCGGCTGGGTCAGCTACCACGGCCTGGCAATCAACGTGAACCCCGATCTTGCCGCCTTCTCCGGCATCGTTCCTTGCGGCATCGCCGAGCCCCGGTTCGGCGTGACGTCGCTGGCCGATCTCGGCAACACGGTCGACATGGCGGCCGTCGATGCCGCGCTGCGGCAGACCTTCGCGGAAGCATTCGACCGCCGTCGTTTGGAGGGGGAAGCATGAGCGCTCGGCAGATCGCCCTGATGGGCTTGTGTGCGGCCGTCCTGGCCGAAGCGTCTCCCGCGAAAGCGCAGCCTCGACTCGATGCGGCGGCCGAATTCGCCAAGCGCTCCGCCGCCGAGCCGGCGCCCTCGGTCGCGCGCGCCGGCGATATCGAAGCGCGGCTCTACAAGCGTGCGGGCAGCCAATGGACGTTCGACCACCTGGTGCTGGCACGCGGCGGCAAGGAATGGCTGCGCCTGTCCGACTCGCATGTGGACATCGAGTACGAGCGTCCGGCGGGCCACACGGCGCCCGGACCCGATCTTATCGTCACCACCTATTCCGGCGGCGCCCATTGCTGCACGACGATCCACGTGCTGCAGCCCCGGTCGGCGATCAAGGCGCAGACCATCAACATCCGGGACTCCGGCCTGATCGTCGAGCCCGGCCCGAACGACGCGCCGTGGCTGCGCTTCGCGGACTACGCCTTCGCCTACTGGAAAGCGCCGTTTTCGGAAAGCCCGGCACCCGAAGTGGTGCTGTATTACGACCCGGCGCGCGGCCGCTACGCGGCCGACGGTCCGGCAATGCGCAAGCGCGCCGAGGTGCGCGGCACGCTGGGCGAGCTCGCCGCCAGGATCCAAGAGGCTTTCGCCACGGCGCCGGCGGACGGGCTGCCGCCAGCCTTGTGGCGGCACATGCTGGACCTGATCTACACCGGCCAGGCCAGGGCCGCGCGCGATCTGCTGGACCAGGGCTGGAAGCGGGACACGGCGGCCAAGGAGCGCTTCTGGGACGAGTTCCGCGAGCAGCTCAACAAGAGCGAGATCTGGCGCCGCTTCGCGCTGGCCAAGGTGCTCAGCGCCGAGGCGGTGATCCCACCGCCTCGGCCATGACGCCTACCCCGCGTAGAACTGGTAGGCGTAGCCGGCGAGGATCGAGCCCATGAAGGCGAAGCCGAGATAGGCGAGGAACACCGGCAGACGCGCCAGCGCATAGACGGCGATCATGGCGGGAATGCTGCTGACGCCGCCCGCGACCAGGAAGGCCATGCCCGCGCCCGCGCCCATGCCCGACTCCATCAGGCCCTTCACCAGCGGCAGGGCGGCGTAGCCGTTGAGATAGGCAGGCAGGCCGATGAAGGCCGCCAGCGGGATCGCCGCCGCGGACTGGCCGCCGAGCAGCGCGCCGATGGTCGAGGCCGGGACATACGTCACCATGAGGCTTTCCAGCAGGAAGGCGACGGTCAGCCACTTGCCGAGGAACAGAAGCGTGCTGCGCGCCTCCTTGGCGAAGGCTTGGCGCCGCCCCGCCTCGCACCAGATGTCCCAGCGCACCGGCTTCGGCTGCCGGATGCGGCTTCCGGCGCAGCCGCCATTGCCGATGCCGTCCCGGAGCGGCTCCTGGAACGCGCCGGCCGCGCGCAGCGCCATGACGCCATAGCCGCCCAGCAGGCCGACCGCGACGGCCGCGACCGTCTTGGCCGTCGCGAAGCCGACGCCGAGCACGCCGCTGGTCACGGCGAACATGGTCGGGTCCATCAGCGGCGAGGCGAGCCAGAAGGCCATCACGGCCGAAAGCGGCACGCCGATCGCGAGCAACGCGGCGATCAGCGGGATCACCCCGCAGGAGCAGAACGGCGACAGCGCGCCGACCAGCGCCGCAAACGCGACCATCACCGCCTCGCGCCCCTGGAACGCGCGCACGATCAGGTGGTCGGCGTTGCTCGCCTTGGCATAGGCGGCCATCGCGATCGCCAGCAGCAGCACCGGCGCCGTGCGCAGCAGGCTTTCGGCGACGAAGCCGACGCTTTTCGACCCCTGCCCCGGCACGAAGACGACCAGCACCGCCACGGTCGCCGCCAGCGCGAGCCACACCGGGTCGAGCGAACGCCACTGCCGGGCGGCGGTCCTGAGCTGAAGGGCGAGGGCGGTCATGTTTCTACTCCTCTAGAATGGTCGAATGGTCGTGGCGCACGGCCGCTGCACATGGTCGTCGTCATCACATCAGCTCAGGCGACGTCGGCCGGTTTTGCCACGCCGGCGCAGCACTGGTCGGTCAGGAAAGCGATCACCCCGCGCATGCGCGGATAGTCGGGCCGGCAGACGATCTCGCGCCCGCGCCGCTCCTGCTGCACCAGCCCGGCGCGCGTCAGCGCTGCAAGGTGATGCGACAGGGTCGAGCCCGGAATGGCCGTGAAACGCTGCACATCGCCCACGGTCAGTCCGTCCGGCCCGGCGCGCACCAGCAGCCGGAAGATCTCCAGCCGCGTCTCGCTGCCGAGCGCCGCCAGCGATTCCGCCGCCTGCGCGCCATCCACCTTGCTCGTTCGCGTGCTCATGCTGGCACTATATTTCTAGAACTATCGAATTGTCAAGCGGCCAGGTTCAGTCGGTATGGAGTTGATGGAACCCCCGCCCGGCCGGTGGGACGGCCGGCATCTGCGTCACCGCGTCGACCCGCGCCGCCGGCGGGCCGCGCCGGCAGGCCTCGACCATCTCGCCCACCACGGAAACGGGCCCGTGGAACAGCGCCTCGACGGAGCCGTCGCGCCGATTGCGCACCCATCCGCTCAATCCGCGCGCCGTCGCCTGATCGACGGTCCAGCCGCGATACCACACGCCCTGGACCCGGCCGGTGATGCGGACGCGGACAGTTGCATAGCCGTCAGCCATCAGCCGTCAGCCGTCAGCCGAAGGAATCCGGCCGACCGCTGGCCGCTGACAGCTTCTTCTCATTCGAACTCCATGATCTTCTGATCGACCGCCAGCGAGGCGCCCTGCTGGGCATGGATCGCCTTGACGCGCACGTCGCGCTCGGCGCGCAGCACGTTCTCCATCTTCATCGCCTCGACCACCGCCAGCGGCTCGCCGGCCTTGATCTCCTGGCCGGCCTTGACGGCGATCTGCGACAGCAGCCCCGGCATGGGCGACAAAAGGAAGCGCGACATGTCCGGCGGCGCCTTGGCGGGCATCAAGGCCAGCATCTCCGCGGCGAAGCGCGTGAGGACCGACGCCTTGCGCGCGACCCCGCCATGCGTCAGCCGCCAGCCGGCGCCGTCGCGGTCGAGCTGGACCACGATCGGCTGACCATCGACCGTGCCCCGGAACAGCGGCTCGCCCGGCGACCAGGCCGAGCGCACCCCCAGCCCGTGCCCGTCGATCGCCACGTCGCAGCCATCGTCGGCCGGCCGGATCACGACGTCGTGCTGCTCGTCCCCCAGCCGCACCACCAGCTCGTTGTCGAGCCTGCGCCCGTGCCCGGGCAGCTGGCCGCTGATCTGGCAGTTGCGCTCGGCCATGCGCCGGAACACGGCGGCCGCGACCGCGACCAGGGCGCGCGTCTGGTTCTGGTCCAGCCGCGCGCCGGCGAAGCCGCTGGGAAACTCCTCGGCGATGAGGTTCGTGCTCATCCTGCCGGCGACGAAGCGCGGCAGGTCGGCCAGCGCGGAAAGAAACGGGATGTTGTGGCGCACGCCGCGGATGTAGAAGGCGTCGAGCGCCTGGCGCAGGCGGTGGATCGCATCGTTGCGCGTGGCGCCGGCGACCACCAGCTTGGCGATCATCGGGTCGTAGTAGATCGAGATGTCGCCGCCTTCGTAGACGCCCGCGTCGACGCGCGTATGCTCGTCCTCCGGCGGCGGGCGGTAGCGCACCAGCCGGCCGGTCGAAGGCAGGAAGTTGCGCGTCGGATCCTCGGCATAGACGCGCGCCTCGATCGCCCAGCCCTTGAGCCTGATGTCGGACTGCCTGAACGGCAGCTTCTCGCCCGCGGCAATGCGGATCATGAGTTCCACGAGATCGAGGCCGGTGACGAACTCCGTCACCGGGTGCTCGACCTGCAGCCGCGTGTTCATCTCGAGGAAGTAGAAATTGTGATCCTTGTCGACGATGAACTCGACCGTGCCTGCGGAGCGGTACTTGACCGCCTTGGCGAGCGCCACTGCCTGCTCGCCCATCGCCTTGCGCATGGCGGCGTTGACAAACGGACTCGGCGCCTCCTCGATCACCTTCTGATGCCGGCGCTGAATCGAGCATTCGCGCTCGCCCAGGTAGACGGTATTGCCGTCAGCGTCGGCGAGCACCTGGATCTCGATATGGCGCGGCTCCTCGACGTATTTCTCGATGAACACGCGGTCGTCGGCGAAGGAGGCGCGCGCCTCGTTCTGCGCCGACTTGAAGCCGTCGCGCGTTTCGGCGTCGCTGCGGGCAATGCGCATGCCCTTGCCGCCGCCGCCGGCCGACGCCTTGATCATCACCGGGTAGCCGATCGCCTTGGCGATCTTGACCGCCTCGGCGTCGTTCGCGATCGCCTCGAGATGGCCCGGCACGGTCGACACGCCGGCCTTCTGCGCCAGCTTCTTCGATTCGATCTTGTCGCCCATCGCCGCCATGGCCGCCGGCGTCGGCCCGATGAAGGCGATGCCGGCCTTCTCCAGCGCCTCGGCGAACGGCCCCTTCTCCGACAGGAAGCCGTAGCCCGGATGCACCGCCTCGGCGCCGGTCCGCCTGCAGGCATCGACGATCTTGTCGATCACCAGATAGCTCTCGGCCGATGGCGCCGGCCCGATCGCCACCGCCTCGTCCGCCATGTTGACATGCAGCGCATCGGCGTCGGCCTCGGAATAGACCGCCACCGTCTTGATGCCCATGCGCTTGGCCGTGCGGATCACCCGGCACGCGATCTCGCCGCGATTGGCGATGAGGATTTTCTTGAACACCGCCGCGCTCCGCCTATTGCGCCATCACAAGGGAATATTGTCGTGCTTCTTCCACGGGTTCTCCAGTTCCTTGTTGCGCAGCATGGCGAGCGAGCGGCAGATGCGGCGGCGGGTCAGCCGCGGGCTGATGACGTCGTCGATGAAGCCGCGGTGGCCGGCGACGAAAGGGTTGGCGAATTTCTGGCGGTATTCCTCGGTGCGCGCCTCGATCGCCTTGGGGTCCTTGAGGTCGCCGCGGAAGATGATCTCGACGGCGCCTTTCGGGCCCATCACCGCGATCTCGGCCGAGGGCCAGGCGAAGTTGACGTCGCCGCGGATGTGCTTGCTGCTCATGACGTCATAGGCGCCGCCATAGGCCTTGCGCGTGATCACGGTGATCTTGGGCACGGTCGCCTCGGCGAAGGCGAACAGCAGCTTGGCGCCGTGCTTGATGATGGCGCCGTATTCCTGGGCCGTGCCGGGCAGGAAGCCGGGCACATCGACGAAGGTCACGATCGGGATGTTGAAGCAGTCGCAGAAGCGCACGAAGCGCGCGGCTTTGCGCGAGCTGTCGATGTCGAGGCAGCCGGCCAGCACCATCGGCTGGTTGGCGACGATGCCGATGGTCGAGCCTTCCATGCGCGCGAAGCCGGTGATGATGTTGCGCGCGTAGTTGGGCTGCAGCTCGAAGAAGTCGCCCTCGTCGACCACCTTCTCGATCAGCTCCTTCATGTCGTAAGGCTTGTTCGGGTTGGCGGGCACCAGCGTCTCGAGCGACGGCTCCTCGCGGTCGGCGGAATCGGTGGTCGGCCTGACCGGCGGCTTCTGCGTGTTCGACGCCGGCAGGAAATCGATGAGCCGGCGCAGCTGCAGCAGCGCCTCGACGTCGTTGGCGAAGGCGAGGTCGGCCACGCCCGAGCGCGTCGTGTGCGTGACGGCGCCGCCGAGCTCCTCCTGGGTCACCGTCTCGTGCGTCACCGTCTTCACCACGTCGGGGCCGGTGACGAACATGTAGGACGAGTCCTCGACCATGAAGATGAAGTCGGTCATGGCCGGCGAATAGACCGCGCCGCCGGCGCAGGGGCCCATGATCAAGGAGACCTGCGGCACGACGCCCGAGGCCAGCACGTTGCGCTGGAATACTTCGGCGTAGCCGGCGAGCGAGGCGACGCCTTCCTGGATGCGCGCGCCGCCGGAATCGTTGAGGCCGATCACCGGCGCGCCCACCTTCATCGCCTGGTCCATGATCTTGCAGATCTTCTCGGCATGCGCCTCGCTCAGGGAGCCGCCGAACACGGTGAAGTCCTGGCTGAAGACGAAGATCAGGCGGCCGTTGATCGTGCCGTAGCCGGTCACCACGCCGTCGCCGGGGATGCGCTGCGCGTCCATGCCAAAATCGGTGCAGCGATGCTCGACGAACATGTCCCATTCCTCGAAGGAATCGGGATCGAGCAGGAGCTGGATGCGCTCGCGCGCGGTGAGTTTTCCCTTCTCGTGCTGCGCCTTGACCCGGCGCTCGCCGCCGCCGGCCCGGGCACGCGCGCGCTTCTCCTCCAGTTGCCGGATGATGTCCTGCATGCGTTCGTCCCCATTGCGGCGCGAAAAGCGCAACAAGGCTAATAGCATCAATGGGTTGGATGCGCCAGCGCGCGCCCCGTTTGGCGTCGTCCCGGCGGAGAACGCAAGACCGGCCAAGGTGTTGGCGTCGGTCAGCCGTCGCCCGTCGAGGCCCGGATCGGGTGCCGGCCGCGCGCGCCAGCGATGGACGGCTCGGCCGCGCCGTGGAAGGCGCTCAGTCCCGCAACAGCTCGAGAAACCGCGCCGCAGCCCTGAGATCGGCCTCGACCTCGGCGCGGCGTTTGGCGGCAAGGGGATCGTCGCCCCATTGCTCGCGCTGATAGCTCTCGTCGATAACGGCGGCCGTCCAGGCCTGCTCGATGTCGATGCGGCCCTCTGCGAGCGCGAGGGCGAGCAGCACCGATCCCGATGCCGTCGTCGCGACCAGCAGGCCGGACAGGCGATAGGCGTCGTATTCCGACACGGCCAGGCGGATGGCGGTCAGCGCCTGGTTCGACTGCCTGAGCGGCATGACGCCGGAGCCGACCTTGAGCGGCGCGTCGTAGCGCAGCGTCGCCCAGTCGACGATCGGCTGCCACAGCGCGTCCTGGCGCCGGCGCAGGTCAGCCGGCGCGTCGGCCCGGTGGCACAGCAGGTCCGTGGTCGCGTAATTGGCGATCGGCCCGATGGCATGCGTGGGATCCGGCAGGATCTGGTCGAGCGCCGTGGCGACCAGCCGGGTCAGGCGCATCGTGGCAAGCTTCACCTCTTCGCCCTGTGCCGCCCACTCGGCAGCGACGGCATCGGCCAGCGTCCGGGTCGGCGCCACCAGGCGCTTGCGCGCGGGCGTGTTCATCGGCTTGTCGTCGAGCGCCACGGCGAACCCGCCTTCGTCCGGCACCGCCGCCGCCGACTTGTAGAAGCGCTTCATGCCGGGAATCCCCGCTGGCGCAAGGCCGCGAGCAGCGCGTCGAAGGACGGCACCACCGCTTCGGCCCCCGCTAGCACCAGATCGTCCTCCGGGTGATAGCCCCAACCGACGCCGAGCGCGGCGATGCCGGCATTGCGCGCCATCTGCATGTCGAACGCGGTGTCGCCGACCATGATCGCGTCATCCTTGTGCACGCCCGTCGCCTCGAGCGCCGAGAGGGCCATGAACGGGTCCGGCTTGCCCGGACCGTCATCGGCCGTGCGCAACACCGCGAAATGGGCGCGCAGGCCGTGCTTTTCCAGGGTCGCCGTCAGGCCGCGGCGGCCCTTGCCGGTGGCGATGCCGAGGAGCGCGCCGGCGCCGCTCAGCACGCTGAGCGCGGCGGCCGCGCCGGGGAACAGCGGGTCGTGGCCGGGGGTGCTGGCGGCCAGGCTGCGGTGGGCCTGCTTGTAGCTCTCGGCCAGGGCCGGCGCGCGCTCGCGATGGCGCTCCGGCACGCATTCGGCGATGGCGACGGCGAGCGGCAGGCCGATGAAGCGGCGGATCGCGCGCGCATCGACGTCGCCGAGATCGTGCTCGCGGCACGCCGCAGCGAACGCGTCGACGATCGAGCGCTGGCTGTCGACCAGCGTGCCGTCGAAATCGAACAAAATCGGGCGATCGCGGGCGCCGGTACGCGGCATGCTCAAGGTTCCACTCGGGCAAAGGGATCGTCGTCGCGCTCGGGATCGAAGCCGAGGAACTCCCAGGTGGCGCGCAAGTCGGCCGGCAGGGGCGCTGTCACGCACAGCATGCCGCCCCTGGGGTGCGGCAGGACGATCGAGCGCGCGTGCAGATGCAGGCGCTTGGGCAGCGCGGGTCCGAGCGGCTTGCCTTCGCCGTACTTGGCGTCGCCGAGGATCGGCGTGCCGATCAGGGCGCAATGGGCGCGCAGCTGGTGCGTGCGGCCGGTGACCGGCCAGAGCGCGAGCCAGGTGGCGCGGCCGCCGGCGCTATCGAGCGTGTCGTAGAGCGTCACGGCCTGGCGCGCGTCCTCGTCCGCCTCGTCGGCCGTCATGACACGTTCGCCCTGCCGGCCGAGCCGCTTGGCGAGTGCGGCGTCGATGCGACCCTGCGCGAGAGGCGGCCGGCCGAGCACGATCGCCCAATAGGTCTTGCGCGTGGTCTTCTGCCGGAAGGCCTCGGCCAACGCGGCGGCAGCCGACGCGGTCCGGCCCAGCAGCAGCACGCCCGACGTGTCGCGGTCGAGGCGATGCACCAGGCGCGGACGCTCGGCGGCGTCGAAGCGGAGCGCGTCGAGCATGGCATCGAGATGGCGCGCGGTTCCCGTTCCGCCCTGCACGGCAAGCCCGGCCGGCTTGTCGAGCGCGATCAGCCAGTCGTCGCGGTGCAGCACGGCGCGCTGGAGCATCTCGGCGTCGCGCGCCGGGACCAACCGTGAAAGCGGCGCCGGGGCCACTTCCGGCGCCGCCAGGGGCGGCACGCGCACGGTCTGCCCGGGCCTGAGGCGCAGATTCGCCTCTGCGCGGCGGCCGTCGACGCGCACCTGGCCGGTGCGCAGCAATTTCTGCAGCCGGCCGTGGCTCAGCTGCGGAAAGTGCCGGCGGAACCAGCGATCGAGCCGGATCTCGCCTTCATCCGGGCCGATCGTCCGCGTTTCAACCTGGGTCATGGCGCCGATCGTTATGCGGTGCCGTCCTTGCCGTATTGCAGCACCTGCACCTTTTCCAGCGTGACGAGGCCGCTGCCCATCATCTTTTCCAGTTCGGGCAGGAACGCCTCGATCCTGTCCTCCGCATCGACGATCTCGATCACCACGGGCAGGTCCTCCGACAGACGCAGGATCTTGGCCGTATGCAGCCGGCTGGAATGCCCGAACCCCATGGGCCCGCGCAGCACGGTGGCGCCGCCGAGGTGCACCTCGCGCGCCTTCAGCACGATCGCCTCGTAGAGCGGCTGATGGCCGAACCGGTCGGCCTCGCCCAGGAAGATGCGCAGCAGCACGGCATTGCGCGGAATCCGCATCGTCAGGCGCCTTTCATCTGGTTGAGCGCCGCTGCCACGACATGCCCGAGCCAGACAGCCAGCAGGCACAGCGTGACGGACAGCAGCACGTTGCCGCCGGCGCGCAGCATATCGCCGTCGCGGATCAGGTTCAGGGTCTGGATGCTGAAGGACGAAAAGGTCGTGTAGCCGCCGCACAGGCCCGCCATGACGAACTGGCGTGCCGTGCCGCCGACGAACAGGCGGCCGTCGGGCGCCGTCAGCGTGGCGAAGAAACCGATCACGAACGAGCCGGTGACGTTGACCACCAGCGTGCCCCAGGGAAAGGTCTCGCCGATGCTGCCGGCCACGAAGCCCGAGCACCAGTAGCGGGCGACACCGCCCAGGGCGCTTCCCACGGCGATCCACAAATAGGTCCACATGCGCTGCCATTCCTACCACCGGGATCGCGCCGCGCCTATTGCCGCCCGACAGGGTTACTCTGACCCGCCGCGCTTCTGCCGCAGCCGGTCCCAGTACTCCAGCCGCTTGGCGATTTCGCGCTCGAAGCCGCGCTCGACCGGTTCGTAGAGCCGGACGCGCGCCATGCCGTCGGGGAAATAGTCCTGGCCGGAGAAGCCTTCTTCGGTGTCGTGGTCGTACTCGTAGCCGCTGCCGTAGCCGAGTTCCTTCATCAGCCGCGTCGGCGCGTTGAGGATATGCTTGGGCGGCATCAGCGAGCCGGTTTCCCTGGCCAGCCGCCGGGCCTTGCCGAAGGCGACATAGGCCGCGTTCGATTTCGGCGCCGTGCCGAGGTAGATGACGAGCTGGGCAAGGGCCAGCTCGCCTTCGGGCGAGCCCAGGCGCTCGTACATGTCCCAGGCGGCGAGCGCCTGCACCAGGGCCTGCGGGTCGGCGAGGCCCACGTCCTCGACCGCGAAGCGCACCAATCTGCGCGCGATGTAGAGCGGATCCTCGCCGCCCGCCAGCATGCGCGCGAGCCAGTAGAGGCCGGCATCGGTGTCCGAGCCGCGCAGGGACTTGTGCAGCGCGCTGATCAGGTTGTAGTGGCCTTCCTGCACCTTGTCGTAGAGCGGCATGCGCTTCTGCACGACCTGCGTCAGCGCCCTCGCGTCGAGCACGCCTTGCGGCTTCAGCTGGAACAGCATCTCGGCCATGTTGAGCAGGTAGCGGCCGTCGCTGTCGGCCATGGCCTTGAGCGCGGCCCGCGCCTCGGCGTCGACCGGCAGCTTGCGACCCTCCGCCGCCTCGGCCTTCTCGAGCATCTCCGCGAGCGCCGCGTCGTCGAGGCGGTTGAGCACGAAGACCTGGCAGCGCGACAGGAGCGCGCCGTTCAGCTCGAACGACGGGTTCTCGGTCGTCGCGCCGATCAGCGTGACCGTGCCGTCCTCGACAAAGGGCAGGAAGGCGTCCTGCTGCGCGCGGTTGAAGCGGTGGATCTCGTCGACGAACAGGAGCGTGCCGCGCCCGATCTGCCGCCGCTCCCTGGCGCGGTCGAACACCTTGCGCAGGTCGGCGACGCCCGAGAACACGGCCGACAGCGGCTCGAACTCGAGCCCGCCGATATCGGCGAGCAGCCGCGCGATCGTCGTCTTGCCGCAGCCCGGCGGGCCCCAGAGAATCATCGAGGCGAGCTTGCCGCGCGCGACCATGAGGCCGATCGGGCCATCCGCGCCCAGCAGGTGGCCCTGGCCGACCACCTGGTCGAGGCTCTCGGGGCGCAGCCGGTCGGCCAGCGGCCGCGGCGCCTGGGCGGCGAACAGGCTCACCCGGTGATGCTGGCGGTGATGACGCGCTCGCCGCGGCGAACCGTGATTCGCCATCCTCCGGACGCGCGCGGCGCGACGGTACGGCGGAGCGCAGCCACCGTCGGCGTCTGTTCGTCGTTGATCGCGAGCACGAAGTCGCCCGGCCGGAGGCGCAGGCGTTGGGCGCGCGAATTGGGCCTGATCTCGACCACGACGACGCCGGTCTGATCGGCCTCGAGGCTCATCTCGGCGGCGAGCGCCGGCGACACGTTGGCGACCACGGCACCCTGCAGCGGCGAACTGCCCGTGATCTCGGTCAGGTCGCGCGGCGGCACCTCCGGCGGCGCCAGCATCGCGACCTGCAGAAGGCGATGGCGCCCCTCGCGGATCGCGGTCACGTTCGCCGTGCCGCCGACCGGCCGCGTGGCGATGCGGAAGCGCAGGGCCTCGGCGTCCTCGACCTCGAATCCGTCTATCGCGGTGATCACGTCGCCCACCTTGATGCCGGCCGCGGCGGCGGGCCCTTCGGGATGGACATGCTCGACCAGCACGCCCACCGGCCGCGGCAGACCGAGCGCGTCGGCGATCTCGGCGTTGACGGCTCGGCCCGAGGCGCCGAGCCAGGGCCGGACCAGCTTGGCGCCGGTCGCGACCGCGCTCACGACGGTCGTCACCATGTTCGACGGGATGGCGAAGCCGACGCCCTGCGAGCCGCCCGAGCGGGAGAAGATCGCCGTGTTGATGCCGACCAGCCGCCCGTCCATGTCGACCAGCGCCCCGCCGGAATTGCCCGGGTTGATCGCGGCGTCGGTCTGGATGAAGAAGCGGTAGTCCGATACGCCGACGGTCGTGCGCGCCAGCGCCGAGACGATGCCGCTGGTGACGGTCTGGCCGATGCCGAAGGGGTTGCCGATCGCGAGCACCAGATCGCCGACCTCGAGCTGGTCGGAATTGGCGATCGCGATGTGGGGCAGCTTGTTCGCCGCCTTGTCGATACGCAGCACCGAAAGATCCGACTTGTCGTCGCTGGCGACGAGTTGCGCATCGAACTCGCGGCGGTCGTTCAGCACGATGCGGATCTCGTCCGCGCCGCGGATCACGTGCGTGTTGGTGACGACGAGGCCCGACGGATCGACGATCACGCCCGAGCCGAGCGAATTCTGGATGCGCTGGCGTTCGGGCTGCAGTTGCGCGAACGGGCCTTCCTCGCCGAAGAAGCGGCGGAAGAACGGGTCGTCGAACAGGAAGCCGGCTTCGCGCTGGCGCACCAGGCGCCGGGTATAGATGTTGACCACCGCGGGCGCCGCCTTCTTGACGATCGGCGCGTAGGACTGGCGCAGCTGCGCCGTCGACTGCGGCACGACGCGCTGCGCTTGCGGCGCCGGCTGCGCCAGGGCAGGCAGCGCAAGCGCGTGCCCGGCACAAACAAAGAGGGCGCACGCCATGGCGCGCGCCCCGCTGAGAAGGGCGCGAGGGGCAGCTCCCCTCGCGGCTCCGTTCATGCCGTCGCGGCCTCCTGGGTCTCGGCCTCGCTCTCCTTCATGCTGGGGCCGGAGTCCTTGCCCTTGGCATCGGTATCGCGATCGACCAGCTCGATGATCGCCATCGGCGCGGCATCGCCGTAGCGGAAGCCGGCCTTGAGCACGCGCGTATATCCGCCCGGGCGGGTCTTGTAGCGCTCGGCCACGGGTCCGAACAGCTTGGCCACCAGGGTGGCGTCATTGTTGAGCTGCGCCAGCGCCTGGCGCCGCGCATGCAGCCCCCCGCGCTTGCCGAGCGTGATCAGCTTGTCGACCACCGGCCGCAGATCCTTCGCCTTGGGCAGGGTCGTCGAGATCTGCTCGTGCTTGAGCAGCGCCGCGGCCAGGTTGCGGAACAGCGCGGTGCGGTGGCCGCGCTTGCGGTTCAGTTTGCGGCCACTCATGGCGTGACGCATGGTCTTCTCCCAGACGCTACGGTTTCGAGGAGCCGTCGCTCAGTACGGCTCTTCCAGGCGCTTCACCAGATCCTCGATGTTCTCGGGCGGCCAGTTCGGGATCTCCATGCCCAGATGCAGGCCCATGCCCGAGAGCACTTCCTTGATCTCGTTCAGCGACTTGCGGCCGAAGTTCGGCGTGCGCAGCATCTCGGCCTCGGTCTTCTGCACCAGGTCGCCGATATAGACGATGTTGTCGTTCTTCAGGCAGTTGGCGGAGCGCACCGACAGCTCGAGCTCGTCGACCTTGCGCAGCAGGTTGCGGTTGAACGGCAGGTCGTGGTCCTTGGCTTCAGCGATCGCGGCCTGCGGCTCCTCGAAGTTGATGAAGAGCTTCAGCATCTCCTGCAGGATGCGCGCGGCGACGGCGACCGAGTCCTCGGGCGTGATCGCGCCGTTGGTCTCGACCCGCATCGACAGCTTGTCGTAGTCGGTCACCTGGCCGACGCGGGTCGGCTCGACCTTGTACGACACCTTGCGCACCGGGCTGAACAGGGCGTCGACCGGGATGAGGCCGATGGGCGCGTCCTCGGGCCGGTTCTGCGTGCCGGGCACGTAGCCCTTGCCGGTCTCGACCGTCATCTCCATCGAGATCTTGGCGCCCTGGTCGAGCGTGCAGATCACGAGGTCGGGATCCATCACCTCGATGTCGTGGCCGGTCTCGATCATGCCGGCGGTGACCTCGCCGGGGCCGGTCGCGGTCAGGCGGATCTTCTTCGGGCCCTCGCCGTGCATGCGCAGGCCGAGCGCCTTGATGTTGAGGACGATGTCGGTCACGTCCTCGAGCACGCCGGGGATCGACGAGAACTCGTGCAGCACGCCGTCGATCTGGATCGAGGTCACGGCGGCGCCGCGCAGGCTGGACAGCAGCACGCGCCGGAGCGCGTTGCCGAGCGTCAGGCCGAAGCCGCGCTCGAGCTGGTCGACCACGATCGTGGCCACCCGCGACGGATCGTCGCCGGGCTCGATGCTCAGCTTGTTCGGCTTGATCAGGTCTTGCCAATTCTTCTGGATCACGTGTTCATCCTCATCAATAGACAGGCGGCGGGTTCCCCTGCCCGTCGTCGACTGGTCCGGCCGCGCCCCCAAACGGCAACGGCGGCCGGCAAATCGGTCAGACGCGCCGGCGCTTGGGCGGCCGGCAGCCGTTGTGCGGGATCGGCGTCACGTCGCGGATCGTGGTGATGGCGAAGCCCACCGTCTGCAGCGCGCGCAGCGCCGACTCGCGGCCGGCGCCCGGGCCCTTCACCTCGATCTCGAGCTGCTTCATGCCGTGCTCCATCGCCTTGCGGCCGGCGACCTCGGCGGCGATCTGCGCGGCATAGGGCGTCGACTTGCGGCTGCCCTTGAAGCCTTGCGCGCCGGCCGACGACCAGGCGATCGTGTTGCCTTGGGCGTCGGTGATGGTGATCACGGTGTTGTTGAAGGATGCGTTCACGTGCGCGACGCCCGAGGTGATGTTCTTGCGCTCCTTGCGGCGCGCGCGGGGAGCGGCGGCGCCGGGCGCGGCAGCGGGCTTGGCGGATGCGGTCATCGTGCGGTCTCCAAATTCCTTGCGGCAGCGGCGGGCGGCGGCCCTGCGCTACTTCGTCGCGATCTTCTTGCCGGCGATCGGCCGGGCCTTGCCCTTGCGCGTACGGGCGTTGGTGTGCGTACGCTGCCCGCGGACCGGAAGCTGCTTGCGATGGCGCAAACCGCGATAGCAGCCAAGGTCCATCAGGCGCTTGATGTTCATCGCCACCTGGCGGCGCAGATCGCCTTCGACCTGGTATTCGCGGTCGATGATCTCGCGGATGCGCAGCACCTCGTCGTCGGTCAGCTGGTTCACGCGCCGATCGTCGGGAATCCCCACCTTGCCGCAGATCTCCCGCGACTTGGTCGGGCCGATGCCGTGGATGTACTGAAGCGCGACCAGTACGCGCTTCTGCGTCGGAATGTTCACGCCTGCAATGCGCGCCACGCCTGCAACTCCTTGATCTCAAAAGGTTTTCTGGACAGGGCTGTTTCCCGCCGCCCCGCGGCGTCTGGAAAAACGCCGCAGTATAGGGAGAAACCACGTCCAGTCAACCGGTTACGCCACTCCTGCGGTGCCGACCGCGGCTTGCAACTGCCGCGTCACCTCGTCGATCGAAGCCATGCCGTCCACGGCGACCAGGATGCCGCGCGCCCGGTAATAGGGCAGCAACGGCGCCGTCTGCGCGTGGTAGGCCGCGAGCCGTGCCCGGACCGTCGCTTCCTTGTCGTCGTCGCGGCGGGTGAACGTGGTGCCGCTGCACTGGTCGCAGACGCCGTCCCTCTTCGGGCGGTGGAACTTGTCGTGATAGCCGGCGCCACACTTGGCGCAGGTGAACCGGCCGGTGATGCGCTCGACCAGCGCCTCGTCGTCCACCTTCATCTCGATCACGCGGTCGAGACGGATCCTGCGGTCGGCTAGCAGCCGGTCCAGCGCCTCGGCCTGTGGCAGCGAGCGCGGAAAGCCGTCGAGGATGAACCCCTTCCTGGCGTCGGGCTGGTCGATGCGCTCGCCGATCAGCTCGTTCACGATCTCGTCCGACACCAGCTTGCCGGCGTCCATCACCGACTTGACCTTCTTGCCGAGCGGCGAACCGGCGGCGACCGCGGCGCGCAGCATGTCGCCGGTCGACAGCTGCGGAATGCCGAGGCTGGCGCACAGACGCTTGGCCTGGGTGCCCTTGCCGGCGCCGGGAGGCCCGAGCAGGATGAGGCGGCTCATCGGCGCGCGCCCCTGAGCTTGGCCTTCTT
This sequence comes from uncultured Rhodospirillaceae bacterium, assembly GCA_964557415.1. Taxonomy (GTDB): domain Bacteria; phylum Pseudomonadota; class Alphaproteobacteria; order JAEULC01; family JAEULC01; genus JAEULC01. The sequence continues at coordinate 17,136 of CAZLBB010000063.1, forward strand.
GATCAGGCCCTCGTACTGGTGCGCCAGGAGATGGCTGTGGATCTGCGCCACCGTGTCCATGGTGACGCTGACCACGATCAAGAGGCTGGTGCCGCCGAAATAGAACGGCACCGCATAGTTCGAGATCAGGATCTCGGGCAGCACGCAGACCGCCGACAGATAGGCCGCACCGATCACCGTCAGCCGCGTCAGCACGTAGTCCAGGTGATCGGCCGTGTTCTTGCCCGGGCGGATGCCCGGCACGAACCCGCCGTACTTCTTGAGGTTGTCGGCGGTTTCGACCGGGTTGAACACGATCGCCGTGTAGAAGAAGGCGAAGAACACGATCAGGCCGACATACATCGCGATGTAGAGCAGCGAGCCGTGGCTGAGCTGGGCGGTAATGGCATTGAGCCAGTCCGGACCCTGGCCGCCGGTGAACCCGGCGATGGTCAGCGGCATCAGCAGGATGGAGCTGGCGAAGATCGGCGGGATCACGCCCGAGGTGTTGAGTTTCAGCGGCATGTGCGATGCGTCACCGCCGAACATCTTGTTGCCCTGCTGGCGCTTCGGGTACTGCACCAGGATGCGGCGCTGGGCGCGCTCCATGAACACGATGAAGCCGGTGACGGCAAGCGCCATAACCAGGATGAAGAGGATGAACACCGTGGACATGGCGCCGGTGCGGCCGAGCTCGAGCGTGGCGGCGATCGCGTGCGGCAGGTTGGCGGCGATGCCGGCGAAGATGATCAGCGAGATGCCGTTGCCGACGCCACGCGCGGTGATCTGCTCGCCCAGCCACATCAGGAACACGGTCCCGCCGGTCAGCGAGATCACGGTGGTGAGCCGGAAGAACATGCCCGGGTCGAGCACCGCGCTGCCGCGCGGCCCGGCGAGGCCCTCGAGCCCGACCGCGATGCCGTAGGACTGCACGATCGCCAGGAATACGGTGCCGTAGCGCGTGTACTGGTTCAGCTTCTTGCGTCCGACTTCGCCCTCTTTCTTCAGCGCCTCGAGGGTCGGGGACACGGCGGTCATCAGCTGCATGATGATCGACGCCGAGATGTACGGCATGATGTTGAGGGCGAAGATCGTCATGCGCCCCAGCGCGCCGCCCGAGAACATGTTGAACATGTCCAGGATGCCGCCGGCGTTCTGCTGGAACAGCTGCTGCAGCGCGACCGGATCGATCCCCGGGATCGGAATGTAGGTGCCGAGCCGGTAGACCAGGAGCGCGCCCAGGGTGAACCAGATGCGCTTCTTCAGCTCCGTCGCCTTGGAGAAGGCGCCGAAGTTGATGTTTGCGGCCAATTGCTCGGCGGCTGAGGCCATTCGCTTGGTGTCCTAACTGTTGCCGGGCCGGCGGCCCGGCGTCAGCCCGTGGCGCAATCCTCAGGCCTCGGGCTTGCCCTTGGCTTCACCCTTCGGCTTGCCTTCGGCCTTTGGCTTCGCCTCGCCCTTCGGCTTCGCCTCGCCTTTCGGTTTCGCCTCGCCTTTCGGCTTGGCTTCGGCCTTGGGCTCCGGCTCCTTGACCTGGGGCGGCGGCTTCGGTTCGGCCTTCGGCTTCGGCGGGATGGTCACCTCGACGCTGCCGCCCTTGGCCTCGACCGCGGCCACCGCCGCGCGCGAGGCGCCGGTGACCTTCACGTTTACCTTGGTCTTGAGCTCGCCTTTGGCAAGGAGGCGTACGCCGTCGCGCAGCCGTCCGACCAGGCCCGCGTTCCTGAGCGCCTCGATCGTCACCGGCTGGCTGGCATCGAGCCGGTTGGCGTCGATCGCCGCCTGGATGCCGCCCAGGTTGACCGGCACGAAGCTACGGCGGAAGACGTTCTTGAAGCCGCGCTTGGGGATGCGGCGATACAGCGGCATCTGCCCGCCTTCGAACCCGCCGATCGCGACGCCCGAGCGCGCGGTCTGGCCCTTGCCGCCGCGGCCGCCCTGCTTGCCCTTGCCAGAGCCGATGCCGCGGCCGATGCGCAGGCGCGGCTGGCGCGCGCCCGGGTTGTCCTTGATCTCGTTCAGCTTCATCTCGATCCATCCATCGCGGCGTTCGCCGCGCCGTTTGAGCGTTGCCGCGTCAGCCGACCGGCTCGACCCGCACCAGGTGCTGCACCTTGGTGATCATGCCGCGCACCGCGGGCGTGTCTTCCAGCACGCGCGAGCGGTGCAGCTTGTTGAGGCCGAGGCCGATCAGCGTCTGGCGCTGGTCGAAGCGCCGCCCGATCGGGCTGCCGATCTGGGTGACCTTCACCTGCCCCGCCTTGGCCGCGGATTTCGTGCCCTTCGCCATGGCGCCTTACTCCCTCGCCTCCGCGGCCTCGCCGCGCTTGCCGAGGATCTCGCTCACCTTCTTGCCTCGCCTTGCGGCGACGGCGCGCGGCGAGGACATGCCGCCGAAGGCCGCGAAGCAGGCCTTGACCATGTTGTGCGGATTCGACGTGCCGATCGACTTGCCGACCACGTCCTTCAGGCCCACCGCCTCGAAGATCGCGCGCATCGGGCCGCCAGCAATGATGCCGGTGCCCTCGCTGGCGGCGCGCAGCACCACCTTGCCGGCGCCGAAGCGACCATAGACGTCGTGGTGCAGCGTGCGCCCCTCGCGCATCGGCACCCGGACCATGTTGCGGCGCGCCTGGTCGGTCGCCTTGCGGATCGCCTCGGGCACCTCGCGCGCCTTGCCGGCGCCGTGGCCGACGCGGCCCTTCTGGTCGCCCACCACCACCAGCGCGGCGAAGCCGAAGCGCCGGCCGCCCTTCACCACCTTGGCGACGCGGTTGATGCTGACGAGCTTTTCTACGAGTTCGCTCTCGTCGCGGTCGCGCGGCGCACCCTCGCCTCCGCCCCCGCGCCGGGCGCGGTCGCCCCGCGGTCCGCGCTCGCCGCCGCGCTGCGGGCGCTCGCCGGCTCCAGATGGTGTACGTGCCATATCAGGCCTTTCTTCAGAAGGACAGGCCGCCCTCGCGGGCGGCATCGGCCAGGGCCTTGACCCGGCCATGGAACATGTAGCCACCGCGGTCGAACACCACGGCCTTGATGCCGGCGGCGACGGCGCGGCTGGCCAGCAGCTTGCCGACCTCCTTGGCCGCCTCGACGTCCGCGCCGGTCTTCAGCTTCGCGCGCAGGTCCTTGTCGAGGCTCGACGCCGCGGCGAGGGTGCGCCCGGCCACGTCGTCGATCACCTGGGCATAGATGTGGCGATCGGAGCGGTGCACCGAAAGGCGCGGCCGTCCGCCGCTTTTGCGCCGGATGTCCGTGCGCAGGCGGCGCTTGCGCCGCTCGAATCGCTCTTCCGTGCTTGCCATGGCCAGTCGTCCCTTTCTCCAGCGCCCTACTTCTTCTTGCCTTCCTTGCGGCGGACCACTTCGGTGTCGTACTTGATGCCCTTGCCCTTGTACGGTTCGGGCGGACGCAAGCTGCGGATCTCGGCCGCCACCTGGCCGACCTTCTGCCGGTCCGCGCCGCTGATCGCGATCGAGGTCGGCTTCTCGCATTTCATCGTGATGCCATCCGGGATCGGGTACTTCACCTCGTGGCTGAAGCCGAGCTGCAGCTGCAGCACCTTGCCCTGGACCGCGGCGCGGAAGCCTACACCGTTGATCTCGAGGTTGACCGTGAAGCCGTCGGCCACGCCCTTGACCATGTTGTTCACCAGCGCGCGCGTCGTGCCCCACATGGTGAGCGCGCGCTTGCTGTCGCTGCGCGGCGTCAACCTGACCGTGCCGTCGGCGAGCTTCGCCTCGATGTCGTTGTCGACGACGAGCGTCAGCTCGCCGAGCTTGCCCTTGGCCTTGAGGTTCTGCCCGGCGATGTCGACCGTGACGCCCTTGGGCAGGGCCACCGGGTGCTTGCCGACTCGCGACATGTCCGTCTCCGTTTTTCTTCCAAAGCGCCGGTTGTCAGAAGACCTGGCACAGCACCTCGCCGCCGACATTGGCGGCGCGGGCCTCGTTGTCCGACATCACGCCGCGCGGCGTGGACAGGATCGAGATGCCGAGTCCGTTGTAGACGCGCTGCAGGTCGGCGATGCGCGAATAGACGCGGCGGCCCGGCTTGGAAACGCGGGCGATCTTGCGGATCACCGGCGAGCCCTCGTGGTACTTGAGCTCGATGCGGATTTCCTGCACGCCGGGGCGCACGTCGGTGACGCTGAAGTCGCGGATGTAGCCCTCGCGCTTCAGCACGTCCAGCACATTGGCGCGCAGCCGCGACGCGGGCGAGGTGATCGACGAGATTCCCTGCCGCTGAGCGTTGCGGATGCGGGCCAGAAGATCGCCCAGAGGATCGCTCAGAGCCATGTGTCCGTTCTCCGGGTTACCAGCTTGCCTTCACCATGCCCGGGATCTGGCCCGACGAGGCCAAGTCCCTGAGCGCGATGCGCGACAGCTTGAACTTGCGATAAAAGGCGCGCGGCCGCCCGCTCAGCTCGCAGCGGTTGCGTATGCGCACCGCCGAGCTGTTGCGCGGCAGCTTCGAGAGCTTCATTTGCGCCGCGAAGCGGTCCTCCATGGACAGCGCCTGATTCATCACGATCTCTTTCAGGCCCTTGCGCTTCTTGGCCAGTCGCTTGACCAGGCTGCGGCGGTGCTTGTTGCGCTCGATGGAACTGAGTTTCGCCATAACGGTCTCTCAAGGCCTCCGTTCCGGTAACGTCAATTGACGAAGGGCATTTCGAAGCCTTTCAGCAAGGCCTTGCCCTCCTCGTCGGTCTTCGCGGTGGTGCAGATGATGATGTCCATCCCGCGCACCTCGTCTACCTTGTCGTAGTTGATCTCGGGGAAGACGATCTGCTCCTTGATGCCGAGCGCGTAGTTGCCGCGCCCGTCGAAGCTCTTGCCCGAAACGCCGCGGAAGTCGCGCACGCGCGGCAGCGCGATCGTGATCAGCCGGTCGAGGAACTCGTACATCCGGTCGCGCCGGAGCGTGACCTTGCAGCCGATCGGCAGGCCCGTGCGGATCTTGAAGCCGGCGATCGACTTCTTTGCGCGCGTGACGACCGGCTTCTGGCCGCTGATCGCGGTCAGGTCGGAGACGGCGGCGTCGATCTTCTTGCCATCCGAGGTCGCCTCGCCGACGCCCATGTTGATGACGATCTTCTCCAGCCGCGGGACCTGCATCGGGTTCGTGTAGTTGAACTCCTTCATCAGGTTCGGCCGGACCACTTCGTCGAAGTGCTTGCGCAGACGTGTCGCCATGACGACTGTTCCCTTTCGACCTAGCGGTCGATCACTTCGCCGGACCGCTTGGCGAAGCGGACCTTGCGGTTGCCTTCGAGCACCCTGAAGCCGGCCCGCGTCGCCTTGCCGTCCTTGGGATCGACATGCGCGACGTTCGAGATGTGGATCGGCGCCTCCTTGTCGACGATGCCGCCGGTCTCGCCCGGGCGCTGCTTGGTGTGGCGCTTGATCATGTTGACGCCCTGCACCAGCACGCGCGATTCGACCGGCATCACGCGCAGGACCTCGCCGGTCTTGCCGCGGTCGCGGCCGGCGATGACGATGACGCGATCGCCCTTCTTGATCTTCAGCTTCGTGGCCATGGCCATCTTGCCTTCTTTCAGAGAACCTCGGGCGCGAGCGACACGATCTTCATGAACTTCTTCGCGCGCAGCTCGCGCGTGACGGGTCCGAAGATGCGCGTGCCGATCGGTTCGCCCTGCTTGGTGATCAGCACCGCGGCGTTGCGGTCAAAGCGGATCGAGCTGCCGTCGGTGCGATGGATCTCGCGCGCGGTGCGGACGATCACCGCCTGGTGCACGTCGCCCTTCTTCACGCGTCCGCGCGGGATGGCGTCCTTGACCGACACGACGATCACGTCGCCGATCGAGGCGTACTTGCGCTTCGATCCGCCCAGCACCTTGATGCACTGGACGCGGCGCGCGCCGGAATTGTCGGCGACCTCCAGGTTGGTTTCCATCTGGATCATGCTTCAGGCCTCCCCGGCGTTCGCGTCAGGCCTTGGCGGCGGGCTTTTCGGCCGCGCCCTCGACCACCACTTCCCAGCGCTTCAGTTTCGACAGCGGCCGGCACTCGCGGATGGTGACCAGATCACCCACCTTGTAGCGGCGTTCCTCGTCGTGCGCGTGGTACTTCTTGGTACGCGTCAAGAACTTCTTGTACAGCGGATGCTGGACGCGACGGTCGACGCGGACCACGACGGTCTTCGCGTTCTTGTCGCTGACCACGACCCCTTGCAGTACTCGCCTCGGCATGGCTTCGATCCAACTCCGGTTTGCTTCAGGGCGCCTTGCCGCCGGCCTTCGCGGCCGCGGCGCTTGCGCCAAGGATGGTCTTGATCCGGGCGATGTCGCGGCGCGCCGCGCGCACCCGGTCGGTCTTCTCCAGCTGGCCGCTGGCCCGCTGGAAGCGCAGGTTGAACTGCTCCTTGCGCAGGTCGGCCAGCTTCTGCTTGAGCTGGTCCGGCGTCTCGGTGCGCAGATCGCTGGCTTTCATCGCTTCAGCCCTCCTGTCCCAGGCGGGTAACGACGCGGGTGCCGATCGGCAGCTTGGCCGAGGCCAGGTCGAACGCCTCCTTCGCCAGCTGCTGCGGGACGCCGTCGAGCTCGAACATGATCCGGCCCGGCTTCACGCGGCACATCCAGAACTCGGGCGTGCCCTTGCCCGAGCCCATGCGCACCTCGGCCGGCTTCTTCGACACCGGCACGTCCGGGAAGATGCGGATCCACAGCTTGCCGATGCGGCGCATGTGGCGCGTGATGGCGCGGCGCGCCGCCTCGATCTGGCGCGCGGTCAGCCGCCCCGCCTCGGTCGCCTTGAGGCCGTAGGCGCCGAAATTCAGCTGCGTGCCGCCCTTGGCCTGGCCGTGGATGCGGCCCTTGTGGGCCTTGCGGTACTTCGTTCGCTTGGGCGCGAGCATGATCGTCGGTCCTTAAAGCCTTCTCGTTCCTCTGTCGGGCGCGGCCATCTAGCGCGAGACCTGCTGTTCCATGGCCCGCTTGTCCTGGGCCATCGGGTCGTGCGCCATGATCTCGCCCTTGAATACCCACACCTTGACGCCGCAGGTGCCGTAGGTCGTCCGCGCCGTCGCGCGGCCAAAATCGACGTCGGCGCGTAACGTGTGCAGCGGCACGCGGCCCTCGCGATACCACTCCACGCGCGCGATCTCGGCGCCGCCCAGGCGGCCGCCGCAGTTGATGCGGATGCCGAGCGCGCCGAGGCGCATGGCCGACTGCACGGCGCGCTTCATGGCGCGGCGGAACGCGACGCGGCGCTCGAGCTGCTGGGCGATGGTCTCGGCCACCAGCTTGGCGTCGATCTCGGGCTTGCGGATCTCGACGATGTTCAGGTTGACCTCGCCGCCGGTCATCTTGGCGAGATCGGCGCGCAGCTTCTCGATGTCGGCGCCCTTCTTGCCGATGACGACGCCGGGGCGCGCGGAATGGATAGTGATGCGCGCGCGCTTGGCCGGCCGCTCGATCACCACGCGCGCGACGCCGGCCTGGGCCAGGCGCTTGGTCAGGAAGTTCCTGAGCCTCAGGTCGTCATGCAGCAGGTTGGCGTAGTCACGCTTGGCGAACCAGCGCGAATCCCACGTCCGGTTGATGCCCAGCCGCAGTCCGACCGGATTTACCTTTTGACCCATTTCAGGCCTGCTCCTCGCGCTGTTCGCGTTCCTTGCGCTCGCTGACGATGACCGTCAGGTTGCTGATGGGCTTGATCACGCTGGCGGCGCGGCCGCGGCCGCGCGCGTGGAAGCGCCGCATCGCCGCAGTGCGCCCGACCGTCGCTTCCTTCACGTACAGCCGGTCCACATCCAGGCTGTGGTTGTTCTCGGCATTGGCGATGGCCGCCTGCAGCACCTTCCTCACGTCGCCTGCGATGCGCCGGCGCGAGAAGCTGAGCTCGGCCAGCGCCGTCTCCGCCGACTTGCCGCGGATCAGCTCGGCCACCAGGTTCAGCTTGCGCGGGCTGATGCGGAGCGCGCGGGCGATCGCCTTCGCGTCCGTCTCCGGCAACCGCCGTTCCTTCGCCTTCTTGCCCATGGTCTTCCCTAAATGCTCGAGTGCCGGCTTCAGACCCGCTTTGCCTTCTTGTCGGCCGCGTGGCCGTGGAAGGTGCGGGTGGGCGAGAACTCGCCGAACTTGTGGCCGATCATGTTCTCGGTCACCAGCACCGGCAGGAACTTGTGCCCGTTGTAGACGCCGAAGGTCAGCCCGACGAACTGCGGCAGAATGGTCGAGCGGCGCGACCAGGTCTTGATCACCTCGTTGCGCCCGGAGGCGCGCGCCTTCTCCGACTTCTTCAGCAGGTGGCTGTCGACGAACGGACCTTTCCAGACAGAGCGAGCCACGTCTTTAAGTCCTCCTCGACTACTTCTGGAAGCGGCGCCGGATGATCATCCGGTCGGTGCGCTTGTTGTTGCGGGTACGGGTGCCCTTGGTGCCCTTGCCCCAGGGGGTGACCGGGTGCCGGCCGCCCGAGGTGCGACCCTCGCCGCCGCCATGCGGGTGGTCGATCGGGTTCATCGCGACGCCGCGCACGGTCGGGCGGACGCCCATCCAGCGCTTGCGGCCAGCCTTGCCGATGGTCTGGTTCATGCGGTCCGGATTCGACACCGCGCCGACCGTGGCCATGCACTCGCCGCGCACCACGCGCATCTCGCCCGAGGACAGGCGCAGCAGCGCGTTGCCGCCGTCGCGTCCGACCAGCTGGACGTAGGTGCCGGCGGCGCGGGCCAGCTGCCCGCCCTTGCCGATCTTCATCTCGACGTTGTGGCAGATTGTGCCGACCGGCATGGCGCGCAACGGCATGGCGTTGCCCGGCTTGATGTCGGCCTTTTGCCCCGAGACCACCTTGTCGCCGGCGCGCAGGCGCTGCGGCGCCAGGATGTAGTTCTGCTCGCCGTCCTCGTACTTGACGAGCGCGATGAAGGCCGAGCGGTTCGGGTCGTACTCGATGCGCTCGACCGTCGCTGGCACGTCGTGCTTGCGGCGCTTGAAGTCGACGATGCGATAGCGCTTCTTGTGCCCGCCGCCCTTGTGGCGCGTGGTGATGTGGCCGTAGTTGTTGCGGCCGCCGGTCGACTGCTTGCCCTCGGTCAGCGCCTTGACCGGACGCCCCTTCCACAACTCGGAGCGGTCGATCAGGACGGTGCCGCGCGTGCCGTTGGTGACCGGCTTCAGTGTCTTCAGCGCCATGGCGTCAGATTCCCGTTGTCACGTCGATCGTGCTGCCTTCGGCCAGCGACACGATCGCCTTCTTGCCGTCGCTGCGCTGGCCGACCCGGCCGCGGAAGCGCTTGACCTTGCCCATCGTGCGGACCGTGTTCACGGCCTTGACCTTGACCTTGAACAGCTTCTCCACCGCCGCCTTGATCTCGGGCTTGGTGGCGTCGAGCGGTACGCGGAAGGTTACCTGGTTGTACTGCGATCCCATCGTCGCCTTCTCGGTGATGACCGGCGACAGGATCAGCCCGTAGGCGCGCTCGTCCGAGAGCTCGACCTTGCCGGGCTTGACGATGTGCGACCTGCTCATTTCAGCCGTGCCTCCAGGTGCTCCACCGCGGCGCGCGTCAGCACCAGCACGTCGCGGCGCAGGATGTCGTAGACATTGGCGCCCTGCTGCGGCAGCACGTCGATGCCCGGGATGTTGCGCGCCGCGCGCACGAAGTTCTGGTCGAGCTCCGGCCCGTCGATCACGAGCGCCGAGTTCAGGCCCAGCCTGCCGAAGCGGGCGGCGAGGTCCTTGGTCTTGTGCGAGGCGGCCTTGGCGGCGTCGAGCACGACCAGCTTGCCGTCGGCGCGCTTGGCCGACAGCGCCGTGACCAGGCCCAGCTTGCGCACCTGCTTCGGCAGGTCGTAGCCGTGGTCGCGCACGACCGGCCCGAAGATGCGCGCGCCGCCGCGGAACTGCGGCGAGCGCAGCGAGCCCTGGCGCGCGCGGCCGGTGCCCTTCTGCCGCCACGGCTTCTTCGTCGTGCCCGCGATGTCGGAGATGCCCTTGGCCTTGTGCGTGCCGGCGCGGCGCTTGGCCAGCTGCCAGTGCACCAGCCGCGCCAGGATGTCGGCGCGCACCTTGGCGCCGAACACCGCGTCGCTGAGCTCGACCGAGCCGGCTTCGGTATTGTCGAGGGTCTTGACCGGGACCTGCATCGGATCAGTCCTTCTTCTCTTCCGGCTTCGCCGCCGCTTCGGCCGGCGCCGACGCCTTCAGCCCGGCCGGCTTCGGCAGCCCGTCCGGGGCCTTGCGCTTGACCGCGTCGCGCACCAGGACCCAGCTGCCTTCCGCTCCGGGCACCGCGCCCTTCAGCATGATCAGGCCGCGCTCGGGGTCGGTCGACACCACCTTCAGGTTCAAGGTCGTGCGCCGCTTGTCGCCCAGGTGGCCCGCCATCTTCTTCCCGGCGAAGGTCTTGCCCGGGTCCTGGCGGTGGCCGGTCGAGCCGTGCGAGCGGTGCGAGATCGACACGCCGTGCGACGCGCTCAGGCCGCCGAAGTTGTGGCGCTTCATGACGCCGGCATAGCCCTTGCCGATGGTGGTGCCGGTCACGTCGACGAACTGGCCGGCCACGAAATGCGATGCCGACAGCTCGGCACCCGGCTCCAGGACGCCGGCGGCGTCGACGCGGAACTCGGCGAGCTTGCGCTTCGGCTCGACCTTGGCCTTGGCGAAATGGCCGCGCATCGGCTTCGGCGTGCGCTTGACCTTCGCCTGGCCGGCGCCGAGCTGGACGGCGGTGTAGCCGTCCTTCTCTTCCTTGCGCACGGCCACCACCTGGCAGTTCTCGATGGCCAGGACGGTGACCGGGACGTGCTGCCCCTCGGCATCGAACACGCGGGTCATGCCGAGCTTGCGGGCGACCAGACCGGTACGCATCGTACCCTTCCCTCTAGAGCTTGATCTCGACGTCGACGCCGGCCGCGAGGTCGAGCTTCATCAGCGCGTCCACGGTCTGCGGCGTCGGATCGACGATGTCCAAGAGCCGCTTGTGGGTGCGGATCTCGAACTGCTCGCGCGACTTCTTGTCGATGTGCGGCGAGCGGTTGACGGTGAAGCGCTCGATGCGCGTCGGCAGCGGAATCGGCCCGCGCACGCGCGCGCCGGTCCGCTTGGCCGTGTTCACGATCTCGCTGGTCGACTGGTCGAGCACGCGATGATCGAACGCCTTGAGGCGGATTCTGATGTTCTGACTGTCCATGGGATCGACCCTCGCCGCTCGGCGGCCCTTCTCGACTACTCGATGATCTTGGAGACGACGCCGGCGCCGACCGTCTTGCCGCCCTCGCGG
>CAZLBB010000064.1:0-27977 GCA_964557415.1 uncultured Rhodospirillaceae bacterium
TGCGGCCGGGCCGCGCGCCGCGCCGGACGGCACCGCCGGCGCGGGCAGGCGGGCGGCACGCTCGAACCGGCGGCAGGCGGAATCGGCCTCGTCGTGCCGGCCGCGCGCGGCGAGCCAGCGCGGCGACTCCGGTAGGCAGCGGAAGGCCAAGGCGACCAGCGCCGAGCCGACCGCGCCGGCGATCAGGCCCCAGCGCCAGGCCTCGAGCCCGAAGGGCTGCACCAGCGTCAGGCCGCGGACCAGGAACACCACGGCGGGCGCGCCGAGCAGCCCGATCGCCGCGGCGAGCAGGATCAGCATGCCGCGCCTGGCCGGCGGCAGCACGTCGGCGAGATAGGCCGCCATCAGCGGCGGATAGGCGCCGAGCGCCAGGCCCGAGAGCGTGCGGAAGACGGTCAGCCACGCGATGTCGCCGCTGGCGGCGGCGAGCAGCGAGGTGACGGTGAGGATCGCGAGGGAGAGGACGAGCGCCAGGCGCCTGCCGCGCCGGTCGGCCAGCCAGCCGATGAGCGGCGCGCCGATCGCCCCGCCGGCGAAGATCGAGGCCAGCAGCAGCGAGAGCTGATAGGGCTGCACCCGATGCGGCGGCGCCGAGAACACCGCCGACAGCGCGTTGCCGAGCGCCGCCTCGACCACGTCGAACAAGAGGCCCAGGGCCGAAACGAGGATGATCGCCCAATGCAGGCCGGTGACCGGCAGGCGGTCCAGCCGCGCCGCGATCGGCGAAACACTTGCCCCGGCCGGCGCGCCGGCCCCGACATCGCGCAAGGTGGTCCCCCCGGAACGCGCTGCGCGTCCCGGACCTTGCCCCAGCCGGGCCGCCGCGCCAAGGCCCGGCGGCCCTCAGTTCGCGCCGAGCTTCTGCGCCACGCGCTTGGCGCCGTCGATCAGGGCCTGGATCGCCGGCGTGATGCCGGTCGACCCGCGGAACAGGATGCCGGCGGAGCGCGTCATGGCGAGGCCGGGGATGGCAAGCGGCGCCACGCCCGCCATCTCGTTGCGCAGGATCTGCGACGTCGCGAAGGACAGCATGTCGCTTTCGCGCAGCACGGCGGCGATGAACGACATGGAATCCGACTCGATCGTCGCGGTCGGCGGCTCGATCCCGGCGACGCGGAACAGCGCCTCGAGCCGCAGCCGCGACAGCACGTCGCGTCCCGGCAGCACCCAGGCGAAGTCCAGCGCGCTTTGCGGCCGCAGCGCGCGCCGCGCGCGCAGCGGATGGCCGGTGCGGGCGACGACCGAGATCGTGTCGGTGGTCAGCGGGATCGACCGCAAACCCGGCGGATTGCGGTCCGGCAGGGCCGAGACGACGAGGTCGAGCTCGCCGACCCTGAGCGCCTCCATCAGGCTCACGTTGAACCCGCCGAGGACCCGGAAGGTCAGCTTCGGGTAGCGCGCTGCCATGTCGGCGACGATGCCGGGCAGGGCGCGGCTGAGCCAGGACGGCCCGGCGCCGATGCGGAGCTCGCCGACGGCGCCGCGATCGAAGGCGCGCAGCTCCTCGCGTGCGTCCTGGAGCTGGACGTCGAGCAGGCTGACATGCCGCAGCAGCGCCTGGCCGTGCCGCGTCAGCGCCACGCCGCGCGGCAGCCGCTGGAACAGGCTGCAATCGAGCGACGCTTCCAGCTTGCGCACGGCTTTGGTCAGCCCGGGCTGCGTGATGCCGAGCGCCCTGGCCGCGGCGCTGAAGCTGCCATGCCGCGCCACCGCGTTGAAGTAGCGGATCTGGGACAGGTCCAACGAACCCATTCCTGATGGTTATGGAGATCGCCCGCTACGTGATCTTGTCGTAGCAGACCGCGCGGCGCAACCTTGCGCCCATGGAACCGGCCAACCTGCTGTTCATCCTTTCGGACGAGCACCAGCGCGACGTCACCGGCTGCTACGGGAATCCCGTCGCCGTCACGCCCCATATCGACCGCCTGGCGGCGAACGGCGTGCGGTTCACCAACGCCTACACGACCTGCCCGATCTGCGTGCCGGCGCGCGGCTCACTGGCCACGGGGCGCTGGGTCTTCCAGTGCAAGGCGTGGGACAACGCGGCGCCCTATCACGGCGAGATCCCGAGCTGGCACCATCGCCTGCGCGACGCGGGCCATCGCGTCGTATCGATCGGCAAGCTGCATTTCCGCGCGACCGCCGACGACAACGGCTTCAGCGAGGAGATCCTGCCGCTGCACGTGCTCGACGGGATCGGCGACCTGATCGGCATGCTGCGCGAGCCGCCGCCCGTCCGCGGCAGCATGCCGGCGCTCGCCGCCAGCGCCGGGCCGGGCGCCTGCCATTACAACGACTACGACCGCGACATCACCGCCGCCGCCTGCCGCTGGCTCGCCGAGGCCGGACGGCGCCGGCCGGAAAGGCCGTGGGCGCTGTTCGTCTCGCTGGTGCGGCCGCATTTCCCGCTGACCCCGCCGCCCGAGTTCTTCGCGCTCTACCATCCGGACCGCATGCCGATGCCGCGCCTCTACGGCGGCGGCGGCGAGCCGCTTCATCCGGTGGTCAAGGCGCTGCGCGGGGTCATGAGCTACGACGACCACTTCGCCGATGCGGCGGCGGTGCGGCGCGCGATCGCCGCCTATTACGGCCTGGTCAGCTTCCTCGACGACAACATCGGCCGCATCCTCGGCGCGCTCGCCGAGGCTGGCCTCGCCGCCAGCACGCGCGTGATCTACACGACCGACCACGGCGACAATCTCGGCAATCGCGGCCTGTGGGGCAAATCGGTCATGTACGAGGAATCGACGGCGATCCCGCTGGTCATGGCCGGCCCCGGTGTGGCCGCGGGCAAGGCGGTCGACACGCCCGTCTCGCTGGTCGACGTGTACCGCACGGCGCTCGAAGCCGTCGGCTGTCCGGTGCCGGCCGAGGACGCGGGGCTGCCGTCGCAGTCCCTGTGGCGGATCGCCGCCGGCGCGCGTCCGGAGCGCACGGTGCTGGCGGAGTATCACGCCGCCGGCTCGATCACCGGCTCGTTCATGATCCGGCACGGGCGCTGGAAATACATTCACCATGTCGGTTACCGGCCCGAGCTCTTCGACCTCGAGGCCGATCCCGGCGAGACGCGGGATCTCGCCGAGCGACCCGACATGGCCGGGGTGGCCGCGGAATGCGCCGCCGTGCTGCGGCGCATCTGCGATCCCGATGCGGTGAGCGCGGAAGCGTTCGCCGACCAGCGTCGCCGCATCGCCGCGCATGGCGGCGCCGATGCGATCAAGCGGCGCGGCGACTACAGCTACACGCCGGCGCCGGGCGAGAAACCGGTCCTGGTGGTGACGACGTAGCGCGCCCGCGCGAGGGCGGGGGAGGAGGACGGATGCAGGAGGATCGCGGCCGGCGCGTCGCCGAGCTCGCCTATATCGCGCTGATCCTCGTCGTCGCCGTCGCGGTGTGGCGCGAGGCGAGCCTGCTGCGTCCGGCGCCGTACGATCCGCTCGGCCCGAAGTTCTTCCCCACCTGGGTCAGCTACGGGCTGATGGCGCTCGCGGCGGCGATGCTGCTGCGCCTGGCGCTCGGCCGCAAGCTCGGCCGGGCGGCGCAGAGCATGGTGACGGGCATCGGCGACACGGCGTCGCACGCGCCGAGCCCGTGGACGGCGGCGCTGACCCTGCTGCTCGGCGCCGCCTACGCGGCGGCGTTCGGCGTCCGCAGCATCCCGTTCCTGCCGGCGACGGCGATCTACCTGTTCCTGGCCGGCGCGGTGCTGGGGCCGCTCGAGCGCCGGCGCCTCGGCGTCCTGGCCGTGTTCGCCGTCGCGATGGCGGTCGCGCTCGACTTCCTTTTCCGCGGCCTCTTCAAGCTCGACCTGACGTGAATGCCGCTCGTCGACGCCTTCATCCACCTGTTCACGCCGCAGGCGTTCCTCGTCCTGCTGGCGGGGGTCGTGCTCGGCGTCTCCGTCGGCGTCATGCCCGGCATCACGGCCGGCATGCTGATGGCGCTGACCCTGCCGTTCACCTATCACATGACCAGCGTCAACGCGGTCACGCTGCTGGTCGCCATGTTCGTGGGCGGCGTTTCCGGCGGGCTGATCACGGCGACGCTGATGCGCATCCCGGGCGAGCCGAACGCGATCATGACCTGCCTGGACGGCTACCAGCTGGCCAAGCGGGGGCAGCCGGGCCGCGCGCTGGGGCTCGGCAACGCGTCGTCGGTGGTCGGCGGCACGCTGTCCTGGGCGGTGCTGGTGCTGCTCGCCCCGCCGATCGCCGGCGTCGCCGTCGCGCTCGGCCCGTTCGAGAACTTCGCCATCATCGTGATGGCGCTGATCCTCATCTCGTCGCTGTCCACAGGCGCGTTCCTCAAGGGCCTGTCGGCGGGCCTGCTCGGCATGCTCGTGTCGTTCCCCGGGATCGACGAGAGCTCGGGCATGATCCGGCTGACCTTCGGCTTCACGGCGCTGGAGGGCGGGCTCAACAGCCTGCCGGTGATCCTCGGCATGTTCGCCGTCAGCCAGGTGGTCGCCGATGCGCTGAACATCGAGGAACGCGCCGAGGCGATCGAGTCGACCATGCGGGGCATCTTCATCTCGCTCGGCGACTACCTGGCGCATGGCTGGAACATGCTGCGCTCGTCCCTGATCGGGATCTGGATCGGCATCCTGCCGGGCGTCGGCGCGACCATCGCCTCGATCGTCGCCTACACGACGGCGCGCAACCTGTCGCGCGATCCCGACCGCTTCGGCCACGGCAGCGAGGAGGCGATCGTCGCCGCCGAGAGCGCCAACAACGCGACCACCGGCGGGACGCTGGTCCCGCTCCTGACGCTCGGCATTCCCGGCGGGCTCACCGACTCGATCCTGCTCGGCGCGCTGGTGATCCACAACCTGCAGCCCGGGCCGCTGCTGTTCAAGAACCATCCCGAGATCGTCAACGCGATCTTCGCCACGCACCTGGCCGCGCATGTCGCCATGTTCGCGCTGATGACGCTCGGCGTCGCCGTCTTCGCGCGGCTGATGCGGCTGCCGCGCGCCTTCGTGCTGCCGCTGGTCATGGTGTTCTCCGTGCTCGGCGCCTTCGCGCTCAACAACCGCGCCTTCGACGTGTGGGTGATGCTGGCCTTCGGCATGCTCGGCGTCCTGCTCGAGCTGGCCAAGGTGCCGCTGGCGCCGTTCGTCGTCGGGCTGGTGCTGGCGCCGGTGGCGGAATCCGAGCTGCGGGCCGGGCTGATGGCGTCGGCGGGCAGCTTCCTGCCGCTCGTCACGCGGCCGGTCGCCGGCACGGTGCTGCTGATCTCGGCGGCGCTGTTCGTGTGGCCGTTCCTGCGCGAGCGGCGGCGGTCCATGGCAATCGACACAACGGGCACAAGCCCGGTCAACCAGGGAGGGATCCGATGACCATGATCTCGAGACGCAATGCCTTGCTGCTCGGCGCCGCCGGCGCCTTGTCGCCGTTCCCGGCACGGGCGGCCGGATACCCGGACAAGCCGGTGCGCGCGATCGTGCCGATCGCGCCCGGCGGGCAGACCGACGTCGTGTTCCGCCTGCTGCAGGCGACGATCGACAGGCGCAAGCTTCTGCCGCAGCCGCTGGTCGTAATCAACAACGCCGCGGCCGGCGGCACGGCGGGCACGCGGCTGGTCAAGGATGCCGAGCCCGACGGCTACACGATCGGCGTCTTCCACATGGGCCTATTGACCGCGCCGGCCATGGGCGTGGTCGACTACGACCACGGCGCGTTCGAGCTGATCGGCCAGGTCGGCCGCACGCAGGTCGGCATCGGCGGCATGAAGGACGGGCGCTTCGGCTCGATCAAGGACGTGTTGGCCGAGGCGAAGGCGAAGCCGGACACGATCACGGTGGCGATGAACATCGGCCTGCTGCCGCACTTCGTGCCGCTGATGTTCCAGCAGGACGCGGGCGTCGCCTTCCGCTTCGTGCAGGCGGGCGGTGGCGCGGTGCGGCTGAAGTCCCTGCTGGGCAAGCACACCGAGCTGTCGATGTTCTCGGGCCCCGAGTTCCTGCTGTTCAAGGAGCAGGGCCTGCGGCCGCTGGTCATGTTCTCGGACTCGCGCGTCGCCGAGCTGCCCGAGGTTCCGACGGCCAAGGAGCTCGGCATCGGCACCGTGTTCGAGGAGCGCATCATCGTCTTCGCGCCCAAGGGCACGCCGCGCGACCGGCTCGACGTGCTGGCCGCCGCCTTGCAGGCGGCGATGAACGACCCCGAGATCGAAGGCCGCTACCAGGGGCTGGGGATCGACCGCGTCTTCATCGCCGGCGCGAAGCTCAAGTCCCTGCTCGACGGGCTGCGCGGGCCGATCAACCAGGTCGGCGACACGGTCAGGAAGGCGCAGGCCGAGAAGAAGGGGTAGAATCTCCCGTCGCGCGGCAACGGGTGCTGCGCCAGGCATGGACGCGGGATCGCTGGTCGGGGTC
Organism: uncultured Rhodospirillaceae bacterium; assembly: GCA_964557415.1. Lineage (GTDB taxonomy): Bacteria > Pseudomonadota > Alphaproteobacteria > JAEULC01 > JAEULC01 > JAEULC01. The sequence continues at coordinate 6,377 of CAZLBB010000064.1, forward strand.
GTCCAGGACGCGCCGGCATTCGCCGGGTGCGACGCGGCCGCTGGCCCGCACGATCCGGCGCCTGTCGCTGCGCTTCGGGGACCAGGGCGTGCGATTCCGGCCGCGCGGCGTGTGGACGGCAGAAATCACGCGGTTCCTCGTCGAACACGGGCAGCAGGTCGGCGGCGCGCTGGATTGTCCCATGCTGCCGCGGGTCTGGCGCGCGCCGGCGCAGCCGCCTAGCCCGGGCGGCGCGCCAGCGCCAGCGAAAGCCCAAGCGCACACAACACGGCCGCCGAGCCCTGGCGCAGGCGCCGGATCAGCGCGTGCTGCGCGGCCAGGCGGCCGCGCACCGCGGAGGCACCGATCGCGACCACGACGTCGACGGCCGTGTTCAGGAACACCGAGATGGTGCCGAGCAGGACGAATTGCAGCGCGACGCCGCCGGCGTCGGGTGCGACGAATTGCGGGATGAAGGCGAGGAAGAAGGCGGCGGTCTTGGGATTGAGCGCCTCGACCACGATGCCTTCGCTGAAGGCGCGCCGGCTGCCGGTTGCCTGGGCCGCGACCGCCAGCACCGGCTCGCCGGCCGCGCGCCAGGTCTTGATGCCGAGCCAGACGAGGTAGACGGCGCCGGCGAGCTTGAAGGCGGCGAACAGCTCGGCGCTCGCCAGCACCAGGGCGGAGACGCCGGCGGCGCCGGCCAGCACGTGCGCCATGCCGCCGATGCCGGTGCCGAAGCTGGAGGCGAAACCCTCGGCGCGGCCGCCGGAAAGCGTGCGCGCGGCGACGTAGAAGATGCCGGGGCCGGGCGTCAGCGCAATCACCAGCGCGGCCAGGAGGAAGAGCGCGAAGCCGACCGGTTCGGGCAGGGCCATGCGCCTATTCCGCCACCAGCGCGCTCTTGCGCTCCTGCTTGTGCTTGGGCAGGCGGTCGTCGATCTTGAGCCAGCGGATGCGCGAGTCCATCCACAAATGGTCGGCCGGCTTGAGGTCGTCGGGCTCGTCGAAGCAGCCGACCGTGAGGTCGATCAGCCCGGGCTCGGCAAGCTCGCGCCAGCCCAGGGCCGAGCCGCAGTCGGGGCAGAAGGCGCGCTCGGCGCGGTCGGACGAGCGGCGCCATCGCGGGGCGCCGGTCCAGCTGACGGCGTCGTTCGCGTAGGTCGCCCAGGCGACGACGGGCGCGCCGCCGGCCTTGCGGCACATCTCGCAGTGGCAGAGGTTGACGTGCTTCGGCTGCCCGCGCGCCGCGAAGCGCACCGCGCCGCACAGGCAGCCGCCGCTGCGAATTCCTGCTTCGGCCATCCGGGCTCCTTACTGCCTCCAGAACGGCTTGCCGGCCTCGCGCTCGATGTCGGCGCGGGTCAGCCCGACATCGTGGAGCTGGCCGTCGGTCATGCCAACCAGCGCCCGGCGCGAGCGGTAGCGGTCCATCCAGTCGAACAGCGTATCGAAGAAGCGCACCGCAAGCGACTCGGCGGGACGCAGGTCGCCGGTGCGGGCGAGCAGCAACGTGGGGTGGTCGAGCATGGCAATCTCCAGTTTTCCTCATCCAGGCGGCGCGGGCGAGGATCGCGCCGGCAGCCTTCATTGGTGCCATTTAGACGCAGGCCCGGCCTTGCGACAAACGATCGCTCCGCATAGAGTGGCTGAGAAAATCTCAGCCATAGCGAGGCGTCGATGGCCAAGCTGCCGCCGCTCAACGCGCTGCGCGCCTTCGAGGCCGCCGGACGGCATCTGAGCTTCACCAAGGCCGGCGACGAGCTGGCGGTGACGCCGACCGCGATCAGCCACCAGATCCGGCTGCTTGAGAACACGCTGGGCGTGAAGCTGTTCCGCCGCCTGCCGCGCCAGCTCCTGCTCACCGATGCCGGGCAGATGCTGCTGGCCGACGCCAAGGACGCCTTCGCGCGGCTGGCGGTCGCGGTCGAGCGCGTGGCGGCGGGTGGGCACAGCGGCCCGCTGACGGTCAGCTCGACCCAGACCTTCGCCTGGAGCTGGCTGGTGCCGCGGCTCTACCGCTTCCAGGCCAGGTACCCCGAGATCGACGTCCGGCTCGAAGCGTCGCAGCGCGCGGTCGACTTCCACCGCGAGGGCGTCGACGCGGCGATCCGCTACGGCCGCGGCGGCTGGGAGGGCATCTACGCGGTCAGGCTGTTCAGCGAGGTGCTGACGCCGCTGTTGAGCCGCGAGCTGCTGGCGAAGGGTCCGCCGCTCGACGAGCCGCGCGACATCCTGCAATACCCGCTGCTGCGCGACAGCCCGTACATCGCCGAGGACTGGAAGGCGTGGTTCGCCGCGGCTGGCGTCACCGAGTTCGAGCACCGCTCCGGCGGCGCCTTCGACTCGAGCCAGATGGCGGTGCAGGCGGCCTTGAGCGGCGCCGGCGTGGCGCTGGTCATGCCCGAGTTCTTCAAGGACGAGATCAAGTCGGGCCGCCTGGTGCGGCCGTTCGCGCTGGAGATCGACTCCGGCAAGTCGCACTACTTCGTCTGCCCCGAGCCCAACGCGCAGCAGCCGAAGATCGTCGCTTTCCGCGACTGGCTGGTCGAAGAGCTTTGCCGCGACCCGCTGCGCGACTGCCGCCCGACAGTGCCGGAGGAGGCGGCGAAGAAGCGCCTGGCGCGAAGCCGGCAGTCCCGCTGACCGCGACGATCGGTGCGAGAGCCTAGCGACGCGCGGGACGAAATCGAGCCGGCGCATGACTTAGGTCAAGGTCGACCCGCCGGCGTCTGAAAGAATAATCTTCGTTGCGGACCGAATCGTGGCCGGGAGCGCTGGGTGCAATGCACCACGGTCGAGGCCAAGGGCTGCGCTGGCCTGTCTGCAGCACCGGCGAGGGGGCGGGGAAGGGGACCTTCATGGCGACGGACAATCCTTCCGCAGGCAAGGTCAAGTCGTGGATCGAGGTGTTCGTCATGCCGATCGTCGTCGGCGTGGTCGGTGGCGCGGCGACGTACTTCATTTCCGGCTCCCAGATCCAAAGCGCGCAGGACATCGCCGCGGCCGAACGCGCCTCGGCCGAGAAGCGGGCGCGGGTCGAGCAGCAGCTGAAGCTGCTCGAGATGTTCAGCGCCAAGATCACCAGTTCCAATCCCCGCGAGCGGGAGCTCGCCGTCAGGCTCCTGCGCATGCTCGACCAGGAGCTGGCGTCCAAGCTGGCGGAGGCGATCGCGGCCGACGAAACGGAGACGCCGAAGATCCGCACCGAAGCGCGGACGGTCGCGCAGGAAGTGCGCAAGGGCGACGCCTTCCCCGTGGTGCGCTCCGTCCGCGATTTCGCGAGCGCGGTGGATTTCGCACGCAGGCTGCGGGCGTCGCATCCCGAATATCCGGCCGAGGTCTACCTGGCCGAGAACGCCTACTACGCCGTCACCCTGGGAGGTTATCTCGACCGCGACGAGGCGGCGCGGCGGGTCAAGTTTGCCCGCGACAAGGGGATCGCGCCGGACGCGTATGTCTGGCAGTCGCGGATCTGGGGAGACAACCTGCTCAAATGACGGGGCCTATGCCAGCGTCGCCGTGACTGATCCGAGCCCGGTGATCCTGACCTCCACCGTCTCGCCCTGGTTGGCCCAGTAGGGCAGGGGCAGGCTGCCGGTCATGACGAGCTGGCCGGCCTCGAGGCGCTCGCCGCGCGCGGCGAGGAGATTGGCGAGCCAGGCCAGCGACTCGAACGGATGGCCCAGCACGTCGGCGCCCTTTCCCTTCAGTTTCACCTCGCCGTTGGCCGACGTGGTGCCCTCGCAGGCGGCGAGGTCGAGCTTCCGCCAGTCCTTCGCCTCCCGGCCCAGCACGATCGCGGCGTGGAAGACGTCGTCGGCGATGATGGTCGGCGCGCCGGTCGCGGCGAAGTCGCCGTAGCGGTTGTCGACGATCTCCATCGCCGGAAGCACCGCGCCGACCGCGGCCGCGGCGGCGGCGCGGTCGACCTTGCCGGGTCCTGCCGGCAGCGGCGCCTTCAGCTTCACGCAGACCTCGCACTCGATGCCGATCTTGCGGTAGTCGGCGAAGCGCAGCCTGGCCGGCGAATGTTTCTCGGCCGCTTCCAGCACGGCGCCGGCCGCCGGCCCGGTCAGGTTGAGGAGCTTCTGCATCGGCGCGGTCGTGGCGCCGACCTTCCAGCCGATCAGGCTGCCGCGCCCGCGCGCGGTCAGGCGTTCGCGCACCAGGCGCTGGATGGCGTATCCCTCGTCGGCGGTCGCGGGACGCAGCTCCCGCGGCAATTCGCCGACGGACCGCCCGCCGATCCTTGCCTCGGCGATCCAATCCGCCGCGCGCTCCATGGTTGCCGCGTCCATCATCCCCTCCGCGTCGTCCTGTCGTTTGACCCCGTAACGGGCGCGAGATTACCTTCCCCGCCTTCCGCTCAACAAGGAACCTGAACATGAGCAAGCCCGGCGTCCTCGAGGTCAAGAGCCCGGTCGACGGCAGCGTCTATGCCACGGTCGCGCTGGCGACCACCGCCGATGTCGAGCGCGCCTTCGCCCGTGCGCGCCAGGCGCAGCGCGACTGGCGCTCGACCTCGATCGCCGAGCGGCAGGCGGTCTGCGCGCGCGCGGTCGACGCCTTCGTCGCCAAGGGCGACGAGATCGCGCGGGAGCTGAGCTGGCAGATGGGCCGGCCGGTCGCGCAGACGCCGGGCGAGGTGCGCGGCTTCGCCGAGCGCGCGCGCTACATGATCGAGATCGCGCCCGCCGCGCTGGCCGACATCGACGCCGGGCCCAAGCCCGACTTCAAGCGCTTCATCCGGCGCGAGCCGCTGGGCGTCGTGTTCACGGTAGCGGCCTGGAACTATCCCTACCTGATCGCCGTCAACTCGGTGATCCCGGCGCTCCTGGCCGGCAACACGGTGGTGCTGAAGCACAGCGGCCAGACGCCGCTCTGCGCCGAGCGCATCGGCGCGGCGTTGAAGGCGGGCGGGCTGCCGGACGGCGTGTTCCAGGTGCTGCACACGACGCACGCCGACACCGAGGCGGCGATCCGCGCCGGCCTCATGGACTTCGTCGCCTTCACCGGCTCGGTCGAAGGCGGCCGCGCGGTGCAGCGCGCGGTCGGCGGGTCGAAGGCGTTTCCCGGCTTCGGCCTCGAGCTCGGCGGCAAGGACCCGGCCTATGTGCGCGCGGACGCCAATCTCGACCACGCGATCGAGAACCTGGTCGACGGCGCCTTCTTCAACAGCGGCCAGTCCTGCTGCGGCATCGAACGCATCTACGTGCACCAGAAACTCCACAAGAAGTTCGTCGACGGCTTCGTCGACCTGACGCTCAAGTACAGGCTCGACAACCCGATCGATGCCGCGACCAACCTGGGCCCGATGGCGCGTCCCTCCGGCGCCGCGACGGTGCGCCGGCACATCGCCGAGGCGGTGAAGGGCGGCGCCAAGGGGCTGATCGACGAGAAGCGCTTTCCGCGCTCCGCACCCGGCACCTGCTACCTGGCGCCGCAGGTGCTGACCGAGGTCGACCACGCGATGGCGGTGATGCGCGAGGAGAGCTTCGGGCCGGTGATCGGCATCATGCCGGTCAAGGACGACGAGCAGGCGGTCGCGCTGATGAACGACAGCGATTTCGGCCTCACCGCCGCGGTGTGGACCGAGGACGCGGCGGCTGCCGAGCGCATCGGCCAGCGCCTCGACACCGGCACGGTGTTCATGAACCGCTGCGACTACCTCGACCCGGCGCTGGCCTGGACCGGCGTCAAGGAGTCCGGCCGCGGCTGCACCTTGAGCCGGGTTGGCTACGAGCACCTGACGCGGCCGAAGAGCTTCCACCTGCGGGTGCGGACGGGCAGATGACGTTCGCCCGGCCGGCGCGACCACTTTTTACAAATATCCGAAGCAATTTTGTCATCAAAAGTTGCCGTAGACACGCCGCGGCAACCGCGCGCACACTGGGCCGCGGACGCAATCCTTTCGGGGAGGATGTGCGATGCGCGTCACGGCGTCGGCGGGTGATTTCCGCGTCAAGGCCATCGCAGGCACGCATACGGTCCTGATCGCGCTGGATTGCGCGGAAGCGCGCCGGCACGGCCTGCTCGGCTTCGCGTTCAAGCGCCAGGTCAAGGACTCCGGGCAGCCGGCGCGATGGCTGCGCTCGCAGAAGGTGTTCCGGTCGATCGAGCCCGACCCGAAGAACGCGCGCGACCCCGACGATCCGCAGAAGCGCAAGCGGTTCTACACCTCGGACCATCCGATCCAGAGCTTCCTGTGGGGCGACTACGCGGCACGGCCGGATACCGAGTACGTCTTCACGATCCTGCCGATGTACGGCAGGCCGGGCGCGCTCGAGCCCGGCGGCGAGATCGACTTCACGATCCGCACGGAGAAGGAATTCGACCAGGGCCACGGCGTGTGGTTCAACCGCGGCGCCATCGCCGGGCAGAAATTCGCCGAGGAGTTCGGCAACAAGCCGCCGGGCGACATCGAGAACCCGAAGGACCGCGAGGTCCAGTGGCTGTCGCGCGGCCTGCTCGAGGCGTGCCTCGGCTTCATCGACGGGACGCCCTCCGGCGACGGGTTGCGCGTGGCGGCCTACGAGTTCACCTATGCGCCGGTCCTGAACGCGCTGAAGGCGGCGCGCGACCGCGGCGTCGATGTCAGGATCATCTACCACGACTCGACCGCGGAGACCGACGAGCCGAACGAGACGGCGATGGCGAAGGCGGGCCTGCCGCTCGACGACCAGAGGGCCACGTTCCGCCGTTCCAAGACCAAGATTCCGCACAACAAGTTCATCGTGCGCCTCGCCGGCGGGCGCGATCCCGTCGAGGTGTGGACCGGGTCGACCAACTTCACGCCGTCCGGGTTCCTCGGCCAGACCAATGTCGGCCATCGCGTGGGCGACAGGGCGACGGCGGCGCAGTATCTCGCCTACTGGGAGATCCTGAAGATCGATCCCGGGCGCGACGAGGCCCGCGCCGCAGTGCTGAAGCTGACGCCCGATCCCGACGCGCTGATCGCGCCGAAGTCGATCGTGCGCGTGTTCTCGCCGCGGGCGAAGGCGGACCTGCTGGCTTGGTACGCCGATCGGATGGAGGACGCGACCGGCACGCTGATGTTCACCGCCGCCTTCGGCGTGGCGCAGCAGCTGATCCCGGCGATCGCCATGAAGCGCGACATGCTGCGCTTCGTGCTGATGGAGAAGCCGGCGACCGACGCGCTGAAGGCGGAATTCGGCAAGGACCGCAGCATCGTGCTGTCCTACGGCGTGCCGCTCGGCGAGCTCTACCGCTTCAAGGACGGCAAGCCGGTGGCGCGCAAGCCGATCGAGGAGTTCGAGCTCGACAAGTGGTTTCTCGAGGAGGAGCATTTCCGGCCGAAGAACGAAGGGTTCGTGTTCTTCGTCCATACCAAGTTCCTGCTGATCGACCCGCTGTCGGACGATCCGCTGGTGTGCTCGGGATCGGCGAACTTCTCGTCGAACTCGCTGCTGCAGAACGACGAGAACATGCTGCTGATCCGCGGCGACACCCGCGTCGCCGACATCTACATGACCGAGTTCGACCGCATCTTCCGCCACTTCTATTTCCGCAACATCGCCAACGAGCTGGCGGCGAGCGACGGCGGCGGCGAGGCGAAGAGCGCCTTTCTCGACGAGACCGACTCTTGGACCAACGGCTATTTCGGGACCGGCTTCAAGGCGCGCCGCCGCCGGATGTTCTTCGCGACGCCGCCGCGGAGCTGGGTCGAGAACGCCGGCGACCGCGCCGCCGCGAAGAAGAAGGAGCCCGAAAAGCCCGCCAAAAAGAAGGTCGTCAAGAAGAAAGCGGTCAAGAAGAAGGTCGCCAGGAAGAAGACGAGCAGGAGGGCCGCGCCGAAGAGGATCGCGAAAAAGCGCCCGGCGGCACGCAGGCCGGCCGCGAAGGCGCGGGCCAAGGCGAAGAAGAAGGCGACCGTAAGGAAGAAGGCCCGCTCCGGGACACCGCGGCGCCGGGCCGCCAGGCGCTGACGCGGCGCTGCCCGCCGGCATCGCCCGGCGCGCCCTCGCGGCTGCGCTTCGCCCTCGTCGGTCGTCGCGCGCCGCGCAGGTATCCCTATGCCGACCGCAACGCCTGCGGCTCGGGTGTCTGCGCGGAGGCGCGGGCCAGGTTCTCGTTGGCGAAGTCCCAGTCGAGCAGATGCCGGATTACCGCCGCCACGTATTCTGCGCGCCGGTTCTGACGGTCGAGGTAGTAGGCATGCTCCCAGACGTCGATCGTCAGCAGCGGCGCCTGGCCGTAGGCCAGCGGCGTGTCCGCGTTCGCCGTGGCCGTGATCGCGAGCTTGCCGCCATCGAGCACGAGCCAGGCCCAGCCGCTGCCGAACTGGCCGGTGGCGGCGGCCGCGAAGCGCTCGACGAAGGCGGCGTAGCCGCCGAGTTCGGACTCGATGCGCGCGGCGATCCCACCGGTCGGCGCGCCGCCGCCTGCCGGGCGCAGCGAGCGCCAGAAGAAGGCGTGGTTCCACGCCTGCGCCGCGTTGTTGAACAGGGCGCGGCCGCGGTTCTGCCCGGCGGTCTGGCGGATGATGCGCTCGAGCGACAGGTCAGCGAGCCGCACCTCGTCCGCCAGCGCGTTGACGTTGTCGACATAGGTGCGGTGGTGCTTGCCGTGGTGTAGCTCCATCGTGGCGCGCGAGATATGCGGCTCCAGCGCGTCGTAGGCATAGTGCAGGGGCGGCAAGGTGATGCGCATCGCTCTTCTCCATGCTCGGCCGGCACGGTGGCTCGCCGGCGCGTTCGATCGATCTCGAAGGCTATGGAGAACGCTAAGATTAGACAAACGAGTAATATTGGCCTTTTATATTGATATTGTCGATAGCATTTCGGCGCGAATGCAGCGGCTGTTCGCTAGAGTCGCGTCACCGGCCGGTCGAATGGGCGCTCAGCCCTTGCATTGCGCCAAGCGCGCAGCGCGAGGAACGCCGCAAGCGAGACAAGCAGCGCGACGGCGATGCGCGGGAACATCAGCTCGAGGCCGGACAGGCCCTGCTGCGCCCGCGCCTGGGCCGACTCCCACACCTGCATGACGGCGGCCCAGGCGACCGCGGCGGGCAAGGCCAGCCAGAGGCGCGGCAGGAACAGGCCGCACAGCACGTAGCCGAGCACGCCGATCGGCTCCATCAGGGCGGACAGCATCTGCAGCAGGAACGTCATGGCGCGCACCCTCGGGAATGCTCGGCGGGCCACTATAGCCGCGGCCGCGCCGAGCGGCGCGGCCCGGCTGCAAACGTCAAGCGTCGCGCGGCGTTCCGCGGCAGCGGCGCGCGACGGGCGCCGGGCCAGGAAAGAGGGCGATTCGCCGATCGCAGCCTCGCTCAGCCCCAGGAGTCGCGCGCGCCGCGCCGGCGCAGGTGCATCTTCGCCCGCGCCGTCGCGGCGATGAGGGACTCGCGCTGCGGATCGGCCGTCTGCGGCGCCGGCGCGCGCGGCTGCGGCTGAAGGGCTGCGTCGAGCGACGGCTTGCCGAACAGGTAGCCCTGGCCGTACTGCACGCCGAGCTCGGCCAGGATCTTCGCCTGCGCCTCGGTCTCGATCATCTCGGCGACGATGTCGACCTCGATGTCGGTGCACAGCGTCACCATCGCCTTGAGGATGGCGCGGTCGCGCTGGGCTGTCTCGATGCGCTTGACATAGGCGCCGTCGATCTTCACGCAGTCGACCTCGAGCGCCTGGATGTAGGGGAACGACGACGCGCCGGCGCCGAAATCGTCCAGGCACACCGTGTGCCCGTCCTCGCGCAGCCGCTTCAGCACCGCGTTGGTCGCCTCCAGGTCGCGGATGCGCATCGACTCGGTGACCTCGATCAGGAGCCGCCCGCGCAAGCCCCGGTCGGCGGCGAGCAGCGCGCGGAAGGCATCGACGAACAGCTCGCTCTCCAGCGACGCCGCCGAGATGTTCAACGCGACCGCCGGCATGTGGCCCGTGCCGGCGCTTTCGGTCAGGATGTCGACCACCTTCTGGCAGACCAGCAGGTCGAAGTCCTCCGACAGGCCGATCTCCTCGGCGAAGCCGATCAGCCCGGCCGGCGCCTGGCCGTCGGTCGGCCGCGCCAGCGCCTCGTAGTGGTGGATGGCACGGTCGCTCAAGCTGACGATCGGTTGCAGGGCGATCCTGAGCTTGTTGCCGGTCAGCGTCTGCTTGATGCTGCGCACGCGCCTGACCGTGTCGGCCAGGATCTCCTTGACCGCGTCGCCGAGCGAGGCGATCTCGAACCGGCCGGTCGCTTCCGAGAACTTGCGCACCGTGTAGAGGATGACGCGCTGGCGGTCCTCGGCGCTCAGGGTTTCCGACGCCAGGTCCAGCGTCGTGCCCGAGACGGCGGCGCCGGCGCCGCTCGGGTCGTTCGCCTGGCTGATCCGCGCCACGCCGCGCTCGAGTTCCGCCGCGTTGACGGACGGCGTGTGCATCAGGCCGAAGCGGTCCTCGCCCAGCCGGCCGGCCGTGCCGCCGTCGACCGACATGGCGCGCAGCAGGCCGCCGATCTCCTGCATCATGTGCTGGATGTTGTCCTCGCCCAGGCGCTTCTTCAGCTCGTCGAACTGGTCGAGCCGCAGCAGGGTCAGCTTGGCGTCGGGCTGGTGCGCGTGCAGGGCGCCGAGCCGCTCGTTGACCGACTGGGCGAAGCCGTCGGCCGGCAGCAGCCCGGTCTCGGTGTCGAGGCTTTCGCTGCGGCGCAGGTCGGCCGTGCTCGGGCGGACGCGCGAGAGCGTCAGGTAGAAATGCGCCGCGTCGCCGTCCAGCCGGTAGCCCGACAGCAGCGCGCTGTTCGCCTTGGCGTCGCCGCCGGCGAGGCGGACGATCACCGGGTTGAGCCTCGTGTTGTTCGGCAGGTTCTTCAGCAGCGCCTGGACCATGCCGCGGTCGGCGGGCGCGAGCAGCTCGGCCAGGGGACGGCCGTTCAGCTGCGCGTCCTCGCGCTGCAGCAGGCTGCGCGTCGCGCCGCAGATGTAGCGCACGCTCGATCCGCCGTCGACTTCCAGCAGGATGTCGGCGTTGGCGAAGGAGAAGGCGAGGAGTCGCTCCGTCGAGGTGGCCATGGTTCGCGGGAACCCGATTGCTAGCGGCCGCACGATATGAGACGACGTTTAAGCATTCGCTAAATGGCGTCCCGCAATGTCTCGGACTCCGGGGCGTGCGGCGGCGCCGGCCGGTATGCGGACGGCAGGGCATACTGGTTGGAAATCATTGGGGAATTTTATGGCGGAGACGGTGCTGGTGACGGGCGGGGCGGGCTACGTCGGAAGCCACGCGGCGGCGCTGCTGGTCGAGCGCGGCTACGGCGTCGTGGTCGTCGACGATCTGTCCACAGGCCATCGCGCCGCCGTCCCGCCCGCCGCGCGCTTCCTCCCGCTCGACCTCGCGGACGAGTCGGCCCTGCGCGCGCTGTTCCGCGCGCATCGCTTCGACGCGATCATGCACTTCGCCGCGCTGTCGCTGGTCGGCGAATCGATGAAGGATCCGCTGCGCTGGATCGGCGCCAACACCGGCAACGCCGTCAAGCTGCTGCGCGCCGCGCACGAGGCCGGCGTCGGCCGCTTCGTCCTGTCCTCGACCGCGGCCCTGTTCGATCCCGCCGGCGACAGGCCGATCGACGAGCAGGCGCCGGTCAAGCCGCAGAGCCCCTACGGCGATTCCAAGTTCATGGTCGAACGCATCCTCCACTGGGCCGACCAGGTCTTGAACATCCGCTCGGCGAGCCTGCGCTATTTCAACGCCGCCGGCGCGCATCCGCGCGGCCATATCGGCGAGGACCATCGACCGGAGACGCACCTGATCCCGATCGTGATCGAGGCCGCGCTCGGCAAGCGCGGCTCGGTGACGGTGTTCGGCAGCGACTACCCGACGCCGGACGGCACCTGCGTGCGCGACTACGTCCACGTGATGGACCTGGCCGACGCGCATATCGCCGTGCTGGAGCCGCTCAGGCACCGCAGCGTCCGCTACAACCTCGGCACCGGAAGCGGCCACAGCGTGCGCGCGGTGATCCGCGCGGTCGAGGAGGTCGGCGGCCGCAAGGTGCCGGTCGAGTTCGGGCCCCGCCGCCCGGGCGACGCCGCCACGCTGGTGGCCGATCCGTCCGCGATCAAGCGCGAGCTCGGCTGGACTCCGCATTACCCGAGCCTGCGCGCGATCGTCGAGACCGCGTGGCACTGGCACGAGAAGCACCCGGACGGGTTCGCGGAGGCGTAGCTACACCACGTTCAGCTCGCGGATCGGCCGGTTCTGCCTGACGCGCGCGTGCGAGAAGGCGCCGAGGTCGATCGTGCGGAAGCCGCCGGTGGCGATGAGCTCCGCCAGCGCCCGCCCGGCGGCGGGCGACTGCTGCAGGCCGTGGCCGCTGAAGCCGTTGGCGAGCAGGAAGTTGGCGCAGTCCTCGTGCGGGCCGATGATGAGGTTCTGGTCCAGCGTGTTGTAGTCGTACTGCCCGGCCCAGGCACGCACCAGCTTGATCGCCTCGAAGGCCGGCACGCGGTGGGCGAGCGTCGGCCACACCACGTCCTCCCATGGCGCGTAGTCGAGCTCGAAGTCGAGACAGTCCGGGTCGTTGTCCTCGGGCGGCGACACGCCGCACACGAAGCCGGTGCCCTCGGGCCGGACATAGACGCCGGTCGCGTCGATCACGAGCGGCGCCCGGTGCGGCGGCTCGCGGCAGTCGAACACGTAGACGAAGCGCTTGCGCGGCCGGATCGGGATGTCGAGCCCGGCCATCGCCGCCAGCAGGTGCGCGCGCGTGCCGGCGGCGTTGACCAGCGTGCCGCAGGCGATGCGCCTTCCGCTCTTGAGCGTCGCGGCCTCGATGCGGCCGCCGCGGCGCGCGAGGCCCGTCACCTCGTCGTGCAGGTATTCGACCCCGAGCGAGCGCGCCTTGCGGCGGAAGGCCTGCAGCAGGGCATAGGGATCGATCCAGCCCTCGCCCGAGCGGCCGAAGCTGCCGGCGGCGAGCCCCTCGGTGTTGAGCCAGGGGAACCGTGCCTTCAGGGCCGCCGCGTCCATGAGCTCGACATCGGCGTCGAGCGCGCGCTGCGTCCTGTGGTTGGCCTCGAGCACGGGCACGCCTTCGGGCGTGGCGAGGAACAGGTAGCCCTGCTCGCGCAGGTTCACGTCGGGCGCCTCGCCGTCGACCGACAGGTGCGCGCCGATCGACTTCACGAACTGCATGCCGAAGCGCGACATCTCGATGTTCTCCTTGGTGGAGAACTGCTGGCGGATGCCGCCCAGCGAGCGCGGCGTCGCCGCCTCGCCATAGGTCGGGTCGCGCTCGACCACGGCGATGCGCTTCGGGTCCATGCCCATGGGCCCGGCGAGGAAATAGGCGGCAGCGCTGCCGACCACCGCGCCGCCGACGATCAGCACGTCATAGGAGTTGGACGTCATGAGAGGCGAAGGAACCCCGTTTGTCCGGTTGCCTCGGCCAGTCTAGCATGCGGTCCGGCAAGAGCGAGGGACGCCATGGCGCAGACGATCACGAAGGGATTCCGCCAGCTGCTCGACGCGGCGCTGGCCAAGGTCAGGACGCTGAAGCCGGAGGAGGCGAAGGAGCTGCTCGGCCGGCCGGACGTAACGTTCGTCGACCTGCGCGACCCGCGCGAGGTCGAGCGCGAGGGCGCCATCCCGGGCGCCTTCCACTGCCCGCGCGGCATGCTGGAGTTCTGGGTCGATCCGGCGAGTCCCTACCACAAGCCGGTCTTCGCCGAGGACAAGACCTTCGTCTTCTTCTGCGCCGGCGGCTGGCGCTCGGCGCTGTCGGCCGCCACCGCCCAGGACATGGGCCTCCGGCCCGTCGCCCATATCGACGGCGGCTACAGCGCTTGGCGCGAGAAGGGCTTCCCGACGGAGAAGAGGGCGAAACCGGCTGGGTGATTGCTGCCGGCAGCTGGCTATTGGCGACCTTATGTTCTTGACATGGTCCAAGAGGGCGTGACGCGTCCGGGCGCACGCTCACGGCGGTGCAGGAGTGCTCAGGGGCGGTAGTCCGATCAGGCGGTGGCCGTCCTTCGTTCCACGCACCGAACACGCTGCCTCAGGTGGGCATGCAGGCGATCCACGCGGGGCTGGCAAGAGGCCCGTATCACCGCGCTGCCGACCTTGGCGAAGGGCGAGGTAGCGGTGAACATGGGGCCCGACCCGGTTGATGGAGTCGCGACAGGCCGTGCGACGGGGCATGAGACCGCGCCACGCAGCGACGGCACTCTATGTTATTTCCGGTTGCGCCGGATCTACGCGAACGAATACCGGGGGTATCTGGCGCAGCTCTTCGACGGGAATATGGCATCGTATGGCGTGCCCCGAGGCTACCTCGCGGAGCGGGGGCGCAAGCGTGTCGTAAATCTCGCCCACGAGCTTTCGCGGGCAGCGCGGTGCAAAGGCGCAGCCGTCCGGCTCGCCGACCTGGCTCGGCGTCTCGCCGGCGATGGGAACGCGCCGTTGCACCAGACCGGCCTCGACAACGGGCGCCGCGCCCAGCAGGGCTTCCGTGTATGGATGATAGGGAGGCGCGAAAATGGCGTCGGTCGGGCCGATTTCGACAATCTCTCCAGCGTGCATGACGATGACCCGATCCGCCACATAACGCACGATACCGAGATCATGCGAAATGAAGATCAGCGCTGTGCCGATCGCCTGCTGGGCGTGAAATAGGAGCTCCAGCACCGCCATCTTGACCGACGTGTCAAGCGCCGAGGTCGGCTCGTCGGCGACGACGATCTCCGGTTGCCCGGCGAAGGCGCGCGCTATGGCTACCCGCTGCTTCTGGCCGCCGGATAGCTGACCCGGAGTCATCTCCGCAACGGATGTCGGCAGGCGCACCAAGCGAAGGAGGTGATGCAGTGCCTCCGTGAGGTCCTGCCGCGTCCTATGATCGCCGAGCAGGGTCAACGCGCGGGTAAGAATGCCGCCCACGGTCCAAGCCGGGTTTAGGGTGCTGTCGGGGTTCTGGAAGATCATCTGCACCGCACGTATCTGCGCGCGGTCGCGGCGTTGCGCCGGGATCCGCGCGACGTCCCTGCCGTGCAGCTGGACCACGCCCTGTGTCGCGACATCCAGGCCGATCACAATGCGGCCGAGCGTCGACTTGCCGGAGCCGGACTCACCGACCACCGCCAGCGTCTCGCCGGCCGCGAGCGCAAACGTCACGTCGCGGTTGGCTGCGATAAACCGCCCGCCGGAAATGTCATAGCGTTTGGTCAGTCTTTGGACTGCCAGGATCGGCGCCTCCGCAGGACGGCGCAGCGGCGGAACTGGCTCGGCCGACGCATCGACCGCCGCCGCACGTATTTCCCGGTGGCGGAAGCACCGCACGAGATGGGGAGAACTTGGCGCTGCCTGCTCGAGTATGGGACTGGCCGCGTCGCACACGCCACGCCGGCTGTGGTCGCACCGAGGCTGAAATGTGCAGCTGCTCGGCGGCGCAACCAGTTGCGCCGCACGTCCCCGAATCGCGTAGAGTCGTCGCGCTCGCTTGTCCGCGACGAGCGATGGCAGGCATGCCAGCAGGCCCCGCGTGTAGGGATGAAGCGGCGTAGCGAAGAGAGTTTCGACTGGCGCCTCCTCGACGATTTGGCCGCCATACATCACGGCAACCCTCTCGCAGATTCGACGTATCAGCCCGAGGTTGTGGGAAATGAACAGCGCTGCCGTTCGATGCGCGCGCTGCATCTCGGCCAGGAGGTCTACGATCTCGCGCTCCACGGTGACGTCGAGGGCCGTTGTCGGCTCGTCCAACAACAGCAGATCCGGGTTGGTCAGGAATGCCATCGCAATCACGACGCGCTGCTGCTGGCCACCGGAAAGCTGATAAGGGTAGCGGCCTAGAATCAGCCCTGGATCGGGAAGGCGCACGGAGGCCAACATCGCCCTGACCCGTTCCATTGCCGCAGCCGGTCTGTCGTCTGAATGGTGCCGCAGCACCTCGACCAGCTGCTCGCCGACGCGCATCGTCGGATTGAGCGCCGTTGCAGGGTCCTGATAGACCATGGCGATGCGGTTGCCGCGCAGGCGCCGGAGCGCCTCGTCCGACAATCCCGCCATGTCGGTTCCGCGAAAGCGGATCGTTCCTTGCGAGACACGGCCACGCCGGCCAAGGTGCCGCATGACCGCCATGGCGATGCTCGACTTGCCGCAACCGGATTCGCCTACCAGCCCGACGGTCTCGCCAGCCGACACCTTCAGGGAAACTCCCGCGACGGCGAGAACGTCGGTGTCTTCGCCGGCGTAGCGGACGTCGAGGTTGGCGATGTCCAGGACAGTCTCCGCCACGCGGACTCTCATGCCTGTGGGCCGGCTTCCTGCAGCCCGTCGGCGAGCAGGTTGAAGCCCAAAACCAGCGAGATGATGGCAAGGCAGGGGAACAGCGCCATGTGCGGGTGCGCGATGAGCATGGGTGCCGCCTCGCGCACCATGCCGCCCCAGTCTGGGTCGGGTGGCGGCAGGCCGAGGCCCAGGAACCCGAGTACGCCGATGGCGATGATTGTGTACCCCATGCGCATGCAAGCATCGACAATGAGCGGCCCTCGCACGTTCGGCAGAATTTCTGCACACATGATGTAGAGGGCACCCTCTCCGCGCGTGACTGCGGCGGCGACGTAGTCGTTGGTTTTGACCTCCAGCGTCAATCCGCGGGTGAGCCGCGCAATGCCCGGGGCGGCGACGAGGATCACCGCGACGACGATGTTGGTCTTGCTCGGTCCCACCGTTGCGATGAGGACGACGTAGATCACGATCTTCGGAAATGACAGAAGCACGTCGACCGCGCGGCTGATCACGTCGTCGATCCATCCACCCGCATAGCCGGCGGCGAGCCCCAAGGTAGTCCCGACCAGATAGGCGGCAGCGAGCGCAAGCGGCGCCAAGGTCAGCACCGGGCGCGCGCCCCAGAGAATGCGCGACAGGATGTCCCGCTTGAGGGCGTCGGCGCCCAGCCAATGGTGGAACGACGGCACCATCTCCGTCGCGGTCATGTGCTGTGCGTTGGGCGGATATGGCGCGATAAATGGCGCGAACAGCGCGGCCCCCGCCCAGACAAGGATCAGCGCAAGCCCGGCAAGCGCGACCGGCGAACGGGCGAGCCGACGAAACGGGTGCCTCGGCGCTCGGGTGCCGGGCGCGAAGTCTTCATCTCCGAGCATTTCCGGTGCCGGCGCGGTGGTGCTGTCAGCACCCCTCATGCCAGGCGTATCCGTGGATTCAGCAGCATGTATCCGAGGTCCCCGACAAGCTGGGTCGTTGTCGCGAGGCAGACAGAAACCAGGGTCGTCGCTTCGATCACCGCAATATCGCCGAACAATGCGGCTTCGAGCAGCAGACGGCCGACGCCCGGGTAGGCGAAGACGACCTCGGTGACAACAACTCCGCTGAGCAACCAGTTCACCTGCAAGAGGATTACCGTGAACGGGGCGATCATCGCATTGCGGAAGGCGTGGCGAATGACGACCGTCCGAAACGGCAGGCCCTTGAGGATCGCGGTCCGGATATATGGTCTTGCCATGACCTCGATGAAGGCGGTGCGCACGAAGCGGGCAACATAGGCCGTTACGTACAGGGCAAGAACCGTGACCGGCAGCACGAGCTGCACATAGATAGGCCAGCGTCCACTGGGATAGAGCGGACTTGTGCCGGGCAGCAGGCCCAGTGTGACAACGAAGATGCTGATCAGGACGACGCCCGAGGCGAATTCCGGGACCGAAGCGAAGATGGTGCCCGTAACCGTTATGGCGCGATCGATGGCGCTCCCCTGGTTGAGCGCCGCCAACATTCCCATCGCCAGCGCGAGGGGGACGATCACCATGATGGCCAGGCCAGCCAGCAGCAGCGAGTTGCCCACTCGCTCCCATAGCACCTCGGATACTGGCCGCTTCATCTGAGTGGAAATGCCGAAATTGCCGAAGTATCGATTGCCGCGCCTGTCTTGGACGCCAAACTTCAGTTCCGGATCGGCGAGCGGATCGTCCATGAGCCCCACGAGAACGCCGAGCCATCGCCCGTAGCGCAGTAGTATTGGATCGCCGAGCTTCAAACGCTCGTGCAGCATCCGAACCTGATCTGCCGAGGCAAACGGTCCCAGCATCTTGCGTGCAACCGTGCCCGGCGAGGCTTCGACCAGGACGAAGACAAGAAACGACGCCGCCAGAAGCGTCAACGCCAGTTGACCCAGCCGATGAACTAGGAATCGCGCCAACAGCTTGTCCTCGGCTCCTCGGCTGCCGCCGCGCTTCGCGCGGCGGCAGCTTGGGCGTGACCCGGGCGTCAGCTCTCGAGCCAGACGTCCTTGTAGTAGTTATAGTTCGTCGGATGCATTGCGAAATTCTTCACGCGCCTGCTGTAGGCGCCGAAGATTGACCGATAGACCGGCTGCACGATCGGGCCGTCCTCCAGCAGCATCGTCTGCAGCCGGCCCATCGCCTGCTTGCGCTCGTTGATGTCGAGCTTGCCTTCAGCCTCGACGAGCAGCTTGTCGAACTCGGCGTTGGAATAGCCGGATTCGTTCCAGGCGCCGCCCGTCCGGAAGCAGAGGCCGAGAAGCATGATTCCGAGCGGGCGGTGGTTCCAGTCCGTGAACCCGACGGGAACTTTCTTCCAGACCTCCCAATACTGCGTGGAGGGTACTGGATTCATCTTCATCCGGATGCCGACCTCGCGCCACTGCTCGATCATCGACTGCACAACCTGGCTTTCCCAAGCGGGGGCGGATTTCAGGTAGATCTCGGCGTCGAAGCCGTTGGCATATCCGGCTTCTGCCAGCAGCCGCTTCGCCGCGCCCGGATCGAACGGCAGCGGCGTGACGGCGGCGTAGTCCGGGTGGACCTTGGCGACGAGGTGATGCTCGCCGACACTGCCGAGGCCGCCGATGCCGAGGTCGAGCACCTTCTTGCAGTCGATCGCGAGGCGCATTGCCTTGCGCACCCGCGGATCGTCGAATGGCTTGGCTTCAGGCCGCACGCGGACCGCGCCGGTATTGGCGGTCTGCGCCTCGTAGACGACGACGTCCTTGACCTTGCGCACCGCGTCGAGGGAGGCATTGTCGACGGCCGGCCAGCCGTCGATCTGGCCGGCAGCCAGTGCGGAGAGCGGCGCGGTGGCACTGTCGCCCAGGTCGATCAACTCCAGCGTCGTGATGTGTGGCGCCCCGCCCCAATGGTTGGCGCGCGCCTGCATCACTGCGCGCTTGCCCTGTTCGTAACTTTCGAGCTGGTAGGGGCCGGTGAAGTTCGCGCCGACCTTGAAGACGCCGTTGTCCGCAGGATCCATGATGAAAAGCTGGTAGTGGTAGAGATGCTCGGGAACGGCGAGGTTCGGCGCCTTGGCGTTGAGCCGGACCGTGAAGTCGTCGACCTTCTCGATTGCGTTTGCATCCCACAGACGCTGGCTGAACTTGGCGTTGCCTTTATCGTCTCTCTCGCCGGTATCGTAGCGCTCCAGCAGATAGCCTGCCATGAGCCCGACGGTCGCCGATCCCGTCTTGGGATCCAGGGCGCGCTTCAGGTTCCAGATCACGTCGTCGGCAACGACCGGGCGGCCGCTGTGCCACTTCGCCTCGCGGCGGATGCTGAGTGTCCAGGTCTTGAGATCGGGACTCGCCGTCCATTTCTCCAGCAGCAAAGGACGCGTGACGTTGTCGACGCCTGTTAACGTCAGATGCTCGAGGGTCTGGCGCACGAAGAAGTGCTGCCCCCAGCTATATGTATGGGGATCCTTGATGTCGCCCAGACGCATGGCGAGCCGCAATGTGCCGCCCTTGCGCGGCTGTTGCGCGAGTGCTCGCGGAAACAGCCCCGGCTCGCGACCGAGGCCGGCGATGGAATAGGCCGCGCCGGCCGAAAGGCCGAGCAACGTCGCCGCACGCAGAAACTGGCGCCGGCCGATCTGCCGCCGCTCCATCTGCTCGTGCAGCACTTTCACGTATGGGTGAATCCGATGATCCCTGCTCATGTCATCTCCCTCCATCGACTCATTGGTTCATTGCGCAGCTCGCAGTCGTACAGCTCCTCCCGCCCTCTGCTGCGTACGCCGCGGTTCGTGCACCCCTTGGCGATGCCGGAGCATGGCCATCGCGGCACATTTACTCATCATTGCGGCAGGATGCGGGTCGTTCATCCGCACGATGGGAATCACTTTGGGCAGTTCGAGATCACGCGGGGCGCGATCGACGCTGGCCGCTGTTGAAAGGATCGCCCCTAAGTTCGGCAGCTGCGTGAGCAGCCCTGGAGCGGCCGTCCGCGTCACGGCGTGGTCAACCGGGACCGGAATGCCGCGATCGGGAAAGCGCGTCATCTCCAATTCCAGCATGTGCCGTCGCAACTCGGCCGGCCGCCGCCGTTCATTGGAGATCGGAAGAAGCGCTGGCACGTCGCCGTTCCCGACGGTCCCGGTGTTTACTATCGGAAACTTCAGGCTACTATCGTAAAGTAGGGTGCGTCAATCCCGCGAGCGATCGCCCGCAAGCCTTGGTCGCGAGATGGGGGTTGTGCAGGACACAGGGTCGACGCTATGTCACTCGAAGAGCAACAAGACGGGATGAAAAGGTCGAATGGATTCCGTGCGCATTGCCCGTTCTTTCGGGAACACGCCAGCCGACACCCGCGGCGAGATGGTCAAGGTCACCAGGAAAAACCGTCCCGGGGTGTTCAGCGCGGTCGGACCCATCGATCTCGGCAAGCGGCTGAAGGCACTGCGGATGCAACGCGAATGGACGCTTGCGACCGCGGCCACGCGCACCAGGCTTGCGCGTTCCACACTGTCGAAGATCGAGAACCGGCAGATGTCGCCAACGTTCGGGGTATTGCAGAAGATCGCGCGTGGATTCGGTGTCGACGTCGCGGACCTTTTCTCGGCTGAATATCCGCGGTCCGCGACCGGTCGCCGCAGCATTACCCGCAAGGGAACCGGCCGCCGGCACGTGACGCCGACACATCGGCACGAGTTGCTCAATGTCGATCTCGCCAGTAAGCGCATGCTGCCGTTCCGGTCCAGCATCACCGCCCGCTCACTCGACGCATTCGACGGATGGCTGCATCACGACGGCGAGGAATTCGCGTACATCCTGAAGGGCACAGCGCGGTTCTATTCAGAGCACTACGAGCCCGTCGATCTCGGGCCCGGCGACTCCATCTACCTCGATGGCAGGATGGGCCACGCGCTCATATCGACCGGGCCGACCGACGCGGTCGTTCTCTGGATCGCGACTGCCTAGCCGACCGAGGGCCAAGTGAAGGTCGAAGAAGCGAAGATCTACGTGGTGCCGACGGGAAACCGGCGTGCGATATTGCTTGAGATCGCGACCGACAATGCCATCACGGGCATCGGCGAAGCGGGTGTCGCCTACGGCATCGGCGGTGTTGCCGCCGCCGAAATGCTGCGCGGCATGGTCGAGCGGCATGTGCTGGGCCGCGATCCAGCGCGAATCGGCGCCATTTGGAACGACATCTACGACCTGTCGTTCTGGACGCGCAATGGCGGCGCAATCAGCTATTCGGCGTTGAGTGCCATCGAGCAGGCGCTTTGGGACATCAAGGGCAAGACGCTGGGCGCCCCGGTCTTTGACCTGTTCGGCGGGCAGATGTGGGAGCAACTCCCTGTCTACGCCAACGGCTGGTGGGCGGGCTGCGACACGCCCGACGAGATCGCCAGCGCCGGCGCGGCGACGGTCG
>CAZLBB010000065.1:0-27872 GCA_964557415.1 uncultured Rhodospirillaceae bacterium
TATTCGACTCCCTTCCGCGTCTTGCGTGCCTGGCCGCTGCGGGCGCGCTGATCGCCGCCGTCCCGGCCGACTTCGGCATGTTCACCGCTGACACCGGCATGACGACCGTGCTCGCCAAGGGCGGCGGCGGTGGAGGCGGTGGTAACGGCGGCGGCAACGGCGGCGGCAACGGGGGAGGCAACGGCGGGGGCAACGGGGGAGGCAACGGCGGGGGCAACGGCGGGGGCAACGGGAACGGCGGGGGCAACGCCGGTGGGAACGGCAACGGCAACGGAAGCGGCGCGGGCCAGGGCAGCGGCGGCGGTGTCGGCAGCGCCACGGCCGACGGCAACGGTCACGGCATCGGAAGCGCGAACGCCACGGCGTCGACCAGCGGGCCCTCCACGACGGCCGGCAAGGGCAAGTCGGGCGGCGCGCCCGGCCCGAACAAGTCGGCAGCGACCACGACCAGCGCCACGTCCACGACCGCCAGCAAGAAGGGCAGCACGGCCGCTTCCCTGGGCAAGCTGAACGCGGCCCATGCCTCGCCGCAGGGGCTGGCGCATGCGTCGCCCAATTCGACGGTGGGGCAGCTCAACGCCTATTCGCAGGCGATGCAGCAGGCCCTGGCGATCGAGGACCCGGCGGCGCGCGAGAAGGCGGTCGCCGAAGCCCGCGGCATCCTGAAGGACCTGGGCAACACGCCGGTCAACGAGCAGGTGATCGGCAAGGTCGATTCGCTGCTCGGGCTCAACACCGAGGAATCGAAGCAGTACGGCGACTCGAGCCCGTAGCGCCGGGCTTCGCGACGACAGCGGGGCGTGTGCCAGGCTGCCGTTGATCCCACTGAGCGTCTGTCGAAGGGCGCCAAGTCGAATGTTCGGCGCGCGGATCAACGCGCGCTAGCCGGCGCGCGCCCCGCCTGCATTTTGGGCCTCGGCAGCGCGTGCGATTGACTCGCCCCCGCTCGGCCGTAGTACCCTGAGGGCGCCAGGAGGATCCCGCGGGAGAGACTGCCCGAAGCTCACAGGCTTCAGGGCGGCGCCGAAGGAGCAACGGCCCCGAAACTCTCAGGCAGAAGGACCGCGGGACGTATTGGGCGCTCTGGAAAGCGGGCCTCGCGGCCCCACCGACGGAGTAAACCGGACTACCCGGCGAATCTCTCAGGTCTAACGGACAGAGTGGGGCGGTCATGAACGAGCCGGCGCGACGCCGGCTTCCATGGCCGTCGCAATGTCCGTCTTGCCGAGGGGCGCCGGTGGCCGAACAACATCCCGAACTCGTCCTCCAGCTGACGCCGCTGAATGCGCTGCATCGCGCGCTGGGCGCGAAGATGGTGCCGTTCGCCGGCTACGAGATGCCGGTGCAGTATCCCGAGGGCGTCCTGCGCGAGCATCTGCACACGCGCGAGGCGGCCGGCCTGTTCGACGTGTCGCACATGGGCCAGCTGCGCATCCGCGGCGCCGACGCGGCGCAGCGGCTGGAGGCGCTGGTCCCCGGCGACCTGCAGGCGCTGGTGCCCGGGCGCATGCGCTACACGATGCTGACCAGAGACGACGCCGGCATCCTCGACGACCTGATGGTGACGCGGTTCGACGATCACCTGGTCGTCGTCGTCAACGCCTCGTGCAAGGAAGCCGACACGGCGCATATCGCGAAGCATCTGGGCGCCGCGGTCGAGCCGCTGCCGGACCGCGCCTTGATCGCCCTGCAAGGGCCGAAGGCGGCCGCCGCGCTGGCGCCGCTCGCGCCCGACCTGGACCGGATGGCGTTCATGTCCGGCGCCTACACGCGCGTGGCCGGGATCGACGCCTTCGTCACGCGCTCCGGCTATACCGGCGAGGACGGCTACGAGATTTCCGTTCCCGCAAACGCCGCCGAGGCGCTGGCGCAGAAGCTGCTGGCCGCGCCCGGCGTGAAGCCGATCGGCCTGGGCGCGCGCGACTCGCTGCGGCTCGAGGCGGGCCTCTGCCTCTACGGCCACGACATCGACCAGGCGACCACGCCGATCGAGGCCAACCTCGCCTGGACCATCTCCAAGCGCCGGCGCGCCGAGGGCGGCTTCCCGGGCGCCGCGGTCGTGCAGCGCCAGCTCAAGGACGGGCCGGCGCGGCTGCGCATCGGCATCCAGCCGGAAGGGCGCGCGCCGGCGCGCGAAGGCACCGAGCTGGCGGATGCGAGCGGCGCGGCGATCGGCAAGATCACCTCGGGCGGCTTTGGCCCGAGCGTCAACGGCCCGGTCGCGATGGGCTATGTCGCGCGCGCCAGCGCCGCGATCGGCACGAAGCTGCAGGCGATGGTGCGCGGAAAGAAGCTGCCGGCGCGCGTCGCCGCGCTGCCGTTCGTGCCGCATCGCTATCACAAGAGCGCGTGAATTCGAGCCAACAGGGGAATCCGGATGGCAAATCGCAAGTTCAGCAAGGACCACGAATGGATCGAGGTCGACGGCGGCGTCGGCACGGTCGGCATCACCGACTACGCGCAGGGCCAGCTCGGCGACGTGGTCTTCGTCGAGCTGCCGGAGGTCGGCAGGAAGCTCGCCAAGGGCGATGCCGCGGCGGTGGTCGAGTCGGTCAAGGCGGCGAGCGAGGTTTACACGCCCGTCGGCGGCGAGGTGACCGCCAGCAACCAGGCGATCGTCGACGACCCGGCCAAGGTCAACGCCGAGGCCGAAGGCGGCGCGTGGTTCTTCAAGCTGAAGCTCGCCGACCCCGGCGAGCTCGGCGCACTGATGGACCGCGCCGCCTACGACGCGTTCCTGAAGACGCTGTCGTGAGAACCTGAAAGGCCGATCTCGATGCGCTACATGCCGCATACCGATGCCGATCGCCGCGCCATGCTGCAGGCGATCGGCGTGCCGTCGATCGACAGCCTGTTCCGCGACGTGCCGGAGGCGGCGCGCCTCAAGGGACCGGTAGACCTGCCGCCGCACCAGGGCGAGCTGGAGGTCGAGCGCGCCATCGCCGCGATGGCGGCGCGCAACCTCGGCACCGCCTCGGCGCCGAGCTTCCTCGGCGCTGGCGCCTACCGCCACCACGTGCCGGCCGCGGTCGATCACCTGATCCAGCGCGGCGAGTTCCTGACCTCCTACACGCCGTACCAGCCCGAGGTGTCGCAGGGCACGCTGCAATACCTGTTCGAGTTCCAGACCCAGGTCGCGCTGCTGACCGGCATGGAGGTCGCGAACGCGTCGATGTACGACGGCGCGTCGGCGGCGTCGGAGGCCGTGGTGATGGCGACGCGCGTGACGAAGCGCAGCCGCGCCGTGCTCTCGGGCAACCTGCACCCGCACTATCGCGAGGTCGTCGCCACCAATGCCGGACTCCTCGGCATCGCGCTCGACGCGGCGCCGCCCTGCCCGGACGGCGCGGAGGACCTGATCGCGCGCATCGACGACAGGACCGCCTGCGTCGTGGTGCAGAATCCGGGATTCTTCGGCCAGGTGCGCGACTTCGCGAAGCTCGCCGACGCCTGCCGCGCCAAGGGCGCGCTGCTGGTCGTCGCGGTGACCGAGGTCGTGTCGTTCGGCGCGCTCAGGCCGCCGGGCGAGATGGGCGCCGACATCGTCGTTGCGGAAGGCCAGTCGCTCGGCAATTCCCTCGGCTTCGGCGGCCCCTATGTCGGCCTGTTCGCGACGCGCGAGAAATATCTCCGGCAGATGCCGGGCCGGCTTTGCGGCCAGACCGTCGACGCCGACGGCCAGCGCGGCTTCGTGCTGACGCTGTCGACCCGCGAGCAGCACATCCGCCGCGAGAAGGCGACCAGCAACATCTGTACGAACTCGGGCCTTTGCGCGCTGGCCTTCACCGTCCACCTGACGCTCCTCGGCGAGGCCGGTTTCCGCCGCCTGGCCGCGCTCAACCACGCGCGCGCCGTGCAGCTGGCGGAGCGCCTGGAGAAAACCAAGGGCGTACAGATCGTCAGCGACAGCTTTTTCAACGAATTCGCGGTCCGGCTCGAGGACCGCAATGCGGTGGACGTGGTCGAGCGGCTGGCGAAGAAGCGTATCCTCGCCGGCGTGCCGGTGGCGCGGCTCCATCCCGGCCGTAAGGAGCTCGACGACCTGCTGCTGGTGGCCGCGACCGAGGTCACGACCGACGCCGAAATCGACGCCCTTGCGCGTGAACTGGAGTCCCGCTGATGAGCAGCAACCCGCACGGCACCGTCAGCGGCAATCGCGGCCTGCAGCTCGAGGAGCCGCTCATCTTCGAGCAAGGCGAGGAAGGCCGCTCGGGCGTCGACCTGCCCGAGCCGCCGAAGGTGAAGAGCCGCCTCGGCGGCCTGGAGCGCAAGGGCGCGATCGGCCTGCCGGGCCTGAGCGAGCCGCAGGCGATCCGCCACTACACGCGGCTCAGCCAGAAGAACTACGCCATCGACGCCGGCATGTACCCGCTCGGCTCCTGCACCATGAAGCACAATCCGCGGCTCAACGAAAAGCTGGTGCGCCTGGGCGGGCTCGCCGACCTGCATCCGCTGCAGCCGGTGTCGACCGTGCAGGGCGCGCTGGAGCTGATCGACCGCCTGGCGCATTGGCTGAAGACGCTGACCGGCATGCCGGCGGTCGCCATGTCGCCCGCTGCTGGAGCTCAGGGAGAATTATGCGGCGTCATGGCGATGAAGGCCGCCCACGCGGCCAAGGGCGATACCAGGCGCACGCGCATCCTGGTGCCGGAGTCCGCGCACGGCACCAACCCGGCGACCGCGGCGGCCTGCGGCTTCCAGGTCGAGGCGATCCCCGCCAACGAACGCGGGCGGGTGGACCTCGCGGCGCTCAAGGCCAAGCTCAGTCCCGACATCGCCGGCATCATGATCACCAACCCCAATACCTGCGGCCTGTTCGAGAACGACATGATCGAGATCGGCCGCGCGGTGCACGCGGCCGGCGGCTTCTTCTACTGCGACGGCGCCAACTTCAACGCCATCGTCGGCCGCGTGCGGCCGGGCGACCTCGGCATCGACTGCATGCACATCAACCTGCACAAGACCTTCTCGACGCCGCATGGCGGCGGTGGGCCGGGCAGCGGGCCGGTCGTGCTGTCGGCGGCGCTGGCGCCTTATGCGCCGCTGCCCTGGGTCGTCCACGACAAGAGCGGCTTCGCCCTGGTCGAACAGACCGAGGGCCCGGCCGCGTCGGCGACCGGGCGGCTCAAGGCGTTCCATGGCCAGATGGGCATGTTCGTGCGGGCGCTCGCCTACGTGATGAGCCACGGCGCCGACGGGCTGCGCCAGGCCTCGGGCGACGCGGTGCTCAACGCCAATTACGTGCTGGCGCGCCTCGGCGACGTGATGTCGGCGCCGTTCCCGGGCCCGTGCATGCACGAGGCGCTGTTCGACGACCGCTTCCTCAACGGCAGCGGCGTCACCACGCTCGACATCGCCAAGGCGATGATCGACGAGGGCTTCCATCCCATGACCATGTACTTCCCGCTGGTCGTGCATGGCGCGCTGCTGATCGAGCCGACCGAGAGCGAGAGCAAGGCGTCGCTCGACCAGTTCGTCTCGGTGATGCGGGGCCTGGCCGAGCGCGCGAAGAAGGGCGACGCCGAGCATTTCCACCAGGCGCCGCGCTTCACCCCGCGCCGCCGTCTTGACGAGACGCTGGCCGCGCGCAAGCCGATACTGCGCTGGCGCCCGCCGGCGACGGACAAGCAGGCGGCCGAGTAGGGCGGGCTATTTCCAGTCGAACGCATTCAGGTCGCGAACACCGCAACTCAAGGCAACCGCGATGTCGCACGCGACGAGGGTCATGTCGTGAACAATGGCCGTTGCAGCGAGTGAGCCATGCGCACTGTCTTGGCGGTCTTGTGCTCGTTATCCGGTAACGTTGCCGGAAACAGAGAAGGGGCACAAGAAGCGGCACCCGGCCGTGTGACCACGCTGCGTCGCGGCAGAATAGGTATCGTGCTGATCCAAGCCATGTAGTATAGAGCCGCCGAGACAACAACATCTGGTGGATTTTCCGGCATGGACCCAGTCACGCTCGCCAAGGCGGCGCTGCTTGGCGTGGTCGAGGGGCTGACCGAGTTCATCCCGGTGTCGTCGACGGGGCACCTGATCCTGCTGGTCGACCTGCTCGGGTTCCAGGGGCCGCCTGGCAAGGTGTTTGAGATCGCGATCCAGTTCGGCGCGATCCTGGCGATCTGCTGGGTCTATCGCCGGCGGCTCGTCGAAACCGTCCTCGGGCTCTTCCGCATGGACGAGCCGTCCTGGCAGTTCACCTACAATATCGTCGTCGCCTTCGTGCCGGCGCTGGTGCTCGGCGTCCTGCTGCATGGCTTCATCAAGTCGGTGCTGTTCTCGCCCTGGGTCGTGTGCGCGACGCTGATCCTCGGCGCCTTCGCCATCATCGCCATCGAGCGGATGCAGCCGGCGACGCGTTATGCCGAGGTCGACCAGTTCCGCCCGTGGCTCGCCTTCCGCATCGGCCTGTGCCAGGCCGTGGCGATGATCCCGGGCGTCAGCCGCTCGGGCGCCACGATCATGGGGGCGCTGCTGCTGGGCGCGAGCCGCAAGGCCGCAACCGAGTTCTCGTTCTTCCTGGCGATCCCGACCATGCTCGGCGCCACGGTCTACGACCTGTACAAGAACCGCGACCAGCTGGCCGGCAGCGATGTGCTGGTGATCGCCGTCGGCTTCATCGCGGCCTTCGTTTCGGGCATGCTGGTGGTACGATGGCTGGTCGGCTTCGTGGGGCGCCACGGCTTCGTGCCGTTCGCGCTCTATCGCATCGCGCTCGGCCTCGCGATGCTGGCCGTGTTGACTCTGCGCGGGGGCTAAGCCGCGCCTGGGGATGGGGATGACCAGGCAGGACATCACGGGCGTGTCGCCGAAGCGAGGATCGGGCTTGCGCCTGGTGTTCGCCGTGGCCGCCGTGCTGGGAACGGGACTCTATGTCGAATACCTGAGTTACGGCCTGCCGGCCCCGAGCGAGGCGTCCGAGCCCGGCGAAACCCGTGCCGTCGCGCCGATGTTCCAGGCACGGCTGCCGCCCGAGGCCGAAGCGCATCCCGTCGACCCGACCGCGGCCGATCCTGGCATGCGCGACGCGGAGTTTCGCGATGCACCAGCCGTCATCGAGCCGGCCGACTTTGAGCCGAACGAGCCCGCAACGGCCGACACGCACAAGCCGTCGTTGCCGCTCGATCCACCTCCGGCCGCTGGCCCGACCGGCGGACAGCAGGTCGCGGCGCTGACGCCCGGCATGCTGCCGCCCGCCCTGCCGGATCCGGCGAACCAACCGGCGGCGCCGGCGGGACCGGCACCGGCCCTGTGGCGGGCGAATGCCGTGCCGTTCGAGAGTCGGGGGGCCTTGCCGCTGATCGCGGTGATCATCGACGACGCCGGGGTCGACCGCGCGCGCACGGCGCGCGCCATGCGCCTGCCCGGGCCGCTGACCATCTCGTTCCTGCCCTATGCCGCCGACGTGGCGCGCCAGGCGCGGGAAGCGCGCCGAAGCGGGCACGAGCTGATGCTGCATCTGCCGATGGAGCCGCTGGGCTCGCACGAGAACCCGGGGCCCGATGCGCTGACCACGCGCCAGTCGGGCCCCGAGCTGCTGCGCCGCCTGGACCTGCACCTGGGACGCTTCGACGGCTATGTCGGCGTGAACAACCACATGGGCAGCCGCTTCACCCAGGAGCGCGAGGCCATGCGGCCGGTGCTCGAGGCGGTGCGCGCACGCGGCCTGCTGTTCGTCGACTCGCGCACGATCGGCACGACGGTCGCCGGCGCGCTGGCCGACCGGCTCGGCCTTCCCGGCACGGCGCGCGACGTGTTCATCGACCACGACGGCAGCGCCGCCGCCGTGCGCGCGCGGCTGGACGACATCGAGCGCATCGCCCGGCGTGCCGGCAAGGCCGTCGCGATCGGCCACCCGCACGACGTGACGCTCGACGCGCTGGAACGCTGGCTGCCGGGTCTCGCCGGGCGCGGCTTCGCGCTGGCGCCGGTCTCCGCCGTCGTGCTGCGGCGGCTCGAGGCGGCGCGGTGACGCAAAGACGGGCGTGGATCGCCGCGTTCGCATCCGCGCTGGTCCTTGCCGGCGCGGCGGCGTCCGGCCCGGCTTCAGCGCAGCAGCGCGGCCGCGACGTCGTCTCCGGCATCGCCCGGCTGGCGCTGCCGGAGCGGCCCCAGCGCTCCAAAGACATGGACCAGGAGACGCTCGCGCTGCAGTTCGTCGACTCCGTCGGTATGCGATGCCGCGGGATCGAGATGTATCGCTGGCGCTTCAACGGCGACGAGGCCGAACGGGCCCAGCGGCTGATCGCGGCCGGGGAGAAGGGCCTCAGGGACAAGGGCTACGACGTGTCGTCGCTGCCGGTCGAGGTCGACGCCGTCACGGCGCTGCAGGCGCGGCATGCCGGCCGCAACCAGCCCGACGCGAACGTGATCGCGCTGTGGTACGCGAGCGACGAGGGGCTCGACCTGACGCTGTGTCGCGTGCAGGAAAAATAGGCTAACCGGGCGGGCGAACGGTGCGGCTGCCGCGCGTCGTTCGTTCGATCAGCCGGTCCATCTCGTCGATGCGGCGGTTGAACTCGATCTGGCCGTTGCGCTTCTCCTCCGCCTTGGCGGCGTCCTGCGCCTCGCCCAGGCATTCCGCGATTGCCTTCTCGTCGGACAGCTTGCTGAGCGGCAGCGTGTCCAGGCATTCCTTTAACGTCTTGCGCGCCTTGTTGGTGGGATTGTCGGCCATCGCCGCTCCGGCGAGGCAGACGAGAAGGGCGGCAAGCGCGGTGCGAGGGCTCATGGTGTCATCCGAACGATGCAATCGCCGATCCTGCCGCCGTGACGCTACTCTTTCATGGCGGTGCTCACCGATTAGGCCCGGACGTGTCGCCGCTCCATGATTTACATCAAGCGCGGCGCCCTGGCCTTGCCGGGGGCACGGCTGCTAGGCTCGGTGCCGGAAATTGCCGATCTCGCCGTCGCTTCAGGAGGATACGTGCGCAAGAGCCGGGCCTTTGCCGAGGGAACCGTCCACCGTCTCGTCCATGACTCGGCCGTGCTCGCGGACAATCCGCTCGGGGATCCGGCGCGGCGCGAGCTGCATGTCTACACGCCGCCGGGCTGGAGCAAGGCCGAGCGCCTGCCGCTGCTGGTCGATCTGCCCGGCTTCGGCGGATCGGGCCCGGGCCACACCAACTGGAAGAACATCGGCGAGAACGTGCCGGAACGGCTCGACCGGCTGATCGGATCGGGCCTGATGGCGCGCGTGGTCGCGGCCTTTCCCGACTGCTACACGCGCATCGGCGGCAACCAGTACATCAACAGCGCCGGCACCGGGCGCTACGAGGACTACCTGATCGGCGAGATCGTGCCCTTCGTCGAGGAGGCATTCCTTTGCGGCGGCCTCGGACGGCGCGGGCTGTTCGGCAAGTCCTCGGGCGGTTATGGCGCGATCTGGCACGCGATGCATCACGGCGGCTTCTGGGCCGCGGTGTCCTGCAACTCGGGCGACATGGGGTTCGACGCGCTGCACCTGCCCGAGCTCTACGTCGCGCTCGAGGTGCTGGCGAAGCACGGCCTGTCGATCCAGCGCTTCTTCGACCATTTCGACGCCGCCAACAAGGTGACCGGCGAGGAGCGCCGCTGCCGCATGCTGCTGGCCATGGGCGCGCATTTCGA
This sequence comes from uncultured Rhodospirillaceae bacterium, assembly GCA_964557415.1. Classification (GTDB taxonomy): domain Bacteria; phylum Pseudomonadota; class Alphaproteobacteria; order JAEULC01; family JAEULC01; genus JAEULC01. The sequence goes on from CAZLBB010000065.1 coordinate 9,607, forward strand.
CCCGGACCCGGCCGGCTATCTCAATGTCCGGCTGCCCTGCGATCCCCGGACGGCCGAGCTGATCCCCGAGCGCTGGAACAACTGGCTGCGGTACGACCCGGTCCTGATCGCCGGCGACTGCGCGGCCAGCCTCAGGCAGCTCAAGGGCCTCTACCTGGATTGCGGCAGCCGCGACCAGTTCCGCATCCACTACGGCATGCGGCGGCTCAGCCGCGAGCTGAAGCGCCTCGGCGTCGAGCATGTCTACGAGGAGTACGACGACGACCACACCGACGTCGACTACCGCATGGACCGCTTTCTGCCGTGGCTGGTGGAGCGGCTCGGCTGAGCCGGCGTTGGCGACCGTCGCCGCCTTCGACCGGATCGCGCCTCCCTACAGCACGAAATCCTGGCTGGTGAGCTGGGCGGTCGCGACGCCGTAGATCGTGATGCTGCCGTGGGCGCCCAGTTGCACGACGGCGTTGCCGGAACCGTCATCGGCGATATGCGGCTGCAGTTCCGCGAAGTCGTCGAAGTGGTAGGCCTGCAGATCGATCACGTCGCGGTCGCCGAGCGTCTGGCCGAAATCCCAGATCGTATCGTCGCCGGAATGGCGCGTGAAGACGAAGGTGTCGTCGCCGGTGCCGGTGCCGAAGCCGAAATGCGAACCGTCGCCGACGAGGCTGTCGTCGCCACGCCCGCCGTTGAAGACGTCGTTGCCGTCGGCGCCCCATATGTCGTCGCTGCCGTACGAGCCGGTGAACCGGTAGTCCTGCCCGCCCTGGTCGGCGTAGAAGCCGACGGCAATGCTCGTGTCGTCGAAGTAATTGTGGTGGTGCACCAGCTCGTTGGTGAACGCGCCGAGCTGGTAGATGCCGTAGCCCGCGTTCGCGATCGCGTTGCCCACGGCGACCGGCGCGTCCGCGTCGATGAAGGCGATCCCTGCGTCGGCCGAATTGCCGAAGGAGTCGAGCTCCATCGTAATGCGGTTGTCGGTCACCACGACGTTGTCGGAGCCGATTACCAGGATTCCGGTCGCGCTGAAGCTGTCGGGCCCGTAGCCGATGCCGCTGATCGCGTTGTCGTCGATCTCGCCGGTCGCGCCGCCGCTGACCTGGATGCCGTTCTGCGCGGGCGAGCCCAGCGGCTGGAGCCCGCCGCCGATGATGGTGTTGTCCTCGACCTCGACCGTCAGGCCGGCGCCGACGAACACCATGCCGGTCTTCTGGAAGTCGGCGACGGTGCTGTCGCTGACCTCGATGCTCCGCCCGGCGCCGTCGCGGTTGGCGACGACGATGCCGTTGCCGCGCTGGATGCCGGACAGGCTGCCGTCGAGATTGTAGGGATCGCGGATGCCGGTGACGGCGACGTCGTCGACCGAGCCGCCCGCGTTGAGGAAGTAGATGCCGTTGAAGTCGGCGGCGCCGTAGGTCGTGCTCAGGTGGTTGCCGTTGCCCAGCCCGTCGATCACCAGGTCGCTGATCGAAACCTGGCCGCCATTGACGCCGATGATGGCGTTCTTGCTCGGCGTGCCCGAGAAGGTGTCCTGGACATTGGCCGACAGCAGGGCCGGCGCCACGATATGCGTGGCATCGCCCTGTCCCTGGATGGACAGGATCTTGCCGGTGACCGTCACCTGCTCGGCATAGGTGCCGGCGGCGACGAGCACCTTGTCGCCGTCCGCGGCGCCGGCGGCGTCCACGCCGCTCTGCACCGTCGTGAGCTCGCTGCCGCCGCCGCCGACCAGGATGACGTCGCGGTCGTCGAAGCGGAGGATCTCCACGCCGCTCAGCTTGTCATAGCCGTCCCGACCGACGACCGCGACCGTGCCGTCGGGCCGGTAGGAAATCCAGTACTCGCACGCATCCCCGGAAAACAGCGCGACATCGATGCCGGTGCCGCCGTCGATCCGGTCGCTTCCCGAGCCGCCGCGCAGCACGTCGTTGCCGCTGCCGCCGTTCAGCGTGTCCGTGCCCCTGTCGCCGAACAGCAGATCCGCGCCGTCGCCACCGTAGAGCGAGTCGTCGCCGTTGCCGCCGTGGAGGGTGTCGTTGTCCTCGCCGCCGTCGAGGACATCCTGCCCGTTGCCGCCGAACAGGATGTCGTCGCCGCCCAGACCATTGATCGTCTGGCTCTTGTGGCCGCCGATCAGCAGGTCATCGCCACTGGTCCCGGAAATGGGATTGTTCGAGTGCATCATGTTGGCCCCCTATATGCTGGCAACCCAGCGGAATATTAATTTTTAGATAAATGCATCATACACTCGGATAGCGCCTTGAGGCACATCAAACCGGCACCCACGGCAGGGCGTAAAGGGCGGCAGGCGAAACAACGCGACGATGGGCCGCACCGGCATGAACCGGACCGCCACGGCGTCGACCATGTCCTGCCGTGGTTGGTGGAGCGGCTGCGATCGCGCGCCAGCAGCGATGGCGCGCCGGTTTCTCGCCGCTTCCGGCTGCCCAAGTCGGGAGGCGCCGCGTTGTCACAGCGTGGTGCGGCGGCTATCCTTTGCCACGCACAACAATAGCGATCGCGCGACTACGGCGGCGCAGACCGGGGGGCGAACCGATGACCTACGCGACCGCGAAGAACGTCGATGTAAGCGCTATCCCGGTGATCGACATGGCGCCGCTGATCGACGGCAGCGTCGAGGCGCGCCGGCGCGTGGCCGGCGAGTTCCGGCGTGCGGCCACGGAGATCGGCTTCTTCTACGTCAGGAACCACAACGTGGCGCAGCCCGTGATTGACCGCGCGGTCGGCGCGGCGAAGCGGTTCTTCGCGCTGCCGGCGGAGGTCAAGAACCAGGTCAAGGTCGAAAAGTGGCATCGCGGCTTCCTGCAGGTCGGCCAGGCGAAGATGTACGACGATGCCAAGGTCGACCTGAAGGAGAGCTTCATCTACGGGCTGGAGATCGCCGAGGACGACCCGGATTTCCGCGCCGGCAACCGCATGGTGGTGCCGAACCGGTGGCCCTCGGCCATGCCGGAGCTGCGGACGGCGCTCTATCCCTATTTCATGGCCGCGGTCGAGTGCGGGCGCGCGCTGTTGCGCGGCTTCGCGCTCGGCATGGACCTGCCCGAAGACACGTTCGTGCGCAAATGGCGCAAGAACATCAGCCGCGGCGCCGCGCTCCACTATCCGCCGCAGCCGCCGGATCTCGGGCGCGAGCAGTTCGGCGTCGCGCCGCATACCGATTTCGGCGTGCTGACCGTGCTGTGGCAGGACGAATCCGGCGGGCTGCAGGTGCTGGACAGGCAGCGGCAATGGGTGACGGCGCATCCGATCCCGGGCACGCTCGTGGTCAATGTCGGCGACCTGCTGGCGCGCTGGACCAACGACGGCTTCGCGTCGACCCCGCACCGTGTCGTCAACACCAGCGGCCATGCGCGCTATTCCATGCCGGTGGCGGTCGATCCCGACAGCGACACGCTGATCGATCCGCGCGTGGCCTGCCGGCCGGGCGAGACGCCGCGATACGAGCCGATCACCTGCGGCGACTATCTCGAGTGGCGGTTCAACAAGGCCTTCGCCTACCGTGGCGCCTGAGCCCGACAACGCCCTGGCCCGCCGCCGGCGCTGGTGGAACAGCCGCGCGTTCGACCTGCTGCAATTCGCGCTGTTCGTCCTGCTGCTGGGATGGCTGACCTGGCGCGGGGCGCAGTCGATGGCCTATAACTGGCAATGGTACCGGGTGCCGCGCTACCTGGTGCGCGCGGTCGACGGCGAGGTGATCTGGGGGCCGCTGATCAAGGGGCTGGCTGTCACCATCGAGATCAGCGTATGGTCGACCGTGCTGGCGCTCGCGATCGGGCTCCTCGTCGCGCTGCTGCGGCTGTCGCATTCCTATTCCGGCCGGTGGCTGGCGCTCGGCTATATCGAGCTGATCCGCAACACGCCGCTGCTGGTGCAGCTGTACGTGTTCTATTTCATCCTGGCGCCGATCCTCGGGCTGCCCCGGCTATGGACCGGCATCATTGCGCTCGCTGCGTTCGAGGGCGCTTTCGCCGCCGAGATCATCCGCGGCGGCATCCTTTCGATCGGCCGCGGCCAGTGGGACGCGGCGGCGGCGCTCGGCCTGTCGCGCGCGCTGGGCTACCGGCTGGTCGTGCTGCCGCAGGCGCTGCGCCTGATGCTGCCGCCGCTCGCCGGCGTGCTGGTCTCGCTGGTCAAGCATTCGGCCATCGTCAGCGTGATCGCGGTGTTCGACCTGACCAACGAGGCGCGCAACGTCATATCCGACACGTTCATGAGCTTCGAGATCTGGTTCACGGTCGCGGCCATGTACCTCGCGATCACCGTCAGCCTGTCGGCCGGTATCGGCGTCCTGGAGCGGCGCCTGGCGATGGCGCGCTGAATTTCGCAACTTGAACGCAGCAACGAAGGGGAAGGGACATGAGAAGACTGATAGCACTGGCCGCCGTCGCCCTGGCGGCAGCGATCGGCGCCGGCGGTGCGCCGGCCCTGGCGCAACAGGACATCAAGCAGCAGATCAGCGCGGGAAGCCTGCTCGAGGAGGTCAAGAAGCGCGGCGTGATGCGGGTCGGCCTGTCGACCTTCGTTCCCTGGGCGATGCGGGATACCGCTGGCGAGCTCATGGGCTTCGAGATCGACGTGGCCAAGAAGATGGCCGAGGACATGGAGGTCAAGGTCGAGTTCGTGCCGACCGCCTGGGACGGGATCATCCCGGCGCTGATCGCCGGCAAGTTCGACTTCATCATCAGCGGCATGTCGATCACGCCGAAGCGCAACCTGACCGTGAACTTCTCGATACCCTATGCGCATTCGGGCCAGCAGCTGGTGGCGAACAAGAAGCTGGCGGCAGGGTTCAAGGCGATTGCCGACTTCAACAAGGCCGACGTGACGCTGACCTGCCGGCGCGGGGTCACGTCCTGCGCCTGGATCCAGCAGAACATGCCCAAGGCCACGTTGCGTCAGTTCGATGACGACGCGCAGGCCTCGCAGGAGGTGCTGAACGGCCGGGCGCACGGCTGGATGGCCAGCGCGCCGCGGCCTCGTTTCCTGGCGCTCGACAATCCCGAGGTCGCCTTCATGCCGTTCGACCACAACCTGACCAAGGGCGACGAGGCGATCGCCATGCGCAAGGGCGACCCTGACACGCTGAATTGGGTCAACAACTGGGTGCTGTTCCACACCTCGAACGGCTGGCTGCAGGCGCGCCACAACGCCTGGTTCTCGAACCGCGACTGGAAGGACCGCTTGGCGAAGAACTGAGCGGCAGCGTGAAGGACGGCGCCCGACTTCGCGCGGGCGCCGCCGCCTGCGGGCATGGCCGGCTCGGGCAAGCTGCGCTTCGGCTGGATCGACGTCGCGGTGCTGGCATGCGTCGCTGCGGGCGTAGGCTATTTTCTGCATCGCGTCGACACGGTGCTGCACTATCGGTGGGACTGGTCTCAGGTCTGGGTCTATGTGCTGCGGGTCAACCCCGCCACAGGGGCGTGGGAAGCTGGCCTGCTGCTGAAGGGCTTCGCGACCACGCTGCGCCTGGCGGCGTTCGGCATCGTGCTGGCCGCCCTGGTCGGCCTCATCTTCGGCTTGGCCCGGGTGAGCCGGCGCCTGTTCCCGCGCCTCGTCGCAGGTTCCTACGTCGAGACGGTGCGCAACATGCCACCGCTCGTGTTCATGTTCGTCTTCTATTTCTTCCTGTCGAGCCAGATCGTGCCGCTGCTGGGCATCGACCGGCTGGCGCGGGCGGAATCGCCGATGCTGCGGACGGCGCTCGACTGGCTCTTCGGCGACCCCAGACTGCTGGGAAACTTCCTCAGCGGGCTGTTCTGCCTGGTGCTGTTCGAGGGCGCCTACATCACCGAGATCGTGCGCGCCGGCATCCAGTCGATCGACAAGGGCCAATGGGAGGCCGCCGACAGCCTGGGCCTGAACCGCTGGCAGCGCATGCGCAAGGTGGTCCTGCCGCAGGCGCTCGCCCGCATCCTGCCGCCGCTGGCCGGGCAGCTCATCATGCTGATCAAGACCTCCTCGATCGTCTCGCTGATCTCGATCCAGGAGCTGACCTTCATCGCCACCGAGGTGGCCGTCACCAGCGGCCGCGTGTTCGAGGTCTGGATCACCGTCGCGGTGCTGTATTTCGCGGTCAGCGCCCTGCTGTCGCTCGCGTTCCGGCGCCTGGAACGAGGCGGCGCGCAGGCCGCGCATTGATCGCCCTGTAACCGAGGAGAAGGCATGGCCGCGTGGATTCGCATGATCCCGCTGGAGGAGGCGACCGGCTTCCTCAAGCAGATGTACGAGAAGGTCCGCACGCCGCATGGCACGGTGGACAACGTGATGAAGGTGCACAGCCTGCGTCCGCACACGATGGACGGGCACTGGGTGCTCTACAAGGCGGCGCTGCACTGCAAGGACAACAGCCTGCCCTTATGGTTCCTCGAGGCGGTGGGCACCTACACCAGCATGATCAACAGGTGCGACTACAGCTTCTCGAACCACTACCACAACGCCAAGGTGCTGATGCGCGACGATGCCAGGGCCGAGCGCATGAAGGCGGCGTTCGCCGAGGGCAAGCCGGAACGCGTGTTCCAGGGCAAGGAGCTGGCGCTGCTGCGCTACGCCGGCAAGCTGACGGCGCGGCCGCAGGACATGGCGGAAGGCGACATCAAGGCGATCCGCGACGCCGGCGGCACCGACGAGGAGATCCTGGAGGTCAACCAGGTCTGCGCCTATTTCAACTACGCCAACCGCCTGTTGAACGGCCTCGGCGTCACGCTCCAGGGCGACACCGTGGGCTACTACAAGAAGGATTGAGCTTCACCCCCGCCCGCTCGCGAACCTGACCGCTTCCTCCGCGGCGCGGATCAGCGCACGCGCCTTGTTGACCGTTTCCTGGTACTCGGCCTCGGGGTCGCTGTCGGCGACCACGCCGCCGCCGGCCTGGACGTACATCACGCCGTCCTTCACCACGGCGGTCCGGAGCGCGATGCAGTTGTCCATGCTGCCGTTGGCGGCGAAATAGCCGATGCAGCCGGCATAGACGCCGCGGCGCGCCTTCTCCAGCTCGTCGATGATCTCCATCGCCCTGACCTTGGGCGCGCCCGACACGGTGCCGGCGGGGAAGCCGGCGATCAGTGCGTCCATCGCGTCGTAGTCCGGATCGATCTCGCCGGTGACGTTGGAGACGATATGCATGACGTGCGAATAGAGCTCGACCTCGAACTTCTCGGTCACGCGCACCGTGCCGATCCGGGCGACGCGGCCGACGTCGTTGCGGGCGAGGTCGAGCAGCATCAGGTGCTCGGCGCGCTCCTTCGGGTCGGACAGCAGGTCCTCGGCCAGCGCCTTGTCCTCCTCCGGCGTGGCGCCGCGCCGTCGCGTGCCGGCGATCGGCCGGATGGTGACCTGGCCGTCGCGCAGGCGCACCAGCAGCTCGGGCGACGAGCCGGTGATGGCGAAGCCGCCGAAGTCGAGATGGAACAGGAACGGCGACGGGTTGAGCCGCCGCAGCGCGCGATAGAGCGCGAAGGGCGGCAGGCGGAAGGGCACGGCGAAGCGCTGCGACGGCACGACCTGGAACACGTCGCCGGCGCGGATGTACTCCTTCGCCTTCTCGACCATCGCGTGATACTCGGCGCGCGTCGTGTTGGACGTCGGCCGCGGCAGCTCGGCCACGTCGGCCAGGGGCTCGCGGCGGTGGGGCAGGGAGCGGCCGAAATCCAGCACCACCTCGTTCAGCCGCTCGCAGGCGCGGTCGTAGGCGGCGCGCACGCCGACCTCGGGATCGGGCCAGACCGGCGTCACCACGGTGACGGTGTCCTCGATCGTGTCGAAGATGGCGATGACGGTCGGGCGGATGAACATGCCGTCGGGCACGCCGAGCGTGTCCGGGTTCTCGTCCGGCAATCGCTCCATCAGCCTGACCATGTCGTAGCCCATGTAGCCGAACAGGCCGGCGGCCATCGGCGGCAGATTGGGCGGGATCGCGTCGATGCGCGATTCGGCGATGACCGCGCGCAGGCTGTCCAGCGCGCCTTCGCCGTGCGGCTCGAACCCGTTCTCCTCGCCCGTCAGCGCACGCCGGTTGACCTCGGCGCGGTCGCCGCGGCAGCGCCAGATCAGGTCGGGCTTGAGCCCGATCATCGAATAGCGCCCGCGCACGGCGCCGCCCTCGACCGACTCGAACAGGAAGCTGTTCGGTCGCCCGTCGGCGAGCTTGAGCATGGCGGAAACCGGGGTTTCGAGATCGCTGACCAGCCGCGTCCAGACGACCTGCGGCCGCTTGGTGCGATAGACGGCGGCGAAGTCGTCGAAGGAAGGATGCATGGCGGCGGGTCCTTGGGTCATGTGACGCCGCGGGTTTGGACGCCCGTGGCGGCGGGACGACGGCGTCCCTTCGGATCGGAGCGCAGCTAGATAGCGTTGCGCGCCGGACTCGGCAAGCGCGATGGTGCCGCCGCCTACTTGAACATCCGGTCGATGACGGACTGGTGCACCTCGACGCCGAAGCGCTCGCGCAGCCCGTTGTTGAACTGCGCGTAGATGTCGGTGCCGATGGACTGGCGCAGCTGGTCGGCGACGCGCGCCACGCCCGCGGCGTCGGCGGCGGGGTCGGCCGGGGTGACCGTCTTGAGCTGCGCGACGATGACGCCGCCCTGGATCGGCGAAACCGCGACGTCGCCCGGCTTGAGCTTGAACAGCTCGGCCACTAGCGACTGCGCCGGGCGGCCGAACGGCGTGCCTTCCTCGCGCGTGAACGGTGCCGTGGTCTTGACCTCCGCGCCCTCTCCGGCCGCTTGGGCCAGGGCCGTACCGGCCTTGACCTTGTCGCGGATCGCCTCGGCCGCCTGCTGCGCCGCCTTGCCGCGGCGGTCCTGCTCGATCGCCTGCGCGAGTTGCTCGCGCACCTGCTCGAACGGCTTGACCGCGGGCGGCGTGCTCGCCGTGACGCGCACGGCGAACATGCCGCCGTCCTGCGTGTCCGTCATCGGGCTGTCGGCGTTGACCGCGGTCTCGAACACCTGCTTCAGGGCCTCGCCGCCCGGCGGCAGGCCCTCGACCGGCTTGCCGTCGGGGGCACGCCCGTCGCGGTCCATGGCGGCGACCTTGATCGCGCTCAGGCCCGCACGCTGTGCCGCTTCCTCGAACGAGCCGCCGCCGGCGCGCTCGTCCTCGAACTTGTTGCCGAGCCGCGTCACGGCGTCGCCGGCAGCTTCGCGCGCGAGCTCGTCCACCAGCTTCGGGCGCGCTTCCGCCAGCGTCTCGGTGCGCGCCGGCTCGATCTTTTCGACCTTCACGATGTTCCAGCCAAACGGCGTCTTGACCGGCTCGCTGACGGCGCCGGCGGCCAGGGCGAAAGCGGGCTCCGCCAGCTCCGGCAGCAGCTCGCGCCGCGTGACCGCGCCCAGCTTGACCACGTCCTCGCCGAGGCCGGCGACTTCCTTCGCCACGGCCAGGAAGTCCTTGCCCAGCGCCAGCTCGCGTAGCGCCAGTTTGACCTTGGCCTCGTCGTCCAGCGCCATCTGCAGCACGTCGCGCCGCTCCGGGTGCTGGAACTCGGCCTGGCGCTGCAGGTACGCCTCATTCAGCCTGGCCTCGTCGGGCTTGAAGCTGGCGATCACCGTGGCGGGGTCGATGCGCACCATCTCGAAGGCGCGATACTCCGGCGTCGAGAAGCGATCCTTGTGCTGCTCGAGATAAGCCTTGAGCTCGGCGTCGTCGGGCGCCGGCGGCTCGGGCATCTTGGCCGCTTCGACGACGACGTAGTCGGCCACGCGCTGCTCGCGGCGATGGCGATAGACGATGTCGGCGAGCGTCGCCGGCGTCTGCACGGTGGCCGCGATGGTGCCGGCCAGCTGGTCGCGCGACAGGTCCTGGCGGAGATTCGTCACCAGCCCGGCCTCGGTCAGGTTGCTGCTGCGAAGCGCGGCCTGGAAGCGCTGCGGATCGAACAGGCCGGCCTCGTTGCGGAAGGCGGGGATCTGCGCGATGCGCTGGCGGATGACGCTCTCCGGCACGGCGATGCCCAGGTGCTTGATCTCCTGCTGCATCAAGGCTTGGCCCACCAGCATGTCGAGCGACTGGTCGAGCAGGCCGAACTGGCGCGCCTTGTCGGCGTCGAACTGGCCGCCGAACAGCGGCCGCAGCCGGTCGATCTGGCGCCGGAACTCGGCGTTCAGCTCCGCGGCGGAGATCTCGGCATCGCCGACCTTGGCAACGCTGGTCTGCTGGCCCGGGCCGCGAAAAATGTCGCCGATGCCCCAGATCGCGAAGCTCACGATCAGCAGAACGAACAGCAGCTTGATGACCCAAGACGTCGCCTTGGAGCGGAGCGATTGCAGCATCTGAACCTGAGGAAACGCCGTTAAGGGATTGACGTATCTAATTTAGTTTGGTGCGGCTTGACGCCGAAGGCATGATATCGGCGGCCCTCGGGCGTCGCAACCGAAAACGGCCGGTCCGGTGCCGGCAGGCTCGGCCGCGCCGCGCCGATGCCGGGGTGGTGCCTGCCCTTGGCGCGCAGCCGGCATCGTGACAGCCTGGAAACCCGGTTCGCGTCGACGCGACGCAGACTGGCCGCACCGGCAGGACTCGTGGAGTAATTCGCCCGCATCGCTGCCCGGCGGCAAAGCAATCGCTCATCCGCCTCGCAAAAGGCCAAGTAAACATGATTCGCCTGCTCACCCGTGGCTTCTGGATTCTGGTGTTCGCGACGCTGATCGTGCTCGCCAGCACGATCCACACGATCAACCCGGCCGAATACAAGGCCTCCTTCGAGAAACTCGTGTCCGACAAGCTCGGCCGCGACGTCAGGGTCGAGCGCGCCGGGCTGGAATGGGGACTGCCGCCGCGCATCGTGCTGCACAACGTGCAGATCGCCGACCGCGGCGTGGCGCGCAACGGCCGCGGCGAGGCGGTGCAGGCCCAGCGCGTCGTGGCCGAGCTCGACATGATCCCGCTGACCTACGGCCGCGTCGTCGCGCCGCGGGTGCGGCTGGAGAACGTCGAGCTCGCGTTGCAGACCGGGGGACGCGGCGGGGCGGGCGCGGGCGGCACGGCCGGCGGCGGCGGCGCAGCGCCGTCGTTCGGGTCGATGCTGGGCACGCTGGGGCCGGCGCTCGGCGTCGGCGCGCTGGCGGTCAGCGGCCTCAGCGTCGTCCTGCGCGACGGCAGCGGCGCGGGCACGACCGTGGTCGACCTCGGCGGCACCGTGATCCAAGGGGGCGCCGGCAAGTCGGAAGGCGACGAAACCCGGCGCGGCGGCGATGGCGGGGGCGGCAAGAAACCGGGCTGCTGAGCCGATGCGGCAAGCGGCAGCCGCCATTGGGCTTCTGTTGTCGGCCTGCACGGCCCTTGCGTTCGGCGCGGCATCGGCCGCTGTCGACGACGCACAGCAGCCGATCCCCGCCGGCGTAATCGAGCAGCCTTCGGCCGATATGGACGAGGCCAGCGAGCGCACCTTCCGCGAAGGCTTCCGCTCTTTCCAGCGCCGCGATTTCCATGCCGCCTACGAGTATTGGCGCGCCCTGGCCGAGAAGGGCCAGCCGGCGGCGCAGTTCAATGTCGGCGTGCTGACCGAGCTCGGCCGCGGCATCAAGGCCGACTTCAAGGAAGCGGCCGCCTGGTACGAGCGTTCGGCGCTGCGCGGCACGCCCGAGGCCATGACCAATCTCGGCCGGCTCTACGTCTTCGGCAAGGGCGTGAAGCGCGACCATCCCAAGGGCTTCGAGTGGTTCCGTCGCGGCGCCGAGCTGGAGTTCCCGGAGGCCGAGTACAACCTCTGCGTGGCCTATGTGCACGGCTACGGCGCGCAACAAAGCCCGCAACAGGCGTTCGCGTGGTGCCGCAAGTCGGCCGATCGCGGCTATCGCCCCGCCCAGTTCGATGTCGCGGGGTTCTACTACCGCGGCTACGGCGTCACGCGCGACCTGCACGAGGCCGCGACCTGGTACGCCCGTGCCGCCAATGCGGGCGATCCGCTGGCGCAATTCAATCTCGGGCTGATGCGTGCCAAGGGCGAGGGCATCACGCAGGATCCGGCGGAAGCCGCACGCTGGATCGCGCGCGCGGCGGAGCAGGGGCTGGCGCGGGCCCAGGTCCAGCTCGGGCTCATGTACGTGAACGGTGCCGGCGTTGCGGCCGACCGGGTTACCGCGCTGATGTGGTTCGAGATCGCCGCCCAGCGCGGCGACAAGGAGGCGGTCGGCTATCGCGACCGGCTGCGCCGGCAGGTGACGACGGCCGAGCGCGACAAGGCCCGCGATCGCGCCATCGCTTTCAAGCCGAAATCCTGATAGCCAGGGCGTCACGACGACCAGGGAGGTGTTCGATGCCGTCGCCCCGCCGGCTGATCGCCGGCAATTGGAAGATGAACGGGCTGAGGTCCGACGCCACGACCCGCGCCGCGGCGCTGCGCGACAAGGCGGGCGCGGCGCGCGCGGCGCTGCCCGACATCGTCCTGTGCCCGCCCTTCACGCTGCTGACCACCGTCGCCCAGACGATCGGCTCGACGCTCGCCCTCGGCGCGCAGGACTGCCACGCCGCCGACAAGGGCGCGCATACCGGAGACATCTCCGCGCCGATGCTGGCCGAGATCGGATGTCGCTACGTCATCGTCGGCCATTCCGAGCGGCGCGCCGCGCATGGCGAAACCGACCCGCAGGTGCGCGCCAAGGCCGAGGCGGCGCATCGCGCCGGGCTCGTGGCGATCATCTGCCTCGGCGAAAGCGCGAACGAGCGCAAGGCGGGCCGCCATCTGACCGTCGTCGCGGGGCAGCTCGACGGCTCGCTGCCGCCCGGCGTCAACGCCGCCAATACGGTCATCGCCTACGAGCCGGTCTGGGCCATCGGCACCGGGCTGACGCCGATGCCGTCCGACATCGCCGAGATGCATGCCTATCTGCGGAAGCGGCTGAGCGACGCCCTGCCGAAGGACGACGAAGGCGAGCGCGTTCGCCTGCTCTACGGCGGGTCCGCCAACGCCGGCAATGCGGTGGAGCTGCTGGCGACCCCGGGCGTGGACGGGCTGCTGGTCGGCGGCGCCAGCCTGGACGCCGAGGCGTTCTGGAAGATGGTGCAGGCGGCGGTCTGACGCGCTGTCGACCCGGTCTGTTCTTGCCCTGCGGCTTCGCCGTCGCGACGCCGCATTCGGCGCTGGCATAGCGGCGGCGGAAGGTCTAAAAGACCGCCGCACCCGAATCACTGGTCGACGCCGCGTGCGCCCCGAGGGAACCGGGGGCGCCTGGAGGAGCGATGATCGCAATTCTGACCGTCATCCACATCATGGTCACCATCGCGCTGATCGGGGTGATTCTCATCCAGCGCAGCGAAGGCGGCGGCCTCGGCATCGGCGGCGGGGGCGGCGGCGGCATGAGCGGATTCATGACCGGCCGCGGCACGGCCAACCTGCTGACCAGGGTGACGGCGGGGCTTGCGGTCGCTTTCATGGCCACCAGCATCGCCCTGACTCTGCTGGCGACGGGCGGCCGCAGCACGTCGATCATGGACGCGCCGCCGGCAGCGCCCGCCGCGGCCCCGGCGCCGCTGGCGCCGACGACCCCCAGCGCGCCGGTCAAGTAGAAGGTCACCCGACCTGCGACAGGCTTGGGCGGGCTTTGCGGTCAGGCCTTCTCCTTGGCCTGAGCCCGTCCTCGGGCGCGTCGAAGCCGGAAGATTTCCCTTGGCGCGGCGCGCGCGATGGCGTGTATGATGGGGGCCCATGACGCGGTTCATCTTCGTCACCGGCGGCGTGGCTTCCTCCCTCGGCAAAGGCATCGCATCGGCATCCCTCGGGGCGCTCTTGCAGGCGCGCGGATTCACCGTGCGCCTGCGCAAGCTCGACCCCTATCTCAACGTCGATCCGGGCACCATGAGCCCGTACCAGCACGGCGAGGTCTTCGTCACCGACGACGGCGCCGAGACCGATCTCGACCTCGGCCACTACGAGCGTTTCACCGGCGTGGCGGCGCGCCAGAGCGACAGCACGACGACCGGGCGCATCTACTCGCAGGTGATCGCGCGCGAGCGCAAGGGCGATTATCTGGGCGCGACGATCCAGGTGATTCCGCACGTCACCGACGCGATCAAGGAGTTCATCACCGCCGAGACCGGCGACACGGACTTCGTCTTGTGCGAAATCGGCGGCACGGTCGGCGACATCGAGGGCCTGCCGTTCCTCGAGGCCATCCGCCAGCTCGGCAACGAGCTGGGCCAGCAGCGCGCGCTGTTCGTGCACCTGACGCTGGTGCCCTTTATCGCGTCTTCGGGCGAGCTCAAGACCAAGCCGACGCAGCACTCGGTCAAGGAGCTGCAATCGGTCGGCATCCAGCCCGACATCCTGCTGTGCCGCTGCGACCGCGAGATCCCGCCGGAGTCCCGGCGCAAGATCGCGCTGTTCTGCAACCTCAGGCCCTCGGCGGTCATCCAGGCGCTCGACGTCGACAGCATCTACCAGGTGCCGCAGAGCTACCACGAGCAGGGCTTCGACGACGAGGTGATGCGGCACTTCGCGATCGAGGCGCGCCAGCCAGACCTGTCGCGCTGGGCCGGCATCATGCAGCGCGTCCGCCATCCCGAGGGCGAGGTCGCGGTCGCCATCGTCGGCAAGTACACGAACCTCAAGGACGCCTACAAGTCGCTGGGCGAGGCGCTGGCGCATGGCGGCATCGCCAACAACATGCGCGTGCGCCTGGACTGGCTCGATTCCGAGATCTTCGACCAGCCCGACGCGGTGCACTACCTCGAGGGCGTGCACGGCATCCTGGTGCCCGGCGGCTTCGGCGAGCGCGGCACCGAGGGCAAGATCGCCGCCGCCCGTTTCGCGCGCGAGCGCAAGGTGCCGTATTTCGGCATCTGCTTCGGCATGCAGATGGCGGTGATCGAGGCGGCGCGCAACCTGGTCGGGCTCGAGGGCGCCGGCTCGTCCGAGTTCGGGCCGTGCAAGCACCCGGTCGTCGGCCTGCTGACGGAATGGACGCGCGGCAACACGGTCGAGCGGCGCGGCATCGGCGACAACCTGGGCGGCACGATGCGGCTCGGCGCCTATCCGTGCGACCTGGCGCCGGGCAGCATGGTGCGCGAGATCTACGGCGGCGCCGGCCGCATCAGCGAGCGGCACCGGCACCGCTACGAGGTCAACATCACCTACAAGCAACGGCTCGAGGATGCAGGCCTGCGCTTCTCCGGCATGTCGCCGGACGGCGAGCTGCCCGAGATCGTCGAGATGCCCGGCCATCCCTGGTTCGTCGGCGTGCAGTTCCACCCCGAGCTCAAGTCCAAGCCCTTCGACCCGCACCCGCTGTTCGCGTCCTTCATCAAGGCCGCTGTGACGCAGAGCCGGCTCGTGTGATGGTCGGGCTGACGTAACGCTGCCGCCGCGATGGCGACACGCCCCTACGACAAGATCTGGTTCAAGGCGAAGCGCTACGGCTGGGGCTGGACGCCGTGCTGCTGGCAGGGCTGGCTCGCGACATCGCTGTATGGCGTGGCCTTCGGTGGCTGCGTCGCCTGGTGGCTGACCCACGGCCGCAACGAGGCAAACCCCTATCTCGGCTTGCTGCCGCTGTTCGCAATCACCGCGGCGTTCCTGGCGCTGTGCTGGACGCGCGGCGAGAAGCCGCGGTGGCAATGGGGCGGAAAACCGTGATCGCCCGCGGCCTCGTGGTCCTCGCCCTCGGTCTTGCCGGCGCCATGGCGCCGGCCCGAGCGCAGGACCTCCGCGCCGACGCGCTGAAGCGGCTCGAGGCCTATATCGACACCGCCGAGTACCTCGCCCATGTCGGAGCGCGGCTGAACGAGTACGAGGCGCCGGGCCTGCGCGCGCAGTGCCCGGCGCTGCGCCTGGTCAGACGCGCGCAGATGTGGGTCGTCGCGGAAGCGCGCTTCGCGGGCGGGGAGATCGCGCCGACGACTGGAGAATGGATCGACCGGCTGATGGTCGACCGCTGCGGCACGGTGGCCTATCGCAATCTGCTGCTGGTCGCGCGGAAGCAGAAGCTGCAGGCATCGGCGCTGCTGCCCGGTCGCACCTACGCGCCGCCGCGCCTGCAGCGCGACGCGCTGAAGGCCGCCGCGGCGCAGGCGCGCGTCAAGACCGGCTGCCAGGACTCCATGCCGGTGGCCGATACCGCGGTCGATGGCAAGCTCGTCCCGGGCGCGCCATGGAAAGAGGACTGGACCTTCGTCGGCTGCGGCAAGTCGGTCGTCGTCACCGTGTCCTTCACCCCGACGAGCGACGGCGCGGCGCGGGTGACGGCGCGGGCGAAGTAGCGTTTTCGCAGCCTTGCCGAACGACGGCCGTTCGTGCGAAGCCTTTGGCATGAATCGACTCGCGCAGCGTCACGTCCCGATCGGCAAGCTCGACCTCGCCAACGACCGGCCGATCGCGCTGATCGCCGGACCCTGCCAACTCGAGAGCCGGCAGCACGCGATGGAGATGTCCTCGGCCTTGAAGGAGATCTGCGGCGATCTCGGCCTGGGTCTGATCTATAAGACCAGCTTCGACAAGGCGAACCGCACTTCGGCCAACACGGCGCGCGGCCTCGGCATGGAGAAGAGCCTGCCCATCCTCGCCGAGGTGCGCGAGAGCGTCGGCGTGCCGGTGCTGACCGACGTGCACGAACCGGACCAGTGCGCGCCGGTGGCCGAGGCGGTGGACGTGCTGCAGATCCCGGCGTTCCTGTGCCGCCAGACCGACCTGCTGCTGGCGGCGGGGAAGACAGGCAAGGCGATCAACGTGAAGAAGGGCCAGTTCCTGGCGCCCTGGGACATGAAGAACGTGGTCGCCAAGATCGAAAGCACCGGCAACCGCAACGTGCTGGTGTGCGAGCGCGGGGTGAGCTTCGGCTACAATACGCTGGTCAGCGATATGCGCGCCCTGCCGATTTTGGCCGAGACGGGCTGCCCGGTCGTGTTCGACGCGACGCACTCGGTGCAGCAGCCGGGCGGGCAGGGGACGTCGAGCGGCGGCCAGCGCGAATTCGTGCCGGTCCTGGCGCGCGCCGCCGTCGCCGTCGGTGTCGCCGCCGTGTTCATGGAGACGCACCAGGACCCCGACAAGGCGCCGAGCGACGGGCCCAACATGGTGCCGCTGAAGGCCATGCGCGGCCTCTTGCAGACGCTGATGGCGTTCGACCGCCTGGCCAAGGACAATCCGCTGCCGCGCAACTAGGCGGCCCTGCGCGTTTCTGGCGAAGCAGGGGCGAAGACCGCGCAGGAATTCGTTAACGGGAGCGTGAACAGGATGTGACGCCTGTCACAGCAGGAGCCGCGCTGGCTTCATAGGATGGGCGTGGCCAAGTCCGCGAACGGCACGGATAAAGCAGGAATGCGCTTCGGCCTTGCCGCGAAGACGCTCTTGATGCCGGCGGTGGCGCTGACACTGCTCGGATTCGGCGCCCGCGCCGATGCGGCCGAGCGCCGCGTCGCGCTGGTCATCGGCAATGCCGCCTATCCCGAGCAGCCGCTCGCCAACCCCGTCAACGACGCGCGCGCCGTGGCGCGCGCGCTGCAATCGATCGGCTTCGAGGTCGCCTTGCGCGAGAATCTCGGCAAGAAGGCGATGGAGACAGCGATCATCGAGTTCGGCGAGACGCTGCGCGCGAGCGACGCGGGCCTGTTCTACTACGCCGGCCACGGCATCCAGGTGCGCAATCGCAATTTCCTCGTGCCGGTCGACGCTCGCCTGACGACCGAAGCGAGCGCCCGCGTCGAGGCCGTCGAGGTGGACCTGGTGGCCGAGCAGATGGCCGAGGCGCGCAACCGCGTCAACGCGATCGTGCTCGACGCCTGCCGCAACAATCCGTTCGCGCAGAAGCTGCGTGGCGCCGGCAAGGGCCTGGCGGCGATCGACGCGGCACGCGGCACCTTGATCGCCTACGCCACCGCACCGGGCTCGGTCGCCGCCGACGGCGAGGGCGCGAACGGCGTCTATACCGGTGCGCTGCTCGAGGCGCTCAGCGTGCCCGGACTGAAGATCGAGGACGTGTTCAAGCGCGTGCGGGCGCAGGTGGTCGCGCGCACGCAGGGTGCGCAGACGCCGTGGGAATCCTCATCGCTGACTGGCGACTTCGTCCTCAATCCTGGCACCGCGTCGCCGGGGGCGAAGGTCGCGGCGGCGCCGGCCGCAGCGTCGGCGGCGATGGACAAGGAAACCGTGTTCTGGACCAGCATCAAGGACAGCGACGACCCGGCGCAGTTCGTCGCCTATCTCGAGCGGTTCCCGGGCGGCACCTTCGCCGAGCTGGCGCGGCTGAAGCGCGACCGCCTGATGGCGGCCGCCTTGCCGTCGCCGCGCGACCAGGTGCCCGGGCAGGCGGAAATCC
>CAZLBB010000066.1:0-27868 GCA_964557415.1 uncultured Rhodospirillaceae bacterium
GCTCGCCCCCTGGATGCCGAGACCGCCGCGCTGCCCGCGGCCGAAGGCGTGGCCGCGCCCGACGATCTCGGCGTGCCGCCGCCCGCCTCGGCCGTGCGCCCGGCCGCGGTCCGGCGCCGGCGCGTGGTCGCGGACCTCGCGCGCGGAACGTCCGTGATCGAGGCGCAGCTCAAGCTGCTGCCGTCCTCGCCCGGCGTCTACCGCATGCTCGACGCCAACAGCGACGCGCTTTATGTCGGCAAGGCGCGCAACCTGAAGAAGCGGGTCGCGGCCTATATCGTGGCCGCCAAGCTGCCGCACCGCCTGCTGCGCATGGTCGCCGAGACCGAGGCGATGGAGTTCGTCACCACCCATACCGAGGTCGAGGCGCTGCTGCTGGAAAGCAACCTGATCAAGCGCCTGAAGCCGCGCTACAACATCCGGCT
Organism: uncultured Rhodospirillaceae bacterium; assembly: GCA_964557415.1. Lineage (GTDB taxonomy): Bacteria > Pseudomonadota > Alphaproteobacteria > JAEULC01 > JAEULC01 > JAEULC01. The sequence continues at coordinate 426 of CAZLBB010000066.1, forward strand.
GCTGGACGACAAGTCCTTCCCCTACATCCTGGTGACCGGCGACCACGACTTCCCGCGCGCGGTCAAGCATCGCGGCGCGCGCTCCCACGCCGGCGACTACTACGGCCCCTTCGCCTCGGCCCAGGCGGTCGGCCGCACGCTGGTGGCGCTGCAGCGCGCCTTCCTGTTGCGCAATTGCAGCGACAGCATGTTCGCCAGCCGCACCCGGCCCTGCCTGCAGTACCAGATCAAGCGCTGCGCGGCGCCCTGCGTCGCCCGCATCGACAAGGCGGCCTATGGCGCGCTGGTCGAGGAGGCCAAGAGCTTCCTCGGCGGCCAGAGCCGCGCCGTGCAGGAGCGGCTGGCGGCCGAGATGCGCGCCGCCAGCGACGCGCTCGACTTCGAGCAGGCGGCGCGCCTGCGCGACCGCGTGCGCGCGCTGGCGCATATACAGGGCCACCAGGACATCAACGTCGAGGGCGTCGACGACGCCGACGTGATCGCCGCGCACCAGGACGCCGGGCAGACCTGCATCCAGGTGTTCTTCTTCCGCGGCGGCGGCAACTACGGCAACCGCGCCTACTTCCCGGGCCACGACCGCAACCTGGAGACGGGCGAGGTGCTGGCCGCGTTCATCGGCCAGTTCTACGACAACAAGGCGCCGCCACGGCTGATCCTCCTGAGCCACGACGTGCCCGAGCAGGATCTCATCGCCGAGGCGCTCGCCGTGCGCGCCGGCCACGCGGTCGAGCTGGTGCGGCCGCGGCGCGGGCCGAAATGCAACCTGATCGAGCACGCGCTCGCCAATGCGCGCGAGGCGCTGGGGCGCCGCCTGGCCGAGGGCAGCAGCCAAGTGAAGCTGCTGGAAGGCGTCGCCGCCGCCTTCGGCCTCGACGCGCCGCCCAAGCGCATCGAGGTCTACGACAACAGCCACATCCAGGGCCGCGACGCCTATGGCTGCATGATCGTCGCCGGGCCTGAAGGGTTCGCCAGGTCGGCCTACCGCAAGTTCCTGATCCGCGGCGCCGAGAAGGACGCCGGCGAACGCGGCATCGGCGCCGGGGACGCACGGGAGAGCCGCCCGCCGGAAGCCGGCCTTTCCGGCGCGTTCACGCCCGGCGACGACTACGCCATGATGCGCGAGGTGCTGACCCGGCGCTTCGCCCGCGCCTTGAAGGAGGACCCGGAGCGCCGGGACGGCAACTGGCCCGACCTCGTGCTGATCGACGGCGGCCAGGGCCAGCTCGGCGTCGCCCAGGGCGTGCTGGCCGAGCTCGGCATCGACGACGTGGCCGTGGTCGGCATCGCCAAGGGGCCGGACCGCGACGCCGGCCGCGAGCGGTTCTTCGTTCCCGCGCGCGAACCGTTCCAGCTCGAGCCGCGCGACCCGGTGCTCTATTTCCTGCAGCGCCTGCGCGACGAGGCGCACCGCTTCGCCATCGGCACGCATCGCGCCAAGCGCATCAAGGGGCTGGCCGGCTCGATGCTGGACGAGGTCCCCGGCATCGGCGCGCGGCGCAAGCGCGCGCTGCTCGATCATTTCGGCTCGGCCAAGGCGGTGTCGCAGGCGGGGCTCGCCGACCTCGAATCGGTCAAGGGAATCAGCCATGCCGTGGCAAAAAAAATCTATGCCCATTTCCATGCCAACGGTTAAAATGCGCCCCGCTCGGCGCATCCGCGGACCCCAGCGGCTGCGCCGGCGCGATTGCCCCCAAATGGCCTCGAGACGGGCCCCGGTTTCATGCTGACCAGTCTGCCCAACCTGCTGACCCTCTCACGTGTCGGCGCGATCCCGCTGATCATCGCCCTGTTCTATGTGCCGGGCGACTGGCCGCGCTATGTCGCCTGCATCATCTTCTCCGCCGCCGGCTTCACCGACGTGCTGGACGGCTACCTGGCGCGCTCGCGCGCGCAGGTTTCTTCCATGGGGCGCATCCTCGACCCGATCGCGGACAAGCTGCTGGTGGTCTCGACCATCGCCATGCTGCTGGCGTTCGACCGCATCGCCGGCATGGCGGTGCTGGGCGCCGTGGTGATCCTGTGCCGCGAGCTGATGGTCTCGGGCCTGCGCGAGGTGCTGGCCGATATCCGCTTGCGCGTGCCGGTCAGCCGGCTCGCCAAGTGGAAGACGGCGATCCAGATGGTGGCGCTGGGGTTCCTGATCGTGGGCGACGCCGGCTGGTACCTGGTGCCGGTCGTGCTGATCGGCGAGCTTCTGCTGTGGATTGCCGTGACGCTGACCTTGATCACCGGCTGGGCCTATTTCCGCGCCGCCTTCGGCGCCGCGCTCTCGGGCCGGCAGCGCTCGCCGCGCTCAGCCGCGCCCGCCAAGGTGGCCAAGCAGGCGACCTCCGTCGGGTGACCCCGCCGGGGGCCGCGGCGAGGGGCGCTTGAAGATCTTCGGCTTGGCCGGCTGGAGCGGCAGCGGCAAGACCACGCTGATGACGCGGCTCCTGCCCGAGCTGGTGCGCCGGGGGATCACGGTTTCCACCATGAAGCACGCGCATCACGAATTCGACGTCGACCAGCCCGGCAAGGACTCCTTCGAGCATCGCCGCGCCGGCGCGACCGAGGTGCTGGTGACCTCGGCCAGGCGCTGGGCCCTGATGCATGAGCTGCGCGACCGGCCCGAAGCGGCCATCGAGGACCTGGTGCGCCACATGACGCCGGTCGACCTCCTGCTGATCGAGGGCTTCAAGGCGCACGCGCACGACAAGCTCGAAGTGCATCGCCCGTCGGTCGGCAAGCCGCTCCTGTGCCGCGAGGACAAGCGCGTGGTCGCGGTGGCCTCGGACGCGCCGATCGCGGGCCTGCCCGTGCCGCGCCTCGTTCTTGACGACGTGCCGGCGATCGCCGCGTTCATCCTGGCACATTGCGGTTTGAAGCGCTGATATGCTGACCGTGATGCGATTCAGGAAATCCGGTCCCCCCTCCCCTTGTGGGAAGGGGGACTCAAGCGAGCTGTGACATGGCGCAGCTCAGCGACGACTGCTTCGCCTTCGGCGGCCCGCTGATCACGGTCGACCGGGCCTGGGCGCTGATGCGCGAGCGCCTGGCCCCGGTGGTCGGGCCCGAGCGCGTGGCGCTGATGCAGGCGCACGGCCGCATCCTGGCCGAGGACATCACGGCGCCATTCGACGTGCCGCCGCACGACAACTCGGCGGTCGACGGCTACGCGGTCCATTTCGACGACCTCGCCGCCGACGCCGAGACCAAGCTCAAGCTGGTCGACGGTCGCGCCGCCGCCGGACATCCCTTCGCCGGCGCGGTGCCGCGCGGTCGCGCGCTCCGCGTCTTCACCGGCGCGGTCATGCCGCCCGGCCCCGACACGGTGATGATGCAGGAGGACTGCGCCCTGGAAGGCGACACGGTCGTGATCCGGCCCGGCATCAAGCGCGGCGCGAACCGAAGGCGCGCCGGCGAGGACGTCAAGGCGGGCGCCGTGGTGCTGAAGCGCGGCACGCGCCTCAGGCCCCAGGACGTCGGCATGGCCGCGTCGATGGGCCGCGCCGAGATCGAGGTCTATCGCCGGCTGCGCGTCGCGCTGTTCTCCACCGGCGACGAGCTGAGCGAGCCGGGCGGCGCTTTGCCCCGGGGCTCGATCTACGACTCCAACCGCTACACGCTTGCGAGCCTGCTGGCGGGGCTCGGCTGCGCGGTGACCGACCTCGGCATCCTCGAGGACCGGTTCGAGGTCGTGCGCGACGCGCTCGCGCGCGCGGCCAGGACGCACGACCTGATCGTGACCTCGGGCGGCGTGTCGGTCGGCGACGAGGACCACGTCAAGGCCGCGGTCGAGGCGCTCGGCTCGCTGCATGTCTGGCGCCTGGCGATCAAGCCGGGACGGCCGGCCGCGCTCGGCCAGGTCGGGCGCACGCCGTTCCTGGGATTGCCCGGCAACCCGGTCGCGGTGATGGTGACGTTCTACGGCCTGGCGCGCGCGCTGGTGCTGCTGCTGTCGGGCGCCGCGCCCGACCAGCCGCAACGGTTCCGGGTGCGCGCGGGCTTCCAGCACCGGAAGAAGGCGGAGCGGCGCGAGTACCTGCGCGCGCGGCTGGAGCGCGAGGCGGACGGCAGCCTCGTCGCGCGCCGCTTCCCGCGCGACGGCGCCGGCATCCTGTCGTCGATGGTCGAGTCCGACGGCCTGGTCGAGCTGCCGGAGGACTTGACCCGGCTGGAGCCCGGCACCATCGTCGACTTCCTGCCGTTCAGCGAGGTGGCGCAATGAAGGTGCTGTATTTCGCCTGGCTGCGCACGCGCATCGGCAAGTCCGAGGACGCGATCGAGCTGCCGCGCGGCGTCGGCGACGTGCGCGGCCTGATCGACCATCTGCGCGGCCTCGGCCCCGGCTACGACCAGGCGCTCAAGGACCTGAAATCCGTGCGCGTGGCCGTGAACCACGAATATGTCGGCTTCGACCACCGGCTCAAGCCGACCGACGAGGTCGCCCTGTTCCCTCCGGTGACGGGCGGGTGACGCCATGATCCGCGTGCAACGCGAGGACTTCGACCCCGGCCGGGAGATCGCAAGGCTCACCGAAGGCCGGCACGACATCGGCGGCGTGGTGAGCTTCGTGGGTCTGGTGCGCGACATGGCGGGCGACCAGAAGATCGGCTCCATGACGCTGGAGCACTATCCCGGCATGACCGAGAAGCAGCTCGCCGCGATCGATGCCGAAGCCAACCGGCGCTGGCCCCTGGCGGCGTCGCTGGTGATCCACCGCCACGGCCGGCTGGAGCCCGGCGACCGCATCGTGCTGGTCGCGACGGCGAGCCCGCACCGCGACGCCGCGTTCGACGCCTGCCGCTTCCTGATCGACTGGCTCAAGACCCAGGCGCCGTTCTGGAAGCTCGAGGAAGGCCAGCGCGGCGCCCAGTGGGTCGAGGCCAAGGCGAGCGACGACATCGCCGCCCAGCGCTGGCAGAAGAAGCCGGACGCGGCGGAGTAGCCGGGACCGCGCATTCGTCCTTCGACAGGCTCAGGACGAGGCGACGACTCGCCGACACGAACAAAGGACCTCGTCCTGAGCCTGTCGAAGGACGCTTCCCAGATCACCCCTTCCGTCCGATCGCCGCGCGCGGCGTCACGGCCTGCGCGCCGCGCAGCGGGTCGTGCACGCGCACGCTTTCGCCCGGCGCGGGCGGCTTCAGCCAGTCGGGGCGCGCCAGCGCGACCCGCGCGTCCTCGCGGCCGGCGGTCCAGCGGGTCTCCATCGAGGCGAACGAGAACTCGTAGTCTTTCGAGTGGCTCTCGTCGTACTTGCTGCGGTAGATCAGGTGCACGATGTCGTAGACGCAGTCCGCGGTGAACTTGCGCAGGCGCCTGACCGCGGGATGGTCCTCCCGCGACCTCGGCAGCATGGCGAGCACCGCGCTGACGGCGCAGCGCAGGTCGTGCATCTTCGCCGGCACCTTGGTCATCTCGCGCGTGCGGCTGGAATAGCTGATGTCCTTCTGCCGCTCCATCACGTCGGCCAGGTTGTACGGCCGCGGGCCGCGCGCGCTGAACAGGTCGACCTGGAAGGCCAGCGTGCCGGTGCGCGGCCGCTCGGCCAGCAGATGGTTGAGCGGCGTGTTCGAGACGATGCCGCCGTCCCAGTACCACCTGCCGCCGATCTCGACCGGCGGGAAGCCGGGCGGAAGCGCGCCGCTCGCCATCACGTGCTCGGGCCCGAACGCCACCTGCACCGTGTCGGAGCGGTTGGTCGGGTAGTTGGCGAAATAGATGTAGTTGCCGGTCTCCACCTCGACCGCGCCGACGCTGATCTTGATCTCGCCGCGGTTGATGCGGTCGAAGTCGATCAGCTCCTCCAGCGTCGCGCGCAGCGGCGCCGTGTCGTAGTAGCTCGTCACCGCCGCGTATTTCGGCGGCAGCAGCCAGGGCGGCGGCACGCGCGGCTCGAAGAAGCCGGGCCGGCCGGCCACGACCGTCAGGGCCGAGCTGTACTCGGCGTACCAGTCGCGCAGCGCGTCGGGCACCGGCGGCTCGATCCAGCCGGGGTTGCTGCTTACCAGTTCCCAGAAACGCTCGAGCCGGGCGACGCGGCGGTCGGGCGCGTTGCCGGCGATGATCGCGGAGTTGATCGCGCCGATCGACACGCCCGACACCCAGTCGATGTCGTATCCCGCGCGATGCAGCGACTCGTACACGCCGGCCTGGTAGGCGCCGAGCGCGCCGCCGCCCTGCAGCGCCAGCGCCACGCGCCGATGGTGTTCGCCGCGGGTCGGCATGCCGGTCTTGCGCCTGCCCGTGCGCACGCCCTTCGCCATCGCCTTCCTCCTGAAAAGCGAACGGCCGGTCGCACCCGACCGGCCGTTCCTTCGAGACCGCCGGGTCCGCAGTCTACTCCGCCGCCGCGGCCCTCTGCCACTTGGCCGGCTCGCGCACGAACGTGCCGAAATCCTCCATCATCTGCCGGCAGATCGGGCCGGGCGTGAAGCGGTATTCGCCGATCTGGCTGACCGGAGTCACCTCCGCGGCGCTGCCGGTCAGGAAGACCTCCTGCGTGCGCGCCAGCTCCTCCGGCATGATCGCGCGCTCGACCACCTTGATCTGCCGCGCGCGCGCCAAGTCCATCACGGTGCGGCGCGTGATGCCGTCGAGGAAGCAGTCCGGCGTCGGCGTGTGCAGCGCGCCGTCCTGCACCAGGAAGACGTTGGCGCCGGTCGCCTCGGCGATCTGCCCGCGCCAGTCCAGCATCAGCGCGTCCTGGTAGCCCTGCCGCTCGGCCTCGTGCTTGGAGATGGTGCAGATCATGTAGAGGCCGGTCGCCTTGCTGTGGACAGGCGCGGTCTGCGGGTCGGGCCGCCGGTACTTCGCCCAGGTGAGCCGGATGCCCTTCATCTTCTCCTCGGGCTTGAAGTAGGACGGCCATTCCCAGGCCGCGACCGCGAGGTGGATCCGGTTCGCCTGCGCCGCGACGCCCATCATCTCGCTGCCGCGCCAGGCGATCGGCCGCACGTAGCCGTCGACCAGGTTGTTGGCCCTGGCGGCGGCGATGCAGGCCGCGTCGATCTCGTCCGCGCCGTAGGGGATCTCGAAGTCGAGGATCTCGGCGGAACGGCGCAGCCGCTCGCTGTGCTCGCGCAGCTTGAAGATGTGGCCGCCGTAGATCCGCTCGCCCTCGAACACGGCCGAGGCGTAGTGCAGCGCGTGGGTCAGCACATGCACGCTGGCGCCGCGCCACGGCACCAGCTTGCCGTCGAGCCAGATCATGCCGTCGCGGTCGTGGAAGGGTTGGGCCGCCATGGACAGGAACCTTTCGTCGTCCTTAGAGACACAGAATGTCGAATCGGGCTTGCGTCAGGTAACATTATGAGCCATAAATGTCAACATGACTGACATGAATACCCCGGGCATGAATCTCCTGTTCCTGCGCGACGAGGAGTTGCGCCAGGGCATCGAGCTCCTGTTCTTCGCCTATCGCGACTTCACGGCCGAGCCCGACGCGATGCTGGCCAAGTACGGGTTCGGCCGCGCGCATCACCGCGTGATCTATTTCGTCGGGCGCAACCCGGGCATGACCGTGGGCGAGCTGCTTGCCATCCTGCGCATCACCAAGCAGAGCCTCAGCCGCGTGCTGGGCCAGCTGGTCGACCAGGGCTTTGTCGTGCAGAAGACCGGCCCGCGCGACCGGCGCCAGCGCCTGCTGCACCTGACGGAGAAGGGCGCCGAGCTGGAGCGCCAGCTCTCGGCCGAGCAGCGCGCGCGCATCGCCCGCGCCTATCGCGCCGCCGGCGCGCAGGCGGTCGAGGGCTTCCGCCGCGTGATGCTCGGCATCATCGGCCGCGAGGACGACCGCCGCCGCTTCGCGCCGCGCACGGTCGCGGGCGCGACGCCCGGCGGCAACCCGCCCCCGCGCAATCCACCCCCTGGCAATCCGCCCCCTGGCAATCCGCCCCCTGGCAATCCGCCCCCTGGCAATCCGCAAAGCGGCCCGTCATCGGGGCAAGGCACCGGCACGGGCGGCGCGGGCTGATCGCGCCCAGGGCGACGCCGCCCGCCCGCATGGGCGCTATAATCCCCTCATGAACGACCAAGCGCCGCACATCCTGGTCGTCGACGACGACAACCGCCTGCGCGGCCTGCTGCGCCGCTTCCTGAGCGAGAACGGCTTCCGCGTGTCCGTGGCCGCCAATGCCGCGGAAGCGCGCCGGACGCTGCAGAGCCTCGACTTCGACCTGCTGGTCCTCGACGTCATGATGCCGGGCGAGAACGGCTTCGCGCTGGTCAAGTCGCTGCGCGAGACCAAGACGGTGCCGATCCTGATGCTGAGCGCGCTGGGCGAGACCGACAACCGCATCGAGGGGCTCGAGCGCGGCGCCGACGACTACCTGCCGAAGCCGTTCGAGCCGCGCGAGCTGGTGCTGCGGCTGCGCGCGCTGCTGCGCCGCGCGCGCGCCGAGCCCGCGCCCGCGCCGGCGCCCGCCGCCGCTCAGCCGATCGGAGTCCGGCTGGGCGAGCTGCGCTTCGATTCCGCCCGCATGCTGCTGCTGCGCGGCGAGGCGGCGATCCGCCTGACCACGGCCGAGGCGGCGCTGCTCGGCCTCTTGGCCGAGCGCCCGGGCGAGGTGATGAGCCGCGAGACCCTGACCGAGCGCGTCGGCATCGCCGGCGGCGCGCGCGCCGTCGACGTGCAGGTGACGCGGCTCCGGCGCAAGATCGAGCCCGACCCGAAATTCCCGCGCTACCTGCAGACCGTGCGCGGGCGCGGCTACGTGCTGAGGCCGGACCGAGATGGCTGACACGACGTGCACGCATCGTCTCCTCATCCCGAGCTTGTCGAAGGATGAGGATGCGGGCCGGGTGAACGCGGCGCGGAAGGCGGGTTCCTGATGGCCAACCCGATCACGCTGTGGCTGAAGCGCGTGCTGCCGCACACGCTGCTGGCGCGCTCGCTCTTGATCATCGTTATGCCGCTGATCCTGCTGCAGGTGATCTCGACCTGGGTGTTCTACGACCGGCACTGGTCGACCATGACCAAGCGCCTGTCGCTGGGCGTGGCGGGCGACATCGCCATGGTGATCGACCAGCGCGCCTTCGCGCGCAGCGAGGCCGAGCTCGCGCGCATCACCGTGCTGACGCTGTGGAACACCGAGCTGCAGGTCGAGTTCCACAAGGGCGAGATCCTGCCGAACCAGTCCGAGGTCGACCTGGTCGGCACCTTCGACGACATCCTGCGCGATGCGCTGCGCGAGCGCGTGCGCCGTCCCTTCCACATCCACTGGCCCGAGGGCAAGGAGCGCGACGTGCTGGTGCGCGTGCAGCTGGCCGACGGCGTGCTCGACGTCGTCATTCCGCGCCAGCGCCTGTTCAGCTCCACCACCTACATCTTCATCCTGTGGATGGTGGGCTCCTCGCTGGTGCTGTTCGCCGTCGCCACGGTGTTCATGCGCAACCAGGTGCGCCCGATCCGGCGCCTGGCGATGGCGGCCGACAGCTTCGGCAAGGGCCGCGACGTGCCCGACTTCCGGCTCGAGGGCGCGATCGAGGTGCGCCAGGCCGCCGCCGCCTTCATCGAGATGCGCGACCGGCTGCGCCGGCAGATCCAGCAGCGCACCGACATGCTGTCGGGCGTCTCGCACGACCTGCGCACGCCGCTCACGCGCATGAAGCTGCAGCTCGCCATGCTCGGCCGCTCGCCCGAGGTCGACGACCTGAAGTCGGACGTGACCGAGATGGAGCGCATGATCGAGGGTTATCTCGCCTTCGCGCGCGGCGAGGGCACCGAGGCGCCGGTGCCGACCGAGCTCAACGAGCTGCTGAGCGACGTGGTGGCGGCGGCGCGGCGCGAAGGCATGCCGGTCGACCTCGAGCTCGACGGCGATATCCGCCTGCCGGTCAGGCCGCAGGCGTTCCGCCGCTCGATCGGCAACCTGATCGCCAATGCGGGGCGCTACGGCAAGCATGTCTGGGTCTCGGCCGCCCGGCACGACGACGCGGTCGAGATCCTGATCGACGACGACGGCCCGGGCATCCCGAGCGAGCAGCGCGAGGAGGTGTTCCGTCCGTTCTTCCGCCTGGAGGGCTCGCGCAACCCCGAGACCGGCGGCGTCGGCCTCGGCCTCACCATCGCCCGCGACGTGCTGCGCGGCCACGGCGGCGAGCTGACGCTCGACGAATCGCCGCGCGGCGGCCTCAGGGCCTGCGTCCGGCTGCCGGCGTAGGCTGGCAGCGCGGGCAATCCGGCCGCGCCCGGAATGCACTATCGCACGCACTGTCAACCTTGTGACTCCTATCGCCTGTCTCACAGCAGGGGCTCGGTCCAGCCCCGCCCGTGACGGATGACGCTTGGTGACGGTTTCATTCACATATCCGCGGGGAATTGCGTCCCGTGTCTCGCCCGAGGGGTTCAGTCCAAAGGTTGATGACGGATGACGGATCGGCGGGCCATTTCCACGTGCCCCTCCGGTGACGCAAGCGGCGCGGCACCGCGGCCGGCAGTGACCCGCTGCATCGCGCCAAGTCCTTGCTCGTCCGGCGCGATCCGGCCGGTGACGGATGGTGGCGCTTCCCGAGCCACGGCGCGCGGCGTCGGTTCGCCGATGTTCACGGCGCCAATGGCGCGCGACGATGGCGAAGCTTCGTCGACGCGATGGGACCGCGATGGCGGAGAATGCCGACCATCCTGCGTTCGACCGCGCGGCTCGTCAAGCACGGCGGCGGAAAATGCGCACGAACGCGAACGCGCGATCGGGCTACACTCCCGCGCCATGGAATACGCCACCTTGAAGCGGACGGGCCTGCGCGTCGGCGTCGCCGGCCTCGGCTGCGGCGGCTTCAGCCGGCTCGGGCTCGGCACCGGCGGGACCGAGGACGACGCGGTACGGCTGGTCGAGGCCGCGCTCGACCTCGGCATCAATTTCGTCGACACGGCGCCGGCCTACGGCACCGAGCGCGCCGTCGGCCGGGCCATAAGGCATCGCCCGCGCGAGTCCGTCGTCGTGGCGACCAAGGCGGTGGCGCATCGCGGCGACCGGGGCATTCCCGCCGACGAGATCGTCGCCAGCCTCGACCACTCGCTCGCCGCGCTCGGCACGGACCACGTCGACGTGTTCATGCTGCACGGCGTGCCGCCCGCTTGCTACGACCACGCGCGCGACGCCGTGCTGCCGGCGCTCGAGCGCGAGAAGGAGAAGGGCAAGATACGCCACATCGGCATCACCGAGACGGCGCCGAACGATCCCGCGCACGCGATGCTCGGGCGCGCGCTCGCCGACGACCGCTGGGACGTCGCCATGGTCGCCTTCCACATGATGCACCAGAACGCGCGCGCGACCGTGCTGCCGGCGGCGATGCGCCAGGGCGTCGGCATCCTGCTGATGTTCGCCGTGCGCAACATCTTCTCCAAGCCCGACCGCCTGGCCGAGGCCATGCGCGAACTGGCGGCGTCGGGCCAGGTGCCGAAGGAGCTGGCAGCCAGGGACAACCCGTTCGACTTCCTGCTGCGCCCCGGCGCCGCAAGCTCGCTGACCGACGCCGCCTACCGCTTTGCCCGCCACGAGCCGGGCGTCGACGTCGTGCTGTTCGGCACCGGTGACACGGCGCATCTGAAGGCGAACGTCGACTCGCTGCTGCGCCCGCCGCTGCCGGAGGCCGACCAGGCGAAGCTCCGCGCGCTGTTCGGGCACCTCGTGGGCGTGGGGCTCGACCTGCCGAGATGATCTGGAGGTCCGTTTCCTTTAAAGCTACTCGCTCTATGATGCACTGCTATCCTGGATCCGGGATCACCGCTGCCTCGGTCTGCTGCCGGAGTGCTGACTTTGGCTATGTGATTCCGACCATCCGGCTTCCTCGCACCGTCTCATTAGGGCAACCAGCCTACTCGCTTGTCGATCTGTCGGCAGCCTACCGTTTAGGGCCGGAAAGAATGCCTTCTCGTCCTCGGGCGACAGAAGGTTTCTCTCAATCGCATACTCCTTCAGATTGGACCAGAAGGCCGGCCCGTTCCTGCTGACCTGCATGACTGCATTGAATGCTCCGTCGATCCGCCCGACAGTCCTCGCTTCCTTGTGCTGCGATCGTTTGTCTTCGGCGTCCACAAGGAACGTCCGGAAGCCCTTCTGTATATGGACATCAGCAGCAAGAGCCAACTTACGACATGCCTGCTGTTTGGCCCATTCCCCAATGTTTTGTCCCGACAGCGGCGGGTTCCTGAGGACCTTCGCCATAACCTCGCCGATCTCAAGCATCTGCCGTTCAAGGACCTCGCCCGCTGACTGGCCTGCCCAGATACGCAAGTAGTCGAGACGTCCGCCCTCCGACACAGTTTCGGCAAGGGCTGCCAAACGAGCCGCCGTGTAAGCGACAATCTGTGCGCGATACCCCCCCTCATACCAATCGGCATTAGAAACCAGTCGTTCCGCAGCGCGAAAGAGGATCACGCGCGCAACGGCGCAGCGGAACCAGTCGTCCCCGAATTCCGCCCGTATGATTTCGTCATCCCATTGCTTTGTCATTCGTTCAGCGAAATCCACGAAACTCTTTTCTGCACCTCGGCAGGCGATATCGGGCAGTCCCGCGAAACAGCATTCGACCTTGGCCATATCCGTCTTTGTGATGACCTGCTGCTTCGGATTGACACGAAGGAAGCTCTCCTTCTTTGAGCTTGTCATTCCCGCCTGGTCGTTGAGGTGCTGCCCTCGCGCTCGCTCGTAGTACCAGTGCGTCTGGACCTGGGAGCCTCCCACGGCAGGCGCCAGAATTCGACGAGAGATGCCCTCCATCCTGCGGTGGAATTCGTGGTTCGCGAAGAAGTCGCTGGCTCGGACCGCATTTTGGCTATTGGAGAAACGCGAGATCAACGGGATCATTTGACCAGCGATATCCGGTCGTACCACGGAAAGCTTCATGGGAACGAAAACCTTTGACAGGGAGGTCTTCCGTTCTCGGCGGACTGCCGCCAATGAGGCTGTCGTTTGGGCACCGTTTACGATTTGGAGGTCGGTCGCGCGCGTAATCAGCAGCGAGCCGTCCTTGCCGCGAACGGTCGAAACCGACGCAGCTGTCGCAGCGATTCCGTTGTTGTACGCGAAGAAGCGTTCGGGAGCATGAGCGAGTGTATCCGCGATCCCCTTGTTCACGTTACCCCGGCGCCCGAGAAACGTCCGCACATTGCCCTCTAGCAGCCGGCTGCCGTACTTGATGTAGATGTCCGCCAAATCACCTGCCGGAACGACTGCCAAGTAGGCCGTGTAGCCGGCATCACCGACCGCAGCTGGAAGGACTGGCAATCCGCCTTGCGGCAGGCCTCCGAAGTCGACCACAAGGTCATCGCGGGCGTTCTTCGCCTCGTGAACCCTCTTAAGCCGGGTGACATCCCAGATCTGAAAGGTGATTGGCACGTCGTCGGACGTCGCATCACCAGGGATCTCGCGAACGCGCTCGCTCAGGCAACGGTCGCTTAAGACGTGTAATCGGAGCGCCGAAGGCCGGCCTGTCCCACCAATTTGCTGTGCCAGGGCCCAGAGAGGGCGACTTTCCTCGATGTTCGCCGCCAGCCACCCGCTTCTAGCAGTCTCATAAACCCCAAGAGCCCGATTGAAACCTCTGTCACGTGCTTCTGCGAGGGAGAGGACCGGCGGAGTTCCCTTTCCACCGTCGTGAACGGCGACAAAGAGGTGGAGCGAGCCGTCGGCTTCGTCGAGCGCGTGCGCATCCAGTTCGAGACGCCTGCCCCTCGGGCCCGTCATCACTTCTGAACACGGCTCTGCATCGGGCAGCTCGCCGGCTTCCCTGAGTCGGTCAAGCATCTCGCCGACCAGCGCTTCGCGAAACGCGCAGGACGTTGTCTCCGCACGCGCCGCAGCGGCCGAGATCAGATCCAAGCGAAATTCATCTTCCGTCATGGTTTGACCCTGCTGGTCGCACCCACAATCGCCGGCAATGATACCGTGTAGTTCACATCGACGATCCCGGCTGGAACCTCACTGCGGATCAATCTGGGGAAGGACGCGTCCACCAGGAATTCATCGATGGCGGTTACTTTCACCACAGTTTCCGCGTGAGAGGGATGCTCATGCCACCCCGCCATAAGCAGACGGTTCTCGAATTCACTCTTGGCGAGAGAGTGCCCGGCAAGTCGGTTCCCTAGTCTCGCGACAATATCTGGCGCTGACTCTGCACCCTCGGATCCCCTTGCCGTATCCAACATTCGCATCACGACAAACCTTAAAATGTCACCAGCAGGATCAAGCTGGTCAAGCCCGTTGATCTGGACTTCGGACGCGTCGTGCCGGACAGATTTCACCTCGATACGTTCGCCTCCGGGCAAAACAAAGTCCTGCGCCGTGCCGAATGGGCCCATCCATGACCGAACCGCTTCAAGCTCGGACATACGCGGAAGAACGTCCTGTTCAAGTACGAGGAGCTCGGCCATCAATCCACGCAATGCGGACGAGCTTAGTCCCTGCTGTTCTCTTTCGAGCAGCGCGCGCCATCTCGAAACGCGGCCAAGCAGAGCGATTGCGGCCGCCTCCTCTGGAATACCGGATCGCGTGAACGCGACGATATCCCGGCAAAGCCCAGCAAACACCGACTCCAGTTCCGGCTCGACCAAAGACAACCGAAGGGACCACTTGCCGTCGTCTCGCCTGCCCTGTTCAATCAGCACGGCCCTAAGGCTTGCCGCCTCTGGTGGTTTCGTGCTGCAGAACAGTACGAGGCCGGGCCGATCAGGCTGCTCAAACTCCGCATAGAGCTCCAGTGGGTGACTCTCATCCACCCGCATGTGCACTACGGGATGACTGCGCGACTTCAGCGCCTTCCACTTCTCCTCAATCGTCTGCGTCGACGTCCGCATCATCGCTATCGTTCTCGTCGACAAGATCGGCTCCAAACAGCTCGTCCTGGGCAATCACGTTGAGCCGATAGCGGACAAGGTGCCTTGGTGCATCAGGATCGGGCACCCCAGGGAAGTGCATGGCTAAAGCCGGCAGCAGCAGGCCGTCGCGATAGCTTGTTCGCGGTGCGGCTACACCGCTCGGGCTTTCCAAGCCTTTGATCAGAAAAATGAGAAGAAGAGGGCCTAGCAGTTCCTGTCGATAGCGATCCTCTGTCGCGTCTCCCCCAAGCTCGCAGCCTGCCGCCAGCCCGTGCCAAACATCCCTAAGGCTGCCGACGCGGGCACTACGTCCGGAGATCAACAGGGCGTTTTTCGGACGCAACGCCACGGATCGCAGTTTCGCATTGATCGGTTGGCCCGGAAGCGATGCAAGGCCTACGGTTCCTCCTTTTCCGTCGGTAAGCAAGGCGACCGTCCATCGAGCCAATTGCGGCGTGTCCTGCTCTGCCCAGTCGCGGATTCGCTCAGCGATGCTGTCGGCTTGGAAGTCGTGATTGAGCGGGTGGACCAGGAACTCTTCCACCAGCGGAGCAATCAACTTGCCCGGCACATCCGTCCAGCGGATAGCGCCTCCGTGCGGTGACGGTGAGGGGCGGCCCGCCGTATGCACGAGTTCAGCGACGAACCGATCAATACGATCAAGGTTCTGGCGATTCCGCTGCTCATCAGCGAAGAGGCGGGCCGATTCGACACCTCGACCCATGAGGGAGATATCCCTGGTCTCCTCAAATACGTTGATCCCGCTTGCCATCTTGTTTCGGGCAGTGATGAGAAGCGTGTCAGGATGGGTCCGAACCCGGAGTCCAAACTCCATTGGTGTTGCCTGACGCTTGCGCATGCGCGCGAAGTCCCGTTTGAGCTCCCCTGTGGCCTCAGCCACATGCCGGTACCAGCCTTCGGCCTCTGCCGTCACCCAGAGCCTGCAGAGGTCATCATAACCGTCTCGATAGCCGAACCAGCGGCCCATTTGCAGCAATGTGTCATATGCCTTGGCATTGCGCAGGAAATAGCTTGTTGATAGCCCTTCCAGCGTGAGGCCGCGCGAAAGGCTGTTCCCGCCGACGGCGACCACGCGAAGCCCGCGGGGCGAGGCCGACGGGCTATAGTCCAGGCTGGCGCTTCCGGTACTTTGATTCACTGCGCGGACGACGATCGGCGAGATCGATGCGTGCAATTGGGAGAGGACGCGCGTCCAGTCAACCCCGCAGTTCGGAAACTCCGCCAGGAAAAGCGACTCCAGCCTAGCGATCTCCTTGCTTTTCGCAGCTGCCATTCCGGGTGACTGCGCGCCGTGAAGGCGGACAGCCCGACGAATGTCTTCCAGTTCAAGATGGACAACGTTCGCGATCCGATTCTGCACGTCGGTAAAGCGCGAGACATTGACAAGCATCGACCGATGCGAGCCGCCTCCTCGGCCTGTCGCACCGCTTGCAGCACGCACATCGCGAATGGCCGTCGCCAGCAGGAAGCAGCGCAGGGCAGTTCGCAATGTTTCGGCCAGTTGTTCGACTACGAAATCCTTCTTGTGAGTCGGCGGAAGCCAAGTCTCGTCGTCATCGACCGTCTTTATGAATGCGGCAGGCGGGCAATCCGCATCCAACGAAGTCCTCTCCGGGTCGACCACGGCGAAATAGTCGTTCATGCCGCGATAGTTCGTCGGTGGCTCGAGGACGTGTATGAAATCTCGCGGGAATAAATCGTCTCCCAGCATCTCGCTGGTCGACGCGGGATCGATGAAAATGTTTGCGAAAGGGGTTGCGGTGAACCCTATATAGCTCGATCTTCGGAACAGGCTGAGCAGATCACGGATGCTTCGATTTATCGCTGTCGCTTCCGCGGTCCCCTGCTTCGTATTGATGGACGCATTGTCGGCCTCGTCGTCGACCAGCAGCAACGGAACATCGATCTTGCCAGTGCTATCTGCATTTCGGGCCCGGAGCCATGCGGCCAATCGTTTCAGGACCGATTGATTCTTTTTCGAGACCACGAGAACCGGCTCCTTCACCGATTCCAGGGATAGGTTAAGTGCAGAGGCCGTGTTCTTGCGGAAATCATGGTCCCTTGAAGTGAACACGATGCCGTCTCTATGGCCATCGATCAGCCCGACACCTACATGCGTCTTCCGACCAATACTGCCCGCGGTCAGAAAGTCGCGGCTGTCCAACCCGACGAATGCCGCATCAAGCCGTTCCTGTGTCTGCCGCCGAACGTTTTCGAGAGTACCGGCAAGGAGAATGACCATACGATAGCCAGCGTCAGCGGCCTTGCAGATCACCGCGGCGTATGAGGCGGTCTTGCCGGACTGGACGTCGCCGACGACCAGTCCACGCCGCTTCCAAGCCGGCGCAAGGGCTGGGTTCCCCATTAGGTCCAGCAGCTCGTCCGTCGACCTGTCCAGAGTTGCAGCAACGAGGGGAGACCACCCATTGCGGAGCAGCATCTCTCGGTACCGCTGCCAGAAGAAGGGCTCGATCTCCTCTCGCCTTCCTGCAAGCCATGGCTGATGCCCGTCATCCGATTTGAGGGTCTGGCCCAGATCCATCCGAATCATGTATCGAGAATGGAGTAGCTTGCGCGTCTCTCCGATCGTCGATGGGCCGACGCCGAAGGCAACATCTAGACGGGCAAGCACCAAATCGATTTCAGCTTCCGTGGGCGGCGGATCGGACGGAAGAGCATTCGCCGCCATCGCGGCAAGCTGTTCTGGGGTCATGCAGCCAGCCTCGCTGCAATCCGCTGCGCAGCATCCTGATTGCGACTGAAGGGTTCGGTAACGGGCAATTTCGCAAGCAGACCGGCGAGCGCCATTGGCATGTCTTGGAACGACGCGACCAAGCGCCGAGCAAGCTCCTCGAGTTCGGCCTCAGAAGGGACGTCAGGGTCAACGACGGGAAGGTCGTTGCTTATATGGATGTGGATATCATGCAGCGGTAGCGTGCTTTCCATCAATGCCAGGAGCCTCTCGAAATCGGCCTGTCGCACGTCTCCGGCTGCCAGGGCAGCGACAATGGGGTGCTCGCGGTTGATCCTCCAGGCCGCGGCTTGTCCGCGCAGATCGTGGCGAATCCAGATGGGTACGCGCTCTACGTTGGCAGGCGTGCCGCGATATGTGTAGACCATCCTGCTGCGGGCGGCGGCCGTACCGACGATGCGCTTCAGTTCCGGTCTGATGGCGGGGGGTGGTTCCGCCATGGTCTTCCTGACATCCACTTTCCAGATGTGATCGAGTTCTACTGGAATATCGACGCGGATACGGGCCAGCCGCACCAGCTCATCTGCCGGCACGATCCGGAACCAGCCGCCGGGGACCACGAGTCGCCCGCCCCGGTACACGTAGAATCCATGGGCGGACTTAAGGCTGTCCCGTCCGCCAGCTCGCTCAAGTTCAACCGCATTAAGCCGCGATGGAAACGGGAGCACGAAGGGGGAGACCGTGACCTTATGGCCATCGACTTCAAAGGACTCCGCGTGCAGGCTCTGTCCGCGTGCGTGCCCAGTTAGGAATGGATCCAGCCCGGGCAATGGGCGGTCATTGATGGCTATCCCGACTGTCTTGCCGAACTCGCCGGCAAGAAACCTGTGGAAACAGAGCGCCAAATGATCGGCAGCTCCTTCCATTGCCTTGTCGAGAGCCTGTTGGAGGTCTGATGCTCTTTCCGGCAAGAGTCGATCGAGATTCTGCCAGATCACGGCAGTCCCATGGCGATGCGATGTGAGGGCCTGCAGGACCTCGGGATGCACCCGCTCGGTTCCGGGAGTGTCGAGCCACCACGCCTGTCGCCGATCGCATTCATCCAGATCCCAGACCGCGACGGATACTCGGCCATCCACCAATGACGCCACCGTCAGTCGACGACACTGGGACAACGATGCCGTTTTGAGGCCGAGTCCGAACCTTCCCAGGTCGGTTCCTGAACGAAAGTCTCGGGGGTCTCTGCTACCAAATCTCATTGCAGCAACGAGGCCCTCCCGGTCCAGCCCTCGGCCGTCGTCGATGACGGCAATGAACGGCTCGGGCGATGCCGAGAACCTGATTGCAATGGCTCCAGCGTTGGCTGCGATACTGTTGTCGACCAGATCGGCCAACGCCGCAGGCATGGTGTATCCAACCGATCTCAGCGATTGCATGAGCATCGGAGCAGCCGGCGGCAAGTCGACGCCGGCATTTGATCCGATTATGGGATCGGCCGCAAAATTGATAGTGTTCGCCATTTCGACGCAGGCCCCGGCTGGCACCCAAATCTAGAATATTATTGTGAAGCCCATACGCGAGAATTGCAATCACCGTGGAGAGCGAGGAAGTTGAGGAAGGAGCTCGCTAGGCCGCGCGCTCACCGCGGCGACATCATGTCTCCGGAGAAGCGCTCTGCTCTCATGGCGCGCATCAAGGGCAAGCACACATTGCCTGAGCGAAGTGTTGCCGCCGCGCTGAGCGCACTGGGCATCATCTGCGAGCGGCATTGCCGGGACCTTCCCGGACGGCCCGACTTCGTCTTTCGAGCTTGCCGGGTGGCAGTGTTTGTAGACGGCGACTTCTGGCACGGCTGGCGGTTTCCGGCTTGGAGGCACAAGCTGTCGGTGAAATGGGAGGCCAAGATCGCGATGAATCGCCTTCGCGATGTTCGCACCTTTCGCACGCTTCGCAGGAGGGGGTGGCGGGTGATTCGCCTATGGGAGCATCAGGTAGAAAGTGACCTGGACAGCTGCATCAATCGGGTCACGGCCGCGATCAAGACTGCGAGCAAGGTGCCTGCGCAACCAAAACCTAGCCAAGCTCCTCGGACGGGGTAATATGAACACTGTGCGCGTTCAAACGCTCGACCTCTTCTGTGGCGGCGGCGGCAGCAGCTGGGGCGCTCGGTCCGCGGGCGCTGAGATCGTCTGCGGCGTGGACAGCTGGGATCTCGCCATTGCGGCTTACAGCAGGAACTTCCCCGAGGCGCGCGCAGTCCAACTTCAGATGACTGAACGGAGCGGACCCGAGGCCATTGCCCCGGTGGGGCGGATCGACTTGCTTCTAGCGTCGCCGGAATGCACCAACCACACATGCGCCCGTGGCAACAAGCCGCGCAGTGAGGACAGCCGGCTGACGGCACGGTATGTCGTCAACTTCGCGGAAGGCTTGAAGCCGCGATGGATCATCATCGAGAACGTTGTGCACATGCGAAGCTGGAGCGGGTACACGCGCCTGATCGACGACCTCCAGGGCCTGGGATACCGAACAAAGCCCATCATCCTCGATGCGGCCAGATTCGGCGTGCCACAGAGCCGGCGCAGAGTATTCATCCTCTGCGACCGCGAACGCGACCCTCCGGCATCGATCCCGATGCGCCCCGGACGTGCGCGCACCGCTGCTAGCGTCCTCGATCCACCAGGTACGTGGCCTTCTGCGCCACTTCGCAAAGTGGGGCGCGCCGCACCGACGCTGGAACGTGCCGGCCGGGCAATCAGGGAACTCGGTCCAGGGCAACCATTCATGATCGTCTACTACGGTTCGGATGGTAGCGGAGGCTGGCAACCCCTGGACCGACCGCTGCGGACCCTGACGACTCTGGACCGATTTGGGTTGGTAACGTGGGAACGTGAGGTGCCGATGCTGCGCATGTTGCAGGTTCCCGAGCTCACACGGGCGATGGGGTTCGATTCAACGTACAACCTCGATGGTGTCGGCACCCGCCGCGATCGTATCAAGATCCTCGGCAACGGCGTTGCGCCGCCCGTCATGGCAGCGGTAGTGCGCGCGTTAGTTTTTCCGGCGGATTCTCACCGCCAAATCACCGTAGCTCAAGAAGCCTTGATTGCCGCCCAATGATGCGCCATGGAGGGTCGCTGCATTGCGACCTGTGTACCGGCGTTATCCTGATAGCTTAACCACCGCCGGCACGCGCACGCGCCGCCATTCGGGCGCGGCACGTCGACCACGTCGATCTCCACGCCGTAGACCTCGCGCTGGCTGTCGCGCGTCACCGCCTCGGCCGGGACGCCAACGCGCACCATGCAACCAGTGTGCGGCATAGCGCCGCGGTCGGCGACGTGAAAGGCGTGGTCGGGGTCGCGGGTAGAGAGCACCACGGTCATGCCGCCGCGCGCGGCGGAGGCGCCGCGCGGTCAGGCGTCCCGCAGCTTCGCGTCCTTGAGCGGCAGGGTGCGCTGCCGCTTGCCGGTCGCGGCGGCGATGGCGTTCAGGATCGACGGTGCCACGACGCAGATCGTCGGCTCGCCGACGCCGCCCCAGAAGTCGCCCGAGGCCGCGACGATGGTCTCGACCTTGGGGAACTCGTCGATGCGGACCATTTCGTAAGTGTCGAAGTTGGTCTCGACGATCCTGCCGTCCTTGACGGTGCACTCCTGGTGGAGCGTGGCGCCGAGGCCCATCGCGACCGAGCCCTCGACCTGCGCCGCGATCTGGCCGGGATTGACGGCGTGGCCGCAATCCACCGCCAGCACCATGCGGTGCACCTTCACCCGCCCGCGATCGCCGACCGATACCTCGGCGACGGCCGCGCTGTAGCTGCCGTAACCCATGTGCTGGGCGATGCCGCGATGGACGCCTTGCGGTGTCGGGCTGCCCCATTTGACCCGCTCGGCGACCGCGTTCAGGACGCCGAGATGCTTCGGGTGCCTGCCCATCAGCTTGCGGCGGAACGCCAGCGGATCCTGGCCGGCGGCCTTGGCGACCTCGTCGATGAAGCACTCCAGGTAGACGCCGTTCTGGTTCGTGTTGACGCCGCGCCAGGGGCCGACCGGCACGTGCGTGTTGCGCATGGCATGCTCGATCAGCAGGTTCGGGATGGTGTAGCCGATCTGCGCCTCGCCCGGCTCCGCCCATAGTCCCTGGAACATGCGGTTGTCCTTGCCGTTGGCCAGCTGCAGCGGGTTCTGGAACGCCACGATCGACTGGCCGGAGATGCGCATGTGCAGACCGACCAGGTTGCCCTGGGCGTCCAGCCCCGCGGTCGCCTTGCACTGCGTGATCGGCCGATAGTACCCGTGCGTCATGTCCTCTTCGCGAGACCAGATCAGTTTGATCGGCCTGCCTGGGATCTGCCGGGCGATGGTGACGGCCTGGGTGACGTAGTCCTGGCGCCCGCGCCGCCCGAACCCGCCGCCCAGGATCGTCTTGTGCACGTCGCACTTGCCGAGCGGCAGGCCTGAGGCCTCCGATGCCGCCGCCATCGACGCCTCGGCGTTCTGCGTCGACGCCCACACCTCGACCTTGTCGGGCGTGTAGAGCGCCGTGCAGTTCATCGGCTCCATCGTGGCGTGATGCAGGAACGGCGTGGCGTAGACCGCCTGAACCGTCTTCGCCGCGCCGGCGATCGCCTGCAGGGCGTCCCCCTCCTTGTTGCCGACGAAGGCCTCCCTGGCGTCGAGTCCCTCCCTCAGGCGTTCGGCGATGCTCGCGCTCGAGACCTTGGCGTTCGGCGTCTCTTCGTAGACGATCGGCAGGGCGTCGAGCGCCTTCTTCGCCTGCCACCACGTATCTGCCACCACCGCGACCGTGCGGTCGTTGACCTTCACGACATGGCGTACGCCCGGCATGTCCTTGATCCTGGCCGCGTCGTAGCTCACGATCTTGGCGCCGAACACCGGCGAATCCTTGATCGCGGCGTTCAGCATGCCCGGCAGCTTCACGTCGATCGCGTATTGCGTCTTGCCGGTCAGCTTGCCGGCCGTATCCAGGCGCTTGACCGGCTTGCCTGCGATCTTCCAATCCTTCGGGTCCTTGAGCTTGACGTTCTTCGGCGGCTCCAGCTTCGCCGCAGCGGCGGCGACCCTGCCATAGGTCGTCGTGCGCCCGCTGGCCTTGTGTGCGATCACGCCGTTGGCGACGGTGCATTCGCCGGTCGGGACCTTCCACTGCGTGGCCGCCGCCTTGATCAGCATCTCGCGCGCCGCGGCGCCGCCCTGGCGCACATAGGCCTGCGAACTGCGGATGCCGCGGCTGCCGCCGGTCGACATGTCGCCCCAGATCCGGTTGCGCGCCAGGTTCTGCCCCGGCGTGGGGCTCTCGGTCCTGACCTTCTTCCAGTCGCACTCCAGCTCCTCGGCGACGAGCTGGGCGAGGCCTGTGAGCGTGCCCTGGCCCATCTCGGACCGGGCGATCCGGATGGTCACGCTGTCGTCGGCGCCGACCACCACCCAGGCATTCACTTCGACGCCGGCGGCGGCCTTCTGCGCCAGGGCCTCGCCGCCGAGGCCGGGCAGGTGGAATCCGAGCGCCAATCCGCCGCCGGCGGCGGCGCTGCCGACAAGCAGATTGCGGCGCGAGATCTTGGTCCGGTCGATGCGTGTCTGCGACATGGCGCGTCTCCTCAGGCCTTTTTCGCGGCCTTGGGCGATGCGGCGGTCTTGCCGCTGGCGGCCAGATGGACGGCGGCGCGGATGCGCTGGTACGTGCCGCAGCGGCAAATATTGGTCATCGCCTTGTCGATGTCCTGGTCGGTCGGCTTCGGCGTCTTCTTCAGCAGCGCCACCGCCGCCATGATCTGGCCGCTCTGGCAATAGCCGCATTGCGGCACGTCGAGCGCCAGCCATGCCTTCTGGACGGGATGGCTGCCGTCGCGCGACAGGCCCTCGATCGTGACGATCCTGTCGGTCGGCTTGATGCCGCCGACGGGGATCGCGCACGAGCGCTGCACCTCGCCGTTGATGTGGACCGAGCACGCGCCGCATTGGGCGACGCCGCAGCCGTATTTCGTGCCGGTCAGCCCGATCTGCTCGCGGATGACCCAGAGCAGCGGCGTGTCGGCGTCGACCGCCACGTCGAGCGCCTTGCCGTTGACGTTCAGCTTCGCCATGACCTTCCCCTCGACCCAAGGTTGGCCGGCGCCGAAGACCCCCGTCTCCCATGCTCCGCATGTCTGCGCCCGGCCCGGCCATCGTAGCGGATAGCGATTCTGCTGTCCTGAGCACGCGGCGCGTTACATTCCGGCGCCGCTCCCGCTGACAGACCGCGGCGACGGCCCGGTCTCTTGATCGTCGCCTCTCGGCTCACGAGGCAGAAGGCACGAGATGATCTTGCGCCGGCACGCATACCCGCCGGACGCCGCCGTCCGGCCGCTTCACGTCGACCACGTCGATCTCGACGCCGTAGACCTCGCGCAGGCTGTCGCGCGTCACCGCCTCCGCCGGCGGTCCGAGGCGCACCATGCGGCCGGCATGCAGCATGGCGACGCGGTCGGCTATGTGGAAGGCGTGGTCGGGGTCGTGGGTCGACAGCACCACGGTCATGCCGCCCCGCGCGAGCGCCGCGACGCGCGCGAGCACGCGGAGCTGGTTGCCGAAGTCGAGGCTCGCGGTCGGCTCGTCCATCACCAGGATGCGCGGCGCCTGAGCCAGCGCGCGGGCGATCAGGGCGAGCTGGCGCTCGCCGCCGGAGATGCGCGTGTAGACCTGGCCGGCCAGGTGCGAAAGGCCGAGCGTGTGGAGCGCCTCGGCCGCGAGCGCGCGGTCGCGCCGCGACGGCGCGGAGAACACGCCGACATGCGCGGTGCGGCCCATCAGCACCACGTCCTCGACCGTGAACGGGAAGTAGCCGGCATGCGCCTGGGGCACGTAGCCGATCGCCTGCGCCAGGCGCCGCGGCGGCCAGTGGCGGATGTCCTGGCTGTCGATCGTCACGCGCCCGCCCTGCGGCTTCAAGAGGCCGATCATGGTCTTGAACAGCGTGGTCTTGCCGCCGCCGTTGGGGCCGAGCAGGCAGACGACCTCGCCGGGCGCGAGCGCCAGCGACACGTCGCGCCCGACCGGATGGCCGGGATAGCCGAAGGCGAGCGCTTCCGCCGCGAGCGTCACGGCCGGCTTCCCCTCACTGCCAGCTCCGGCGCGTGGTCGCCAGCAGCCAGACGAACAGCGGCGTGCCGAGGAAGGCGGTCAGCACGCCGAGCGGCACCTCGGTGCGGGCGATGCTGCGCGCGAGCGTGTCGACGCCGAGCATGTAGGTGGCGCCGAGCAGGATCGCCGCCGGCAGCAGGCGCGCGAAGTCGGGCCCGACGGCGAGGCGCGCGAAATGCGGGATCAGCAGGCCGACCCAGCCGATCACGCCGGAGATCGACACCACCGCGGCGGTCATCAGCGTGGCCGCGGCGACCACGACGAGGCGCGTGCGCCGGACGTCGACGCCGAGCGCGCGCGCCTCCTCGTCGCCGAGCGACATCAGGTTCATGCGCCAGCGCAGGAGGAACAGCGGCACGAGGCCGATGAGCACCGCCGGCAGCGCGCCGAGCGCGTCGCCCGATGTCACGCCGGCGAGGCTGCCGAGCAGCCAGAAGGTGATGGCCGGCAGCTGGTTGTAGGGATCCGCCAGCACCTTGAGCAGCGCGACGCAGGAGCCGAGCAGCGCGCCGAGCGCGACGCCGGCCAGCACCAGCACCAGCACGGGGTCGTGGCCGCGCACCGCGCCGGCGATGCCGTAGACCGCGGCCACGGCGGCGAGGCCGAAGAAGAACGCGAGCGCCTGGATCGCCAGCACGCCGAGCGACAGGAAGATGCCGAGCACGGCGCCGAGCGCCGCGCCGGCGGAGACCGCGAGGATGTCGGGCGAGACCAGCGGGTTGCGGAACAGGCCCTGGTAGGCCGCGCCGGCCGCCGCCAGCGCCGCGCCGGCCAGCACGGCGGCGAGGATGCGCGGGCCGCGGATGCGGAACACCACGGCGTCGAGCGTGGCGGGCACGTCGCCGCCCATGGCCTTGGCCCAGAGCAATGCCGCGAGCTCGCCGGGCGCGACCGGGTAGCGCCCGAGCGCGAAGGCGGCAAGGACGAGCAGCACGAGCGCGAGCGCGCTGGCGCCGAGCCCGAGCCGCGCGCGCGCGCCCATGGACGATCGTGTGCTCACGTCGCGCCGGCGAGCAGCCGGTCGAGCTGCGCGCCGCTCGGCGCCCGGTGGTAGAAGCGCCGGTAGAAATCGGCGACGGCGGGGCGCAAGGGCTCGGGGAACTGCGCGGGATAGAGCAGCTTGGCGAGCCACCGGAGCCCGATCAGCCGGTTGACCGAGGGCGGGAAATCGACCCAGCCGAACGGCAGGGTCGGCGACAAGTGGACGCGCCCGGCCTTGACCGCCGGCACGTCGCGCCAGAGCGGGTCCTGGCGCACCGCCGTCGCGAAGCCGGCGTCGATCGTGACGATCACCTCGGGCGCCCACAGCAGCACCTGCTCCATCGACACCGGCGTCAGGCCGCCGCGACCCGCCGCGGCCGCGACGTTGACGGCGCCGACGCGCTCGATGCT
The DNA here is from genome assembly GCA_964557415.1 of uncultured Rhodospirillaceae bacterium. GTDB lineage: Bacteria > Pseudomonadota > Alphaproteobacteria > JAEULC01 > JAEULC01 > JAEULC01. Next base: position 26,476 of record CAZLBB010000066.1, read on the forward strand.
CTCGACGTTGATCGAGCCGGCGAGCCCTGTGTCGAGGCCGCGCGGCCCGCGCGCGTAGTAGACGCGCGGCCGGCGCTCCCTGGGCACGGCGGCGATGCGCCGGTCGAGCTCCGCCAGCGTGTCGGCGGCGTAGCGCGCCAGCTCTTCCGCGCGCGCATCCTCGCCGAGCAGCGCGCCCAGGAGGCGCAACGCCTCGGGCATGCGGTCGAGATCGCCGTCGATCAGCGCATAGGGAATGCCGGTCTGCTCCTGCACGCGGTCGGCCAGCGACACGAAGGTCGGGCGCACCGAGCCGTAGTCCAGGATCAGGTCGGGCTTCGCCGCCAGCACGGCCTCGATGTTGGCCGTGTTGCCGCGCCCGGTCAGCCGGCCGAGGCCCGGCAGGTCGGCATAGGGCGCCGGCACGAAGGCGCGCTCCGCGGCGCTCAGCGCATTGGTCCAGCCGACCAGGCGATCGGGCGCAAGCGCGAACAGGAGGATGCAGGAAGGCGGCCCGGCGGCGAAGACACGCGCGACGCGCTGGGGCAGCGCGACAGCGCGGCCGGCGGAATCGACGACGCGGCGGGTGCCCTGCGCGCGCGCGGGGCGGCCCGCCAGGACCAGGCAGGCGGCGCCGAGGCTCGTGCCGAGGAGAGCGCGACGGCGGATTTGCATCGCCGCGATGCTAGAGGATTGCGCGGCCGGGCGCAGCCGGCCGCGCCGCGCTACTTCCGCCGCGGGTTGTAGTCGTAGTTGAGGCCGGGGCGGCGCCCGAAGCTGCGCTCCTGCTCGAACAGGTCCGGACGGGCGCGGTCGCGATCCTGCTTGCCGTAACGGCCATAGGGATCGGCGGGATCGAAGGGCTCGTTGCCCAGGCGCTGGCTCTTGTTGCGGTCGGTCAGCACCGGCGCGCTTTGCTGTTGCGGCTGGTCCGCCGCCAGGCGGACTTCATGCGCGCTGGCGCCGGCGGCCGCCGCAAGCACGACGGCGCCGGCGAGAAGCGCGAGCCGGCTCAGCCTGGCGGGACCGCGACCCAGCCGCTCGGGCATTCCAGCACCTGCGGATAGTAGCCCGCGGGGCTGTAGCAGTAGTAGTAGCTCGTGGTCCCGGGCAGCGGCTTCATCTGGCCGCTGTACGGGTCGTAGTACATGCCCGGCGGCGCCTGCGGCGCGGGCGGCGGCGCGGGCACGGCCGGCACCACGACGACGTTGGGGTCGTAGTAGACCGGCGGCGGCGCGGCATCGGGATCCGGATAGGGGTAGACCGGCTGGCTGTAGGCGTACCAGTCGTCATCGATGATCCACCACCAGGCGGTATGCCCGCGATAGGGACCGTGATACCAGCGGCCGTGGCGCCAGCGGTCGCGGTCGTAGTAGCGGCGCGAATAGTCGTATCGCCAGTCCGGGCGGCGCCA
>CAZLBB010000067.1:0-1317 GCA_964557415.1 uncultured Rhodospirillaceae bacterium
CTCTCGACCTTCGCGCCCTGCATCCCGACCTACCTGCACGGTACGCTGCTCGCCGGCAACTACGCCACGCCGGCGATCTGGACCAACGTGAAGGCGGTGTTCACCAACACCGTGCCGGTCGACGCCTATCGCGGCGCCGGCCGGCCCGAGGCCACCTTCATCCTCGAGCGCATCATCGACAAGGCGGCGCGCGAGCTGAAGATGGACCCGGCCGAACTGCGCCGGCGCAACTACATCAAGCCGGAGCAGTTCCCGTACCAGACGCCGGTCGCGCTGGTCTACGACACGGGCAACTACCACGCCACGCTCGACCAGGTGCTGAAGCTCTCGGACGCCGCGGGCTACGAGAAGCGCAAGGCCGAGTCGAAGGCGCGCGGCAGGCTGCGCGGCCGCGGCATCGCCAGCTACATCGAGGCCTGCGGCATCGCGCCCTCGAACGTGGTCGGCTCGCTCGGCGCCCGCGCCGGGCTGTACGAGGCGGCCAACATCCGCGTCAACCCGACCGGCAACGTGACCGTCTTCACCGGCAGCCACGCGCACGGCCAGGGCCACGAGACGACCTTCGCCCAGGTCGTCTCGACCATGCTCGGCATCCCGATGGACCAGATCGAGATCAGCCACGGCGACACCAACCGCGTGCCGTTCGGCATGGGCACCTACGGCTCGCGCTCGATCGCGGTCGGCGGCACGGCGATCGTCAAGGCGCTCGACAAGATCGTCGCCAAGGGCAAGAAGATCGCCGCGCACCTGATGGAGGCCGCCGAGGCCGACATCGAGTTCAAGGACGGCAAGTTCACCGTCGCCGGCACCGACAAGTCCACGCCCTTCGGCGCGGTCGCGCTGGCGGCCTACGTGCCGCACAAGTACCCGCTGGAGACGCTGGAGCCCGGCCTCGACGAGACCGCCTTCTACGATCCGAAGAACTTCACCTTCCCGGCCGGCTCCTATGTCTGCGAGGTCGAGGTCGATCCCGAAACCGGCGTCGTCGAGGTGCAGAGCTTCGCGGCGGCGGACGATTTCGGGCGGCTGATCAACCCGATGATCGTCGAGGGCCAGGTGCATGGCGGGCTCGGCCAGGGCATCGGCCAGGCGCTGCTCGAGACCTGCGTCTACGACAAGGACGGGCAGCTGCAGACGGGGTCCTACATGGACTACTCGATGCCGCGCGCCGACGACCTGCCGTCGTTCAAGGTGGCGCACAGCGTCACCGCCTGCACGCACAACCCGCTGGGCGTGAAGGGCTGCGGCGAGGCCGGGGCGATCGGCGCGCCGCCGACGGTGATCAACGCGGTCATCGACGCCCTGTCCGAGTACGGC
>CAZLBB010000067.1:1327-27790 GCA_964557415.1 uncultured Rhodospirillaceae bacterium
AAGATGCGGGCAATATCGAGGTTTGCCGCCCAGGTTTCCTGCGTGAGATCGCTGGGAGTACGGCGTCACCCATCTCGACATGCCGGCCACGCCCCATCGCGTCTGGCAGGCGATCCAGGCCGCCAAGGCCGGCAAGAAGTAATCCCGGGAGGAACGGTCCCCATGTACGATTTCGCCTATCACCGCCCCGCCTCGCTGGCGGACGCGGCCAAGCTGATCCAGCAGGCCGGCGACAACGGCAAGCTCATGGCCGGCGGCCAGACGCTGATCCCGACCATGAAGCAGCGCCTCGCCTCGCCCGGCACCGTCGTCGATCTCGGGGCCTTGAAGGACCTCACCGGGATCAAGGTCGAGGGCAACGCCGTGGTCGTCGGCGCGACGACGACGCACGCCGCGGTCGCCGCGTCGAAGGACGTCCAGGCCAGGATCAAGGCGCTGGCCGAGCTGGCCGAGGGCATCGGCGACCGCCAGGTGCGCAACCTCGGCACGATCGGCGGCTCGATCGCCAACAACGACCCGGCCGCGGACTATCCCGCGGCCGTGCTGGGCCTCGGCGCCACGATCACGACCAACCAGCGCAAGATCGCCGCGGACGAGTTCTTCAAGGGCCTGTTCGAGACCGCGCTGAAGCCCGGCGAGATCATCACCGCGGTCAGCTTCCCGGCGCCCGAGAAGGCCGCCTACATGAAGTTCCGCAACCCGGCCTCGCGCTACGCCATCGTCGGCGTGTTCGTCGCCAAGACCGCCGGCGGCGTGCGTGTCGCCGTCACCGGCGCCGGCCAGGGCGGCGTGTTCCGCGTGCCCGACATGGAGAAGGCGCTCGCCGGCAGCTTCTCCGCCAAGGCGATCGAGAACGTGAAGGTCGCGGCCACGAACCTCAACAGCGACATCCACGCCTCGGCCGAATACCGCGCCCACCTGATCGGCGTCATGGCAAGGCGGGCGGTGACTGCCGCCGGCTAATCAACCCTCGCCCGCCACCAGGCGGGGCGGGAAGAAGAGATTTGCACGCGGAGACGCGGAGGCCGCGGAGAAGGGGCGTCAATCTTCTCCGCGCTCTCCGCGTGAATCAATTCAATACTTAACGCTGCAGCCGTAGGCTTTGGTCGACGGCGTCGGCACCGGCTTGCCGGACTTGAGCGCGTCGAGCGCGGCCGCGACCAGGTTGGTCGACTTGGGGATGTCGGCGGCGCTGGTCGAGGGCTTGTCGTCGATCGCGCCGGCATAGGCGAGCACGCCCTTGGCATCGACCACGAACAGATGCGGCGTGGTCATGGCGCCGTAGAGGTGCCCGAGCCTGCCGTCGGGATCGAGCAGCACCGCCGCCGGGGCGGCGCCACTGGCCTTCAGGTGCGCGTTGGCCTGCTCCGCCGTCACGTAGCCCTGGTTGCCCGGGGCCGAGGAGACGACGCTCAGCCAGACGACGCCCTCGCCCGCCGCCTTCTTCTGCAGCGCCTGCATGTTGCCGGAGTCGTAGTGCTTGCGCACATAGGGGCATTCCCGGTTGGTCCACTCGAGGACCACGGTCTTGCCCTTGAACTCCCCGAGGGAACGGGGCTTCCCGTTGCTGTCGGTGCAGCGGAAGTCCGGCGCGTTCGCGCCGACGCTGGCGGGCATGGCCGTGTCCCTCAGCTCTGCGGCGCGTACTTGACGTAGCAGCCGTAGGCGCGCGTCGAGGCCACGCTGACCGGCTTGCCGGCCTTGAGCTCGTCCAGCGCCTGGGCGACGTAGTTCTTCGCGCCCGGGATGTCGGCCGGGTCGGTGGACGGCTTGTCGTCGATCGCGCCCATGTAGGCGAGCGTGCCCTTGGCGTCGACCACGACCATGAGCGGCGTGTTGCGCGCCTGGTAGAGGCGCGAGACCTGGCTCTGGTGGTCGAGCAGCACGGCGGTCGGCGCGGCGCCGCGCGTCCTGGTGTCCTCGTTCGCCTGCTCGCCCGTCACGTAGCCGGGCGCGTCGGGCGGCGACGAGGCGACCGTCAGCCATACGACGCCGTCGGACGTGTACTTCTTCTGCAGCGCCTGCATGTTGCCCGGGCCGTAGTGCTTGCGCACATAGGGGCAGGCGTTGCTGGTCCATTCCATGACCACGGTCTTGCCCTTGAACTCGCCGAGCGAGCGCATCTTGCCGTCGCTGTCGACGACACGGAAATCCGGCGCCGGCGCGCCGACGCGCAATGTCTCGGCCGAGGCCGCGTTCACGGCCAGCACCGCGCCGGCCAGCGCCAGTGCGAAGGTTGCGGCATAGCCAAGCTTGGTCATCTTGTCCTCCGTTCGCTGAAAGCTCACCGGCTGAGAGCCAGAGTCACGTTGAAGCCGCGCGTCGCGCCCGCGGCGTCGGCGATCAGCAGCAGCCCGCCGGTCGTCGCCGGCAGGTCGCCCTGCCGCGGCCCGCGGCGCAAGGTCAGCGTGCCCTGCTGCAGGCGCTGCGGCGCGCCGTGCTCGATCAAGGCGTCGTCGAAGGGCAGCAACACGACCTTCGCCGCCGCCGCGCCGTCCCGCAGCGCCGGCGGCAGGTCGAGCGCAATGGTCTCGGCGTCGTAGCGCGCCGGCACGGGCGCCGCGGCCTCGCGCGGCAGAAGCTCGCGCGCCGCGCGGAACAGCGGCGCCGCCGCCGCATCGCGCGCGGCCGCGGCCGCGACCGGCAGGCTGAGCGCGAGCTTCGCCTCGCCCGGGATGCAGATCTTCTCGCAGGCGAGCCAGGCGACCGTGGCCTCGAGCTCCGCCCGGCTGCCGGGTGCGGCCGTGGCCGGCACGTCGACCGGCACCAGCAGCGCGACCCGGTCGGCGTAGCCGTAGCTGGTGATGATGTCGACCGTGAACGTCTCCGGCAGCGGCCAGTGGATCGCGCCGGCGGCGTAGCCCGGCGACAGGGTCCACGCGATCTCGGTCGCCTGGCCGGCGTCGCCGGGATTGCGCCAATAGGTGTGCCAGCCCGGCTTCATGACCAGCTCGACCGCGACCCAGGCGGTCGTGCCTGGCCTGAGCGCCGTGTCCTCGGCGATCAGGCGCACGCGCACCAGGTCGTCTTGCGTCGCGGCGTCGGCCGAGCGTCCGCCCACAGTCACCAGGCCCGCCAGCGCGGCGGCCAGCACGAAGCAGCGTCCAGGCTTGCCCATGTCCTCATGCCCGTTTGCGGCGCCATCTTAGCGAGCGCCCCCGCCGAGCGGCCATTCACAGAAGCTTGAACGATCACACGAAGGGCAGATCGACCAGCCGGCCGGAAACCGGGCGGCCGCCCAGGATGACCTCGACGTCCTCTCCCGGCGCACATGCCCTGGCGACGAGGGCGAAGCCGATGTTCCGGCGCAGGCGGTACGACCACACGCAGGTCGTCATGTCGCCGACCTTCCGCCCGCCTCGCTCGATGTCGCACCAGACGAACCCCGCCTGCACCGGCTCCGACCCGCCGAGCACCACGCCAAGCTGGTGGCGCCGCGGCCCCGCGGCATGGATGCGCCGCAACGCCGCGATGCCGATCACCTCGTCCGGTACGTCGAGGTCGACATAGCGGCCCAGGCGCACCTCGAACGGGTTCGTGGCATCGTCCGTGTCGCCGCCATAGGAGAGAAGGCCCCCTTCGACCCGTTCGCAATGGTTCGGATTGCCCGGACCGATATCCCACGGGCGGCCGGCCTCGCGCACGATGTTCCAGAGCGTCGTCCCCTTCGACCCGTCCATCAGGTAGAGCTCGAAACCGCCCTGCTTCGACCAGCCCGACCGCGCGACGACGACGGGGACGCCCTCGACCGCGGCTTCGCGGAAGCAGAAGCGGCGCAACCCGCGCACCCACTCCCCGAATACGGCGGCGACCACACGCTCCGCCTTCGGTCCTTGCACCGCCATGGGCGAGACGTCGGGTTCCGTGACCGCGACCTTCAGCCGCCGCTCGGCGGCGACCGCGCGCGCCCAGAAAAGGATGTTCGAATCGGCGATCGACAGCCAGAAGCGGTCATCCGCCAGCTTCAAGAGGATCGGGTCGTTGATCAGCGTGCCGGCGTGGTTGCACAGCGCGACGTAGCGGCCCTGGCCGTCCTCGCACTTACGGACGTCGCGCGTGGCCAGGACCTGCGCCAGCCGCCGCGCGTCCGGTCCCTTGAGCTCGACCTGCCGCTCGCACGCGACGTCCCATTGCGCGACGCCGTCGAGGAGCCGCCGGTACTCCCCTTCCGGGTCGCCGTATCCGGTCGGCATCAGCATCCGGTTGTAGACGGTGAAGCTCGTCACGCCTTCGGCCAGCGTCGCCTCGAAGTACGGCGACGGGCGCAGGCGCGTCGAAGGCGCGATGCCGAAGATGCGCGCGGTCACCGATCGAGAACTCCGTGGCGCGATGCGCCGCCGACCCTAGCTTGCATGATGCACCTCGGCCAAGCCGTGGACCGGCGTGGGAATCCCTTCCAGCCGCGCCTTCAGCTGCAGGGCGAGGAACTGCGAATAGAAGCGCGACTGCATCAGGTTGCCGCCGTGAAACCACAGCGCCTCCTGCCGCGTCGGTTTCCACATGTTGCGCAATTCGCCTTCCCACGGGCCGGGATCGCCCCTGGTGCCCGAACCGAGGCCCCAGCACTTGCCGACCTTGTCGGCCACGTCGCGCGAGATCAGTTTCTCGGCCCAGCCGTTCATGGAGCCGTAGCCGGTCGCGTAGACGATCAAATCGGCCTCGCAGGCGCTGCCGTCGCTGAAGACGACCGACCGTTCCGTGATGCGCGCGACCTCGACGCCGCCCTTGAGCTTGATGCGCCCGTCCGCGACCAGGTCGGAGGCGCCGACATCGATGTAGTAGCCGGCGCCGCGGCGCATGTACATCGCCGACAGGCCGGCATGGTCTGCGAACTCGAGCAGGAAGCCCGCCGCGCGCAGCCGATCGTAGAAGGCGGCGTCCCGCGCCAGGATCTGCTCGAAGATCGGCCGCTGGAACAGCGGTTGCAGCCGGAACGGCACCGCGGCGGCGGTGAAGTCCGCCTTCTCGGTCGTGATGCCGGCGGCCAGCGCCGCTTCGGAGTAGAGCCGGCCGATCGCCAGGCTCATCAGGCTTTCCGAGCGCACCACCAGCGTCGGCGAGCGCTGCACCATGGTGACGTCGGCGTCGTGCTCCCACAGGTCGGCGGCGATGTCGTGCGCCGAGTTGTTCGATCCGATGACGACGCATTGCTTGCCGGCATAGGCCGCGCCGCCCGGATGGGCGCTGGAATGATGCTGGTCGCCGCGGAAGGACCCGGCGCCGGGAAACCTCGGCACGAGCGGCACGCCCGACATGCCGGTCGCCAGCACGAGCTGCCTCGGGCGCAGCGTGACGCGCTCTCCCGCGCGGTTGACGACCACCGTCCATTCGCGCGCCGCCTCGTCATAGGCGGCGCGCTCGCATTCGGTCGAATGCCAGTAGTCGAGCTCCATGACCCGGCAATACGTCTCGAGCCAGTCGCCCATCTTGTCCTTGGGCGTGAAGACCGGCCAGTGATCGGGGAACGGCAGGTACGGCATGTGGTCGTACCACACCGGGTCGTGCAGGCAGAGCGACTGGTAGCGCCGGCGCCACGCGTCGCCCGGCCGCGCGAGCTTGTCGACGATGAGGGTCGGCACGCCCAGCCGCTTGAGCCGCGCGCCCAGGCCGAGTCCGCCCTGTCCGCCGCCGACGATCAGGCAATAAGGCTGCCGGCCGAACCCGAGCTCGGCCTCCTCCCGCCGGCGCCGCTCGAGCCAGCTCTGCCGGTGCTTGAAGGCGCCGTGCTCGGTACCCTGCTCGCGCGTCGGCCCGCGCCGCTCCTCGAACCCCTTCAGCTCGACCAGCGCCGTCAGCAGCGTCCAGCATCGTCCGTCGCGCAGGCGGACATGGCCCTTGCCGCGCCCGACCGCGGTCTCGAAGGCGAGCCAGGCCTCGACGACGCCGTCCGCCGCCGTCGCGGCGCCGTCGAGCCGCCACGCAGTCGGGCGCGTCGCCGCCAGTGTCGCCCGCAGCATCGCCGCCATGGCGTCGCGGCCCTCGGATGTCCTGATGTTCCAGGTGAACGCGACCAGGTCGCGCCAATAGGCGGGCTCCTCGAACAGCGAGACAATGTCCGCGACGTCGCGCCCCTCCAGCGCGGCACCGAATGCCGTGAGCCAGGCACCGGCCTGTCGCGTCGCCTCAGCTGGCAATGTAGAGCCCTCCGTTCACGTGCAGGGTCTCGCCGGTGATGAAACTGGCGCGGTCGCTGCAGAGGAAGGCGACCGCGTCGGCCACCTCCTCGGGCCGGCCCAGCCGCTTGAGCGGCGTGCCGGCCAGCAGCGCCGGCCCGCGCGCCAGCATCAGGCCGGAGATCATCGTCGTGTCGATCAGCCCGGGCGACACGGCGTTCGCCCGCAGCCGCGGCGCCAGGTCGACGGCCAGGCTGCGCGTGAAGGTCAGGACCGCGCCTTTCGATGCGCCGTAATGCGGGATGTTGACCCCGGCGCGGTGGCCGGCAATCGAGGCGATCGTCACGATCGCCCCGCCGTCGCGCATGCGCGTGATCGCGGCGCGGCAGGTGAAGAACACGCCGTCCAGGTTGACGTCGAGGACCCGCCGCCAGGCAGCGTCGGTCATCTCGCCGATCGGCTTGATGTCGTAGATGCCGGCGGCGGGGACGAGATAGTCGATGCCGCCGAAGCGGCGCGTGCAGGCGTCGACGGCGTCGGCGACCGCGCGCGGGTCCGTCACATCGAGGCGATGCGTCGCCACGCCGTCCGCCGATCCGAGGCGCCGTTGCAGCGCCGCCAGTGCCGCCTCGTCGGCATCGGCCAGGAACAGGCGCGCGCCATATTCGCGGAACAGCGCGGCGATCGCGCCGCCGATGCCGCCGGAAGCGCCAGTCAGGAACAGCACCCGTCCGTCGAAGCGGATCATCGCCTCTTTTCTCCCATTCTCGCGATGGGGAATCCTGCGGTCAGGCGAGCCCCTGCAGCACCTTCGGCAGCAGCTCCGGCAGGTCGTCGGCGATCAGGCCCGGGCCGAACGACGACGCCGCGGCGCCGTGCATCCACACGGCGGCCGCAGCCGCCTCGAATGCCGGCATGCCCTGCGCCAACAGCCCGACCAGCATGCCGGCCAGCACGTCCCCCGCCCCGGCGGTCGCCAGCGTCGCCGGCGCGTTGGCGTTGATGACCGCGCGCCCGTCCGAATGAGCCACGATCGTGTCGTAGCCCTTGAACAGCACGACCGCGCCCGCCCGGCGGGCGGCGTTGAGCGCCCGGCGCAGGCGCCCGCCCTCGCGCTCGGAGAACAGCCGCGCGAACTCGCCCTCGTGCGGCGTCAGCACACAGTCCGCATGCAGGGCCTCCTGCAACAGCGGCCTCGTGTGCTCGAACACGCTGAGCGCATCGGCGTCAAGCACGCAGGGCTTGCGCGCGTGCAGCGCGGCCAGCGCCCGCTCGCGCGTGGCGGCAGTCAGGCCGTTGCCGGGTCCGACCAGGATCGCGGCGCAGCGCCGCTCGGCCGCCAGCTCCGAGAAGCTCGCCGTGTCGCGCACCGTGCGCACGACCACGTGCGGCAGGCCGCTCATGTAGTGCAGCGCCAGGTCGGGCGGCGCCGCCAGGGTCACGATGCCGGCGCCCGCGCGCATCGCGCCGCGCGCCGCCAGGCGCGCCGCGCCGGTCATGTGGGCGCCGCCCACGATCAGCGCGTGGCCGCGGCTGTACTTGTGGTCGCCCGGCTTCGGCCACGGCAGCAGGTGGCGCCACAGCGCCGGTGCGTTCTCGCTGACCGATCCGTCCGCTGCGGCGACGACCCCGGCCACCGTCGCGTCGGCGATGCCGATATCGGCCACGACGACCTCGCCGCACAGCGGCCGCCCCGGCATCACGAGATGCCCGGGCTTCTTGCGGCAGAAGGTCACCGTCAGCGCGGCCCGGGGCGGATTGCCCATGGGCTCGCCCGTGTCGCCGTGCAGGCCCGACGGCACGTCGACCGCCACGACCGGCACGCCGCGCTTCTGCAGCGTCTGGAACATCTGCCCCAGATCGTCGCCGATGGCGCGCGTCAGCCCGGCGCCGAACACGGCGTCGACCACCAGCGCCGCGCCGTCGATGCATTTCGCTTCCAGGGGCTCGACCGGGCCGGTCCATTCCGCCGCATGCGCCGCGGCATCGCCGGCAAGGCGCTCGCGCTGGCCGAGCAGCGCCACGCGCACCGGCCAGCCGAGGCCCTGCAGCGCGCGCGCGACGCCGAAGCCGTCGCCGCAGTTGTTGCCCGGCCCGCACAGGACCAGCGTCGGGCAGGGCTGCCAGCGCCGCGCCAGCTCGGTCGCGACCGCCGAGCCCGCGCGCCGCATCAGCTCGGCCCCCGGCGTGCCGGAAGCGATGGTCTCCCGGTCGCAGCGCGTCATCTCCGCGACGGAAAGGACTTCCAGCCGCGCGGTCATTTTCCCCGGCTCACTTCTTCCTGGCGCCGCCGCGCCTCAGCGCCGCGCGCATGGCGGCGACGTCGGCGCGCGCGCCCTCGCGCAGCATCACCACGTCGCAATGCGAGATCACGAGGTCGTAGCCGTCGTTGAACAGGTCCACGGCCGAGCGCCCGGGCGTCGGGATCGCGCCCAGCCACTTGCCGTGCTTTCTCGCCGCCTTCTCCACGCGGGCGATTGCCTTCAGCGTGTCCTTGTGGTCGGGCTCGCCCAGGTGGCCGAGATTGGCCGTCAGGTCGTAGGGACCGACGAACAGCATGTCGATGCCGTCGGTCGCGGCGATCGCCTCCGCCGCCTCCACGCCCGAGCGCGTCTCGACCTGGCCGATCACCAGCAGCTCGTCCTCGATCTGGCGCAAATAGGCCTCCGTGTGCAGGCCGTAGCTCGACGCGCGCACGACCGACGCGGCGAAGCCGCGGATGCCGCGCGGCGGATAGCGGCACGATTCCGCCGCCCGCTTCGCCGCCGCGGCGTCGAGGATCGCCGGGATCATGATGCCCTCGGCGCCGGCGTCGAGCGCCAGCTTGATCGTCACCGGGTCGTTGGCGGAGACGCGCAGCAGCGCCGTCGCGCCGTGCGCCTGCGCCGCCAGCATCTCCGGCACGGCAGAGGCGAGGTCGCCCTGCCCGTGCTCGCGGTCGACCAGCACGCAGTCGTAGCCCGCCGCCGCCGCGATCTCGGCAATGGGCGGATGGCCCAGCTCCAGGAAGATGCCGAACGCCTTCCTTCCCTTGCGCAATCGGCGCTTCAACGCGTTCTGCCGGAACATCCATCCTCCCTCAACCTGTCCTTGCCGGACCGTAACATATTTGCGCGGTTCGCGTTGTCGCGCGGCGCGGCGCCGGCGCGATCCCCATGGCGACGGTCGCCGGCGTCGCATTGCCTGCGCCATTTCCACTATCTATCATCCGCCGTAACGCAAGTAGTAGCGGCAGGATGCGGGAGGACGGCGATGCAGGACCTCGAGAAGCGCACCGCGCAGGCGATCGTCAACATCTTCGAGACCGGCAGGCTGCTCGGCGACTACGGCGCCGTCACGCTGCTCGCGGGCGACACGGGCCAGCTGACCTACGGGCGCTCGCAGACCACGCTCGCCAGCGGCAACCTGTTCCTGCTCATCAAGGACTATTGCGAGGCGGCCGGCAGCCAGTTCGGCGCGGCGATGCAGCCCTACCTGCCCCGGCTTTCCGTCCGCGATGCCGCGCTCAACCACGATTTCGCGTTCCGCGGCCTGCTGCGCGAGGCGGGCGACGACCCGGTGATGCGCGGCTGCCAGGACCAGTTCTTCGATCGCGTCTACTGGGTGCCGGCCACGCGCTCCGCCGACACGCTCGGTATCGCCGCGCCGCTCGGCGTCGCCACCGTCTACGACAGCACGGTGCATGGCTCTTGGACGCTGATGCGCGACCGTACCATCGCGCAGCACGGCAGGCCGCCGCAGGTCCCGGAGCAGGACTGGGTCCGCCGCTACGTCGCGGTGCGTCGCGCCTGGCTCGCCGGCCACTCGAACACCCTCCTGCAGAAGACCGTCTACCGCATGGACGCGCTGCAGCGCCTGATCGACGACGGCAAATGGGCGCTGCCCCTGCCGCTTACCGTGCGCGGCGTGGCGATCACCGCGGACGCGCTGCTCGCCGTCGCCCCGCTGCGCGTCTCGGCCCAGGTCGCCGAGGAGCGGCTCTTGCGCCTGCAGACGCCGTTCCAGCAGGGCGAGGACGTGCGCAGGCTGCAGCAGGCGCTGGCGAAGGCCGGGTTCGCGGTCGACGCCGACGGCGTCTTCGGGCCGAACACCGAGACCGCGCTGAAAGCCGCCCAGGCGAAGCTGGGGCTGAAAGCCGACGGCATCGCCGGCGCGGCGACGCGGGCGGCCCTCGGCCTGTAGCGTTCCGGAAGGCGGTGTGCTCGGCGTCGCCCGTCCGGCGCAGGCGACAAGCCGCAACTCCATGCGCGCAGGGGCGGTTGACATGCTGGACACATGCGACCATGCTATAAACATGGTATCGATGATCCAGATACGAAACGTGCCTGAAGAGCTGCACCGTCGGCTCAAGGCGCGCGCCGCGATGGCGGGCATGTCCCTGTCGGACTACCTGCTCGACGAGATTCGTCGCGTGGCCGAGCGGCCCACCATCGAGGAGCTGCGAACCCGTCTCCAACACCGCGCCACTGTAACGCCTAAGATTTCGCCCGAGCAGGCGGTCCGCGCCGAGCGCGACAGAAGTTGATCGTCGTGGATGCTTCGGCTGCGCTGGAAGTGCTTCTGCGCACTCCGGCCTCAGCGGCGCTGGAACGGCGGCTGTTCAGCCCGCGGCAGACACTGCACGCCCCACATCTGCTGGACGTCGAAGTCGCCCAGGTTCTTCGTCGCTACGCAATGGCGGGCCATGCGGAGCCAGATCGATGTCGGGCAGCATTGAACGACTTGGTGGACTTCCCGCTGCGGCGCTATCCGCATGATTTCCTGATGCCCCGGGTTTGGGAGCTTCGCGCCAATCTCACGGCATACGACGCCGTATACGTTGCACTGGCAGAAGCGCTCGACGCGCCGCTACTGACTCGTGATCGGCGATTGGCGACCGCAGCCGGCCACCGCGCCCACATCGAGGCCGTCTGACCGGCTCACCCCTCCAGGATCGCCACCGCCCGGGTCCAGCCAGCCGAGGCGCCGCGGATCTTGACCGGGAAGCAGGCGACCGTGAACCCATCGGGCGGCAGCGCCTCGAGGTTGTGCAGCTTCTCCAGGTGGCAGTAGCCGATCTCGCGCCCGGCCTTGTGGCCTTCCCAGATCAGGCCGGCGTCGCCGGTGGCGGCGTATCTCTCCTTGGTGTGGACGAAGGGCGCATCCCAGCTCCAGGCGTCGGTGCCGGTGAGGCGGACGCCGCGCTCGAGCAGGTAGAGCGTCGCCTCGCGCCCCATGCCGCAGCCGGCGGCGACATAGCCGGGCGAACCGTAGGCCGCACCGGCGCGCGTGTTGACCACGACGATCTCCAGCGGCTTCAGCGCATGGCCGATGCGCTTGAGCTCCGCCTCCACCTCCGCCGCCGTCACCACGTGCCCGTCGGGCAGCGCGCGGAAGTCGAGCTTCACGCCGGGCTGGAAGCACCAGTCGAGCGGCACCTCGTCGATCGTGATCGCCCGCTCGCCCCGGTTCATGGTCGAATGGAAATGATAGGGCGCGTCGAGATGCGTGCCGTTGTGCGTCATCAGGCGGATCCACTCGATCGCCCAGCCCTGCCCTTCCGGCAGGTCGGACTCCCTGAGGCCGGGGAAGAACTTCACGACGTCGGCGGCGGTCCGCTCGTGCGTCAGGTACTCGATGCGCGGCTGGTAGCCCGGCGGGTCGGACACCACGTCGTTCTCCAGCGGCATCGAGAGGTCGATCAGCGTGCGGGGCATGGCGATGCTTCTACCGCGCGTCCTCCAGGATCATGTCCGCGCCCTTCTCGCCGATCATGATGATGGGCGCGTTGGTGTTGCCCGAGACCACGGCCGGCATGATCGAGCCGTCGACCACGCGCAGCCTGCCCATGCCGCGCACGCGCAGGCGCTCGTCGACCACGGCGCGCTCGTCCTGGCCCATGCGGCAGGTGCAGCTGACGTGGAAGATGGTCGAGCCCATGGCGCGGCTGAACTCCAGCCATTGCGAGTCCGTGTTCACGGACGGCCCGGGAATCTCCTCGGACGCGACATAGGGCCGGATCGCCGGCGCCTGCATGATCTGCCGCAGCCGCTTCAGGCCCTCGACGATCGTGCGCCGGTCGCCCTCGGTCGACATGTAGAGCGGCTGGATCGCCGGCGCGGCCTTGGGATCGGCGCTCTTGATGCGCACGAAGCCGCGGCTCTCGGGCCGGAGCTGGCAGATCGAGGCCATGAAGCCCGACCACGGATGCACGCCCGTGCCCATGCGGTCGGTCGAGAAGGTGATGAAATGCACCTGGATGTCGGGCGTCGCCAGGCGCTGGTCGGTCTTGTAGAAGGCGCAGGCATAGCCGGCGCTCAGGGTCAGCGGCCCCTTGCCGAAGAGCGCGTAGTCGAGGCCGATGCCGATGCGCCCGACCAGCGAGTTGATCCGGTCGTTGGTCGTGCAGGGCTTGGTGCAGCGGAACACCATGCGGACCTGGAAATGGTCCTGCAGGTCCTCGCCCACGCCCGGCATGTCGGCGACGACGGGAATGCCGTGCTTCTGCAGCAGCGCAGCCGGGCCGACGCCGGAGAGCTGCAGGAGCTGCGGCGAGTTGATGGCGCCGCCGGCGAGGATCACCTCGCGCCGCGCGCGCACCGTGCGCTTCTCGCCGCCCTTCTCGTACTCGACCCCGACCGCCTCGCGGCCCTCGAACAGCACGCGCGTCGCCAGCGCCTCGGTCACGACCGCGAGGTTGGCGCGCTTCGTGGCCGGACGCAGATACCCCACCGCCGTGGTCCAGCGCCGCCGCCCGCGCGACGTGGTCTGGAAGTACCCCGCCCCTTCCTGCGTGGCGCCGTTGAAGTCGCGGTTGCGCGGGATGCCGACCTGCTCGCAGGCCGTGATGAACGCCTCGCACAGCTCGTGCGGCTCGGTCGGGTCGCTGACCTTGATCGGGCCGCCGGCGCCGTGGAACGCGTCGGCGCCGTGCTGCTGATCCTCGGACCGCTTGAAGTACGGCAGCACGTCGTCGAAGCCCCAGCCGACGTTGCCGAGCTGGCGCCAGTGGTCGTAGTCCTCGCGCTGGCCGCGCATGTAGACGAGGCCATTGATCGCCGAGGTGCCGCCGAGCGTCTTGCCGCGCGGCGTGAAGATGCTGCGCCCGTTGAGCTCGGGCTCCGGCTCGGTCGAGTAGCGCCAGTTGACCTTGGCGTTCTGGAACAGCCGCGCGTAGCCGAGCGGGATGTGGATCCACGGATTGCGGTCCTTCGGTCCCGCCTCCAGCAGCAGCACCTTGTGCTCGCCCGACGCGGTCAGGCGGTTGGCCAGCACGCAGCCGGCCGACCCTGCGCCAACGATGACGTAGTCGACGGTATCGATCATGTGGTCGGGCGTCCCCTCGGTTTGGCCCGAGAGGCTAGCGTCAGCCCGTGCGCGCGTCCATCAGGCGAGCCGCGGGAAGCCTCCGAGGTCGATCGCGGGCTCGCGGCCAGCGACGATGTCGGCGACCAGGCGGCCGGCGCCGCAGGACATGGTCCAGCCGAGATGCCCGTGCCCGGCATTGACGTAGAGGTTGGCGCAACGCGTCGGCCCCATGTAGCCGACGCCGCTGGGCGTCACCGGGCGCAGGCCGGCCCAGACCAGCGCCGTGCCGGGCTCGTGGCAGCGCGCGAAGCCGGGGAAGGTCTCGACCACCTTGGCGACGATGGCGGCGGCGCGCGCCGGGCTTGGGCTGGCGTCGTGGCCGGCGATCTCGGCCGAGCCGGCAGCGCGCAGCCGGTCGCCGATGCGGATCAGCCCGAACATGCGGCCGTCGTCGATGATCGCGTGGCTCGGCGCGTTGTTCCACGGTCCCGCCGGCACGGTGACCGAGACGCCCTTCACGGGATAGATCGGCAGGTCGATCCCGAGCGGGCGCAGCAGCGCGGGCGTGAAGCTGCCCATTGCCGCGACCACGCTGTCGCACTCGACCGGACCGGATGTCGTCTCGACCGCGGCGACGCGGCCGCCGCGCACGACGAGGCTGCGGATGGTCGTGCCATAGAGAAAGCGGCCGTCGCGTGCAGCCACGTGCGCCGCCAGCCCTTGCACGAACTTGTGGCAGTCGCCGACCTCGTCGCGCTCGTAGTAGAGCGCGCCGCACAGCGAGCCGGCCGTGTCCGCCAGCGCCGGCTCGCGCGCGACGCAGTCGTCGCGCGACAGCGCCGCGAAGGTCAGACCGTGCTCGGCCAGCATTGCGCTGTTGCGCCTTCCCGCCTCGAGCGCCGCGGGATCGCGGTAGATCTTCAGCACGCCCTTGGTGGCGCAATCATAGGCGATGTCGATCTCGCGGCGGATCTCCTGCAGCGAGGCCAGGCTGTAGAGGGCGAGGCGGAGGTTGGCACGCGCGTTGGCGTGGAAGCGCGCCTCGGTGCAGTTGCGCAGGAACCCGATGCCCCAGCGCCACATATGCGGCACGGCGCCTGGCCGCAGCAGCATCGGCGCGTCCTCGCGCCCGAGCCACCTGAGGATCTTGAGCGGCATGCCCGGCTGCGACCACGGCTCCACCTCGCTCGCGTGGATCACGGCGCCGTTGCCGAAGCTGGTCTCGAGTGCCGCGCCGGGCTGGCGGTCGATCACCGTCACCTCGTGGCCCAGGCGCTGCAGGTAGAACGCGGTCGCGATGCCCACGGCGCCGGCGCCGAGCACGACGGTGCGCGGCATGGTCAGTCGTCCGCCGCGCTGCGCGGCGCCGGCGCGCCGGCCGGCTCCGCCTTGTCCGGATCCCGCGCGGCGAAGGGCCAGCGCGCCGGCAGCAGGCCCTGCGGCCGGAAGATCATCAGCACCATCAGCATCGCGCCGAAGGCGAGCAGCCGGTAGAGCGCCAGGTCGCGGAAGATCTCGGGCAGCGACACGATGATCGCCGCGCCCAGGATCACGCCGAACACGTTGCCCATGCCGCCCAGGATCACCATGGCGAGGATGTTGATCGACTCGTGGAACAGGAAGTTATCGGGGAACACCGAGCGCTGCCACGAGGCGAGCAGCCCGCCGGCGAAGCCGGCGAAGGTCGCGCCGATGGCGAAGGCCTGCAGCTTGGAGACCGTCGTGTTGACGCCCATGGCGCCGGCCGCCAGCTCGTCCTCGCGGATCGCCTGCCAAGCCCAGCCGATGCGCGAGTCGCGCAGGCGCAGCGACGCCAGCAGCACCGCGCCGAGCGTCAGCAGGAATAGGTAGTAGTACTGGATGTTGCCCTGGATGACGTAGCCGAGGAAGGACGGCGGGTCGATCGCGATCAGCCCGTTCGGTCCGCCCGTGATGTTGATCGGGCGGTCCAGGTTGACGAGACAGATATAGGTGATCTCGCCGAAGCCGAGCGTGACGATCGCCAGATAGTCGCCGCGCAGGCGGAGCGTCGGCGCACCGATCAGGATGCCCGAGATCGCCGCCACCCCTGCCACGATCAGCATCGCCGGCACGAACGGCAGGTGCAGACCGAAATGCGGCGAGGCGAGGAAGGCATAGACGTAGGAGCCGATGCCGAAGAAGGCGACGTAGCCGATGTCGAGCAGGCCGGCGAAGCCGACGACGACGTTCAGGCCCAGCGCCAGCAGCGAATACAGGCAGATGCGCGCCAGCACGCCGACGACGTAGTCGTTCGGCGCCAGCAGCGGCGCTATGACGGCGCCGGCGGCGAGGCCGAGGGGCAGCAGGCGGCGCCAGCGCCCGTCGATTGCAAGAGGATGGGGCATCACACCTTCTTCCAGTCGGCGAGGGTCTCGCCGAAGATGCCCTCGGGCTTGAACACCAGGGTCAGGATCAGCACGGCGAAGGTGACGACGTCCTTGAAGGCCGGGTTGATGAAGGTGACGGCCAGGCTCTCGATCACGCCCAGCAGCAGGCCGCCGACCATCGCGCCCTTGATGTTGCCGATCCCGCCGAGCACGGCGGCGGTGAACGCCTTGAGTCCCGCCGAGTAGCCCATGACGAAGTCGATCTGCGTGTAGTAGAGCCCGATCAGGACGCCGGCAGCCCCGCCCAGCGCCGATCCCAGGAAGAAGGTCATGCCGACCACGCGGCCGACATTGATGCCCATCACGGCTGCCATCTCGCGATCCTCCGAGACGGCGCGGATCGACCGGCCCAGCGTCGTGCGCTGCACCAGCACGACCAGCGCCCACATCAGCAGGACCGACACGACGATCATCACGATCACCAGGACCGAGATGTTGACGCCGAGGATGTCGAAGCGCCAGTCGCGCGGGAACAGGAAGTTGGTCATGTAGACCTTCATGCGCGCGCCCTGGGTCAGCATCACGGCGTTCTGCAGGAAGATCGAGGCGCCGACCGCGCTGATGAGCGGCCCCAGCCGCGTGGCGCCGCGCGCGTAGAGCGGACGGTAGGCGAAGCGCTCGAGCGTCATGCCGAGGCCGCCGCAGAACAGCATCGCCGGCGCCAGCATCAGGGGCAGCACCCAGATCGGGTGCAGGCCGCCGACCGACCAGTCGAGCAGCACGGCAAGCACGCCCCAGCCGACATAGGCGCCGATCATGAACACCTCGCCGTGCGCGAAGTTGATCATGAACAGCACGCCGTAGACCATGGTGTAGCCGAGCGCCAGCAGGCCGTAGACCGTGCCGAGCGCGAGGCCGAAGACGAGCTGCTGCGGCAGGATGGCGAGGATGTCGCCCATCTTCCCTACTCCCGGCCCCTATTCTTCACCCAGATAGGCCCGGCGCACGTCGTCGGCCTGGAGCAGCGCCGCGGCGCTGTCGGACGCGACCATCTGCCCGTTCTGCAGCACGTAGCCGCGATGCGCGATCGAGAGCGCCACGCTGGCGTTCTGCTCGACCACCAGGACGGTCGTGCCCTGCCGGTTGATTTCCTGGATGATGTCGAACACCTGGTCGACCAGCGCCGGCGACAGGCCCATCGAGGGCTCGTCCATCAGCAGCAGCCGCGGCCTTGCCATCAGCGCGCGGCCGATCGCCAGCATCTGCTGCTCGCCGCCCGACAGCGTGCCGGCGTATTGCTGTGCGCGCTCCTTCAGGCGCGGGAACAGGCCGTAGACGCGCTCCATGTCGTGGTCGAGCTCGTTCTTCGGCTCGTTCCGGCGCACATAGGACCCCATCACCAGGTTCTCCCACACGGTCATGCGGCCGAACACGCGGCGCGATTCCGGCACCAGGGCGATGCCGCGGCGGACGATCTCGCCAGTCGCCAGCCCGTCGATGCGCAGGCCTTCGAACGCCACCGTGCCGGTGCGCGGCCGCACGATGCCCAGGATCGTCTTCATCGTGGTCGACTTGCCCGAGGCGTTGCCGCCGAGCAGGCACACGATCTCGCCGGCGTTCACCGTAAGGCTCACGCCCTTCAGCGCCATGATCGGCCCGTAATAGGTGACGACGTCGGTGAGGCTAAGCATGGGTGGACACGCCAGACTTCCTGTCTAGTTCTTACGCGGCCGACGGCCGCAAGATGGATGAATCACGCGGAGACGCGGAGAACGCGGAGAAGACGCCGGCCGCTTTGCTCCGCGCCTCCGCGTCTCCGCGTGATTCCCTTTCCATTTTGCCCGAGCTCGCGTCACGCATGCGCCGCGCGCCGTCCCAGGTAGGCCTCGACGACGTGCGGGTCGCGGCGCACGGTGGCGAAGTCGCCCTCGGCGATCTTGACCCCGTGGTCGAGCGCGACGACACGGTCCGAGATGCCGCGCACCACGGTCATGTCGTGCTCGATCAGGAGGACGGTCACGCCGCGGTCGCGGATGCGAAGGATGTCGGCCATCAGCTCGCGCGATTCCGTCGGGTTCATGCCGGCGGCCGGCTCGTCCAGCAGCAAGAGGCGCGGACGGGTGGCGAGCGCGCGCGCGATCTCGAGCCGGCGGCGGTTGGCGTAGGACAGCGAGTTCGCCAGCCGGTCGGCGCGCGGCAGGAGACGCTCGCCGAAGACGGCGAGCAGCTCCTTGGATTCGTCGATGACGCGCGCCTTCTCCGCCCGCGCGCCCGGCAGGCCGAGCGTGACGCCGACGATGCCGGCGCGCGAGCGGCAGTGATGCCCGACCAGGACGTTCTCCAGCACGCTCATCTGGTTGAACAGGCGCTGGTTCTGGAACGTGCGCGCGACGCCAAGCGCCGTGATGGCGTGCGGCTTCAGGCCAAGGATGTCCCGGCCGGCGAAGGCGACGCGCCCCGCGCTGGCCGGGAACATGCCGGTGATGAGGTTGAAGATGGTCGTCTTGCCCGAGCCGTTGGGCCCGATCAGGCTGACGATCTTGCCTTCCTCGAGGCGGAAGTCGAAGCCCTGGACGGCCTCCAGCCCGCCGAAACTCTTCTTCAGGCCGGAGGCCTCCAGCAGGGTCATCGACGGGCCTTACTTCGTGACGGTCTTCACGAGCTCGAAGCCCTTGCCCTTCACCTGGTAGACCGCGAGCGACGGTGTGGCGACGTCGCCCTTGGCGTCGAAGGCGATCGGCAGGCCGAGGACGCCCTTGAAGTCCTTGGTCGCGCGCACCGCGTCGCGCACCGCGGCGCGATCGGCCTTGCCGGCGGTCTTGATCGCCGTCAGCAGGATGTTGGTCGCCTCGTAGGAAAGCGGCCCGTAGGAGCTGAGCGCCCCGTGCTTGGCCTCGAACGCTTTCACGAAGCCCGCGGCCGCCTGGATCTTCTTGATGTCGGGCACGAAGAAGGTGACGTAGTTCCCCTCCGCCCCGCCGGCCGAGGCCTGGATGTAGTCGACCGGCTCGAACTGGCCGTCGGGCCCGATCATCTTCACCTTGCTCAAGCCCACATCCGGGAGCTGCTTGGCCATCAGCGCGGCGTCCGGCGCCCACAGGCTGGCGTAGATGGCGTTGATGTCCTTCGGCACGGTGCCGAGCACGGCGCGAAAGTCCTTGTCGCCGGAGCGCAGCACGAAGCGCACCGGCGTGGCGCCCATCGCCTTGGCCTGCTTCTCGGCCTCGTCGGCGGCGCCGCGCGGGCCGGCCGTGCCGTCGTCGAAGATGGCGATCTTCTTCGCCTTGAGGTCGTTGACGGCGAAGATGATGCCGGCCGGTCCCTGGAAGTCGTCGCGCGCGCACAGGCGGTTGACGGTCTTCAGGCCGCGGTCGGTGACCTTCGGGTTGCTGCAGCCGGGCGTGATCATCACCAGGTTGACGCGGTCGAGCACCTCGGAGACCGGGATGCAGGTCGAGCTGGTGATGCCCCAGACCGTGCCCAGGATCGCCGCGTCGGCCGCGACCTTCTCGCCGGCGGCGACGCCGACCTGCGGGTTGCCCTGGTCGTCGGCCCTGACCAGCTCGATCTTCTTGCCGAGGACGCCGCCCTTGGCGTTCCACTCGTCGACCGCAAGCTGGGCCGCGTTCGCGACCTCCTGGCCCTGCTTGGCCAGCGCGCCGGTCAGCGGGGCGCCGACGGCGATCTTGATCACATCCTGCGCGCGCGCGTCGGAAACGCAGGCGGGCGCAAGCCCCAGTGCGAAAAATGCGGCGGCCGCGCCAAGGGCGGAACGCCGGAACAGGCTGGACATGCTCATGACGTGCTCCCATCCATCGTGTCTGCGCTTGCAGGCACGGGGAGCGGTTCCGCGCGAACGGCCCCCCGCCTGCGGCCGGGCCGCAAGGCCCGTCCGAGGGAGGCCGTCGGAAGCCTGGGGACGTGCTGGCGCGCGACCGCGGCGGCTTGTCCCGCAAGGGGCACGCCGCGTCGCCCGATTCAGATCGATGAACTTCCCCGCGCCAGCATATCCGCGGCACCGCCGTCGCTTGGTTGCTGCCGCCCCCCTCTGCTCGACTATTCGACGAAGCCGGTGCGGCGTCAAGCCGCGGCGGCGCGCGGCGCGGCCGGGATGGAATGTCCGCGCCTACGTCGCGTCGCTCGGGAAGTGGTGCTAACGGCCCTTGACCGTGGACGGGATCGACCGGATGAAGGTCAGCAATCGCTTGCGCGCGCGCTGGTCGGGAATGGCGTAGTAGACCTCGACCAGTTCCTGCGTCTCGCGCGACGCCATGACGTCGGGCGCGATCTCCAGGCCGGTCCTCGCCTCCGACGCATGCGACACGGCGCTCGGGACCGTCGGCTGCGGCGGCATGTCGTCGAAGAAGAAGGAGACCGGCACGTCGAGCGCCCGGCTCAGTTCCAGCATGCGGCTGGCGCCGATGCGATTCGTGCCGCGCTCGTTCTTCTGGATCTGCTGGAAGCTGACGCCGACGGCGGCGGCGAGATTTTTCTGGCTCATGCCAAGCTGCACCCGGCGCTCGCGCACGCGCTTGCCGACATGGACATCGACGCCGTCGCCGGCTGGTCTGCGACTCATGGCTGGAACTCCACGATATGGAATGCGGACCTGATCCCCGTAAAACCTATAGGTGCCGCGCGTACAAATGGCAACGGCCAGTTGTCGGCGGCGGAAGGGCAAAACGTCACAAGGAAACGCCTGACTGATATCTTAGATTACGAGCTCCATCCCCGCCCGATACGGCGTCCGTCCCCGCCCCATGGTGTCGGCACGCAGCCTCAGTGCAAACGATAGTTGGCTGCAATCTCCCGCAGCAGGCGCATCACGTCGCGGCGCGCCGTCTCGTCGACGATGTTCTCGAACGCCTGGACCAGCGACTCGGTCTCGCGCAGGCGCGATGCGTCGTGCTCCCCGCGCGGCCCGGACGCGGCCGTCGCGCGGCCGGCATCCGCCACATCTTGGAAGAAATACGATACCGGCCGCGACAGCGCGCGCGCGATGAGCAGCAGCTCGCGCGCCGCCAGGCGCACGCTGCCCTGCTCGAACCGGGCGACGCGCGACGTCGTCGCGCCGACGCGCCCGGCCAGGTCCGCCACGCTCAGGCCTGCGCGCTCGCGCGCGTCCCTGATGCGCTTGCCGATATGCTCGTGAACCGCCCGGTCGTGCGCATCCCGTTCGGCGTTCTTGCCTCGCTCGAGCGTCTTGAGTGCGATCGTCATGTTCCGCCCACCCTATTTTCCATTGCTTCCCGTCGCTGCCTACTCGCCCGCGCGTCGTTCCTGCACGCGCATCACCGTGCCCCCGGCGGGAACGGGCATCGGGAAATCCAGCGCGGTCAGGATTTTCGCCAGCGCCAGGTCGGACATGTCCTTCCCGGTCAGGCGCTCGAAGACGGCGAGCCCGGTCGGGTCGACGATGTCGAGCGCGAGCAGATAGGGATCGGCGATGTCGGCCGCGGCAAAAGCGACACCCAGCCCCAGCAGCATGCGGCCGAGCGCGTTGCACAGCCGGCGCTCGCGCTCGCTCAGCCCGCAGGCCTCCTGTGCGGTCTCGCCGAGGCGGTCGGACCGGTCGTCGCCCGTGGGCGGGACGCACCGGTACGACGCGACCACGTCGCCGCCGGCCAGCACGACGCGCTTCTGTCCGCGCAGCGCCGCCGGCGCGTAGCGCTGCAGCACGCAATAGCGCCCCGCGGCACCGGGTTCGCCCGAGCCCTGCGCCGCGCGCTGCCGACCAGCCTCGTCGGTCATCGACTTGAGGATGGCCTCGGCGTTCGGATCCTGCTGCGACAGGCGGCGGGCGCTGGCGGCGGCGTCGCTCGGCTTGACCATCCAGTCGCCGCCGCCGTGCCGGAACTGCTGCCACAGCGCCTCGAAGCCGGCGGCCACATGCGTCTCGGGAATGTGGTCGACGCCGACCACGGCCTCGAGCACCGACTTGCCGTTGACGAAGACGACCGCGCTGACCGCGTTGACGAAACGGCAGCGCCCCTCGAACAGCCACAGCAGCTGGTAGGTGTCGAGCTGAATCGCCGGGCGCGGCCGGCTCATCACCCAGATCAGGTCCATGTCGTCGATACGACGGTCGGCGAGGCGCAGGGCGCAGCGCTCGCCTGGCTCGAGGCGCCTCGGCACCCCCGTCACGGCGGCATGCACGGCGCCATGGCGGTAGGCGATGGAATTGATCGACCCGAGATGCAGGTCGTGCCCGGCGCGGAGGACCGCGTTGCCCAGCAACCGGTGGTCGTTGTGCGCGGCCGCGTCGGAATCGTCGATGAGAAGCAATATTTTCATGAATTCAGCTCCTTGGCCCGCGGCATCCGACGGCGGCTCGAGCCCGGAAATGGACGGACTCGGACGGTTGCGCGCCGGGGCTGCAACCGGCGGTCGCAGACTCCTCTACAAATGTCTTTCTGCAGGATGATGCCGCCGAGTATGGTTGGACGAGCAGCCGACGACAATTGATCGTTCCTCACCCCGGGATGAGCAGGGTTCAAATGTCGAGCCAACGACTGCCGCCGCTGGCGTTCCTGCGCAGCTTCGAGGCCGTGGCGCGGCACCGCAGCTTTTCCCTCGCGGCCAAGGAGCTGTTCCTCACCCCCAGCGCGGTCAGCCACCAGATCCGCGCGGTCGAGGAGGCGGTGGGCACCAGGCTGTTCACGCGCCTGAGCCGCGGCATCGAGCTGACCGGCGCCGGCCGGACCTTGCTGCGCGGGGTGCAGGGCGGGCTCGAACGCATCTTGTGGGCCTGCGAGCAGGTGCGCGCGATGCAGGGGCCGCGCACGATCACGGTGTCGGGCACGCCGACCCTGTCGAATATCTGGCTGGCGCCGCGTCTCGCCGAATTCGCGGCGGACCGGCCGGAAATCGGGATCCGCCTGATTTCCCGCGAGGGCGAGCCCGACCTGGAGCGGGACAAGATCGACCTCGCCGTGTTCCGCGTGCCGACGGACGCGTTCGACGCGCGCGGCGAGGACGTGCTGCTGTTGCGCGAAGCCGTGTTCCCCGTCTGCAGCCCGGGCCTGCCGCGGCCGGAGCGCCCGCTGGCGCAGCCGCGGGATCTGACCCGGCACACGCTGCTGCACGAGGAGCAGGTCTCGTCGCCCGAGCTCGACTGGTCCGCGTGGCTCGCGCATCTCGGCGTCGATGCCGGCGGCCAGCTCCGCGGACCGCGCTTCAGCCACTTCGCGATGGCGATCGCCGCCGCGCTGCGCGGCCGGGGCGTCGCACTGGGCCGTTCGCTGCTGAACCAGCAGGAGCTGGAGTCCGGCCGGCTGATCCGCCCGTTCGGCCCGGTCCAGATGCCGTCGCGCCGGGTCTGCGTCGCGCGTTTCGGCCGTGGCGCCCGCCACGACGCGGTGGTGCGCGGGATTCTCGACTTCCTGATCGACAGCCTGCCCGCGTCGCGGCGGCCTTCCGCCGCCGGGGCGGACGTCGACGGGCAACCAAGGCTGGAAGACGTCGGGCTTTAGCGCCGCAGTGTCCGAGGGTCGCGGAAGCTTGCCGGAGCCGCCTTACGACGCGGCAGCCACGTCAAGCCGCCGTTCCGTCCCGGTTCGCCGTCAGCCATGGGTTCGCGGATAGGCGTTGCGGCCTGGCGGCGTCCATCCGGCGAGGGCGGCAGGGTCGGCGCGCCACACTTCGACCTTGAGCGGATGGCACGCGGCCGTGTCGCTGGAATGGGTGGAGCCGCAATCGCCGCCCGGGCACGCCGACAGGCCCCCCAGCAGCTCGATCTCGGCGAAGAACTCGATGAAATCGCCCGGCCGCACGGGGCTCGCCTTCATGAAATACTGGTGCGTGTCGCGCGTGAAGCCGGTGCACATGAAGACGTTCAGCACGTCATGGACATGGGCTTCGGCGTCGCGGACCGGAATGTTCCGTTCGGCCGCCAGCGCGCGCGACAGGTTCGAGTGGCAGCAGTGATGATAGTCGCCGCCGGTCAGCAGCCGGTTGGTGTAGGGGTCGCAGCGGGTGCCGATGACGTCGTGGATGCCGGCGCCGTCCTCGTCCCAGCCGTACCAGCCGAGCGTGTCGTGGGTGATCGTCGCCATCGGCCGGAGATGCGGCAGGGTGCTCCACAGGCGGTCGCCGACGCCGACATGCGTGGCATGCAGCGCCCGGGTCTTGCCGCTGAAGAAGCGCTCGGACAGGTCCGCGGCGTTCCAGAGGTTGAGGTCGCCGACCTGCGGCCCCTCGATGCTGACGATGCGGAAGAAATGCCCCTGCGGCACGCGGAACGCGCGCCCGTCCCGCGGCGGCACGACGGTCTCGCCGACCTTCGTCAGCTTCCGCCGCGCCGCGTTCAGCATGTCGAGGTCGGGCTGCGGCAGCGTCTCGACCGGGTAGCACACGGTCAGGGGCTTGCGGCGTCGCGCGTCGGCGTCGGGAGGGATGGGCACAGTCGATGGCTTCCGCATGTCCGGTTCTCCGTCCTCGCCAGTCGGGCCTGCCTTCACGGCGTACGTTCACCCGGCCGGCGCGACGGCCATGCAAGGCCGTCCTGCCGGGTTCGCCGATCAGCTCGCAAATGCTTGAGGGAATTGGGGCGAGCTACGGGACTCGAACCCGTGACATCCAGGACCACAACCTGGCGCTCTACCAACTGAGCTAAGCCCGCCATAAGCGCGGGAGGATGTAGCCCTCCCCGCCCGCAGGGTCAAGCCGGCCGGCCGTGTTCGCGCGTGACGCGCCGCGCGGTGGAACGCAGCATTTCCGTCATCCTCCAACATCGCGACGGCGATGAGACGCCGCCGACGACACCTGTCGAGCGGTCGTCGCGCGTGAGGAGGCGGCGCGCATCCGTCACCACCCGTCACCGCCGCTGCCGGCGCGCGACGCCGCGCGCAAAACGCCGGCAGGTCGCGCCATCCGTCATCGTTCATCGCCGCGCCGGTGCAACGGCACGGCAAACCCTTGGGATCGTGTCGAAACGGCCGATCCTGCGGCGAAACGCGAACCCGTGAACGCGTCATCACCGGGCGACGGCAAAGCGGATGGTCCATCCGCCCGGTCTCGGCTAAAACACGCGCTCCGTCCGCCGCTGGGAAACGCCGCCATGATCCATCTCGCCGAAGGCATGGGCCGTCTGGGCACCGAGACGGCCTTCGAGGTGCTGGCCCGCGCCGAGGCGCTGCGCCAGCAGGGCCGCGACATCATCAACCTGGGCATCGGCCAGCCCGACTTCCGCACGCCCGACCACATCGTCGAGGCGGCGGTGAAGGCGCTGCGCGACGGCCATCACGGCTACACCCCCGCCAACGGCATCCTGCCGCTGCGCGAGGCGATCGCCGCGGAATGGGTCCAGCGCTACCGCGTCACGGTCGACCCCGGCCGCATCCTGGTGGTGCCCGGCGGCAAGGTGACGATGTTCTTCGCCATCGCCATGCTGGGCGAGAAAGGCGCCGAGATCGTCTATCCCAACCCCGGCTTCCCGATCTACGAGTCGGTCATCCGCTGGACGGGCGCCACGCCGGTCGCCCTGCCGCTCCTGGAGAAGAACGGCTTCGCGTTCCGCGCCGAGGACCTGCTGGCCCTGGTCACGCCCAGGACGCGCCTCATCATCATCAACAGCCCCGCCAACCCGACCGGCGGCGTCACGCCGCGGGCCGAGATCGACAAGCTGGCGAAGGGGCTGGAGAAGTTCCCCGACGTCGTCGTCCTGAGCGACGAGATCTACGGCCGCATCGTCTACGACGGCAACGAGCACGTCTCGCTGCTCGGCTACGAGTCCCTGCGCGACCGGCTGATCCTGCTCGACGGCTTCTCCAAGACCTACGCCATGACCGGCTGGCGCATCGGCTACGCGCTGTGGCCGAGCGCGATGATCGAGGGCGCCACAAGGCTGGCGGTCAACTGCCATTCCTGCGTCAACGCCGCTTCGCAATGGGCCGGCATCGCCGCACTGAAGGGCCCGCAGGACGCGGTCGACCGCATGGTCAAGGCGTTCGACGAGCGCCGGCGCTACATCGTCGGCGCGCTCAACCAGACGCCGGGCCTCACCTGCGTCGAGCCGGGCGGGGCCTTCTACGCCTTCCCCAACATCACGGGCACCGGGATGACCGCCAGGCAGGCCCAGGTCAAGCTGCTGGAGGAAGCCGGCGTCGCCACCGTCGCCGGCACCAGCTTCGGCGCCCATGGCGAGGGCTACCTCCGGTTCTCCTATGCCAATAGTTTGGACAACATCCGCGAAGCAATCCGCCGCATCGGGGCCTGCCTGAGCGGCCGCTGAGCAGGATCGGGCCGGTTCCGCCGCATTTGTGGGCAACTGCCTACTTTTTAGACAGACACCTGCCTCCCAGCGGGCGCGGACATCGTGGCGCAGCCGGCTAGCGCGCGCCGCGGACGTGGCATGGGCTGTGCGTACACCGCGGGGCGCGCGCTGATCAGCGCACCCGAACATTTGAGTTGGCGGCCGGATCAGCGGCCGCCGTGCCGCGGTTTGGCGGGGCGCCGCTCGAAGCCCCGCCCGAGGCCATGGCCGCTTGCGACCGGTCGGCGCGGCCACCGGCCGCCCGCGGGGAGACGAGCAGGAACGCAGGAAACGGGCGATGCGATGAAAAAGATCGAGGCGATCATCAAGCCGTTCAAGCTGGACGAGGTGAAGGAGGCCCTGCACGAAGTGGGGGTCAAAGGGATCACGGTCACCGAGGCCAAGGGATTCGGCCGCCAGAAGGGCCATACCGAGCTCTACCGCGGCGCCGAATACGTGGTCG
>CAZLBB010000068.1:0-23869 GCA_964557415.1 uncultured Rhodospirillaceae bacterium
GGGCCGTAGCTCAGTTGGGAGAGCGCCTCGTTCGCAATGAGGAGGTCAGGGGTTCGATTCCCCTCAGCTCCACCACTTCTCTCCCGCTCGCTTCAGATCGCGCTTCTGCCGCCTGATCGACCAGACCTGGATCCGCGGGTCGCGGCTGGTCGGTCGCATCATCACGCCGGCCAGCGCGTGACGAAGTCCTGGTGCGCGAGCGGCGGCGGCGCGGCCGGCGGCGCGCCGATCGAGCCAGCATAGACGAAGCCGATGATCTGGTCATCGGGCTTGAGGCCGAGCCCGGTCTTGACGATGTGGCAATAGGCAGCCGGTCCGGTCTTCCACGCCGTGCCGAAGCCCTGGGCATGCAGCGCGAGCAGCAGGTTCTGCGTCGCCGCGCCGGCAGCGAGCGTCTGCTCGACCGGCGGCGCGCCCGGCACGTCGGGCTGGATCGTCGCCGCGACGACGATGATCAGTGGCGCACGCAGGGGCTTCTGGATTTCCTTCTGCAGGAGCTCGGTCGCTGTGCCGGGCTCGCGCTGCTTCAGGCCCTCGGCCATGAGCTGGCCGAGGCGCGCCCGCGCCGCGCCCTCGACGACGAGAAAGCGCCACGGCCGCAGGCGCTTGTGGTCGGGCGCCGAGACCGCGGCCTGGAAGGCGCGCGCCAGCGCCTCGGGCCCGGGCGCCGGCTCGACCAGGTTCGACACCGACCGGCGCGTCTCGATCATGCGGATGGGATCCATGGGCGGTTCCTCGATGCTCTGCCGGCGCAAATGACGGCCATTGGCCCCGGCGCGTCAACCCGAAATCCGCGGCCCGGCCTACGCCGCCACGCTTCTGGCCGCCGGCGCAGGCGCCTCGCCCAGGCGCGCGCGGATGTAGCGCTGGCGCAGGGCGAGGAACGGCTCTTCGACCAGATGATAGCTCAACACGGAAAGAACCGCCGTAATCGGCAGGATGACGAAAAGCCCCATGCCATAGGGCGGAAGGTACTTCCAGCCGTAGCGCACGGCCAGCATGCACACGATCGTGTGCCACAGATAGAGCGAGTAGCTGATCTTGCCGAGATAGGCGAAGACGCCGGAGAGCGGGATGCGAAGGCGCGAACGCAGATAGGCCAGCACGAAGGCCGCCCACAGCACGCCCTGCACGGTCGGCCAGACGATCCACACCTTGCTGCGGCTGAGCCCGTCCGTCGTCAGCCCGGCGTAGTCGAAGTGGAAGAAGAAGGGCCAGCGCGCATGTGCGACGTGGAGCACGGCGTTGATCAGCAGCAGCAGCGGCAGCACGGCCCAGCCGTATGCCGGCCGGTCCTGCATGCGCATGTAGGCGATGCCGGCCAGCGCGCCGATCAGGAACAGGTCGAGCCCGCCGAAGATGGTGTAGTAGGCCATGTGGTGCACATGGCCGTTTTGCGCGAAGACGAGCGCCCGCAGCACCAGCAGCAGCACGAGGAGCCCGGCGTAGAAGGCGATCCCGTAGCGCCGCAGGAACAGCAGCAGGGCCGGGAACAGCAGGTAGAATTGCAGCTCGATCGCGACCGAGAACAGCACGCCGCCATAGGCGCCGTAATGCAGCCGGTACAGGTTCGAGATCGGCAGCAGCGCGAGCAGGAAGTCGATGCCGGTCGAGGTCGGGCGCGGATCGGGCGTCGAGAAATAGCCAAGCGCCACGACCAGGATGAACAGCGGATAGATGCGCAGGATGCGGTTCAGATAGAACTTCAGCGTGTCGATCTCGCGCTCAAAGGTGATCGCCGTCAGGATCAGGCCGCTGATCACCATGAACAGCCCGACGCCTGTATAGCCCTGGTGGAACAGCGGCACCTTCACGATCTCGGCCGGCCAGCCGCTCTTCGCGAACCACAGCTCGGAATGGAACTCGATCACCGTGAACGCGGCGAGGAACCGCAGATGGTCGAGCTTTTCGATGTAGCCGATGTTCTTGCTTTGCATCCGCCGCCCTGGCGCGTGTTTGCGCGGCACCTTAGTTCGGCGGCCGGGGAATCGCCATAGCCCCCGCTACGGGTGTCGCGCCGCGCGGCGATGGCGAAGCGGGCGTGGCTTTGCTGGCTTTCCCGCCCCATCTTGGCTTGCACTGATCTCGGCAGCTTCGCCGCTTCCACCGCATCCCGTCGACAACGCAGCCGCGCCCCTTCTCGAGGCGCGCGAGAAGCAGATCGAGCAGCGGGGCGCCACCGCCGACCGCCGCAAATCCGAGCCCGGCAACCAGGAAGGCCGCCAGGAGCTGATCGCCCGCGCCAAGGCGCAGCAAGCCCCGCGCGACCGCTCGATGGCGGGCTATCACTTGTTCGAGCTGTCATCGGCCGCGTTCCAGATCGCGATCGTGCGGGCCGCGGCCACGATCATCACCGGCGCCGGCTGGCTGGTCTTCCTGGCCGGCGGCTTGAGCGCCGCCGGTCTGGTGCTCGGCGGGCTCGCCTGGTTCGCGCCGACCGTCGCGCACCTCGAGGGCCCGGCGCGCGGCATCGCCCCTTGCGCGCCCGCAGCCGGTGCCGCGGATAGACCGTCGTTCACACGGCTTCTGGCTTCGGCGACCATTCCGCCGGCGGCAGTCCGGGGAAGACCGCTTCGACCAGCGGCTCGTCCATCCAGGCGCCGGCCTCGAAGGCGGCGGGGCGCTGATAGATCGACCCGCCGATGAGCCCATCGGCGACGGTGCCGTCATCCGACAATGGCAGCAGAAGCCGTTCGCCCGGCACCCGCATGCCGTTCGCCATCATGATCGTTCCGCGCATATGCGCGATCGTCGGCACGCTCACCACTTGCCGGTACCGCTCGCCCACGATGGCGACGATGGCCGGCGGGAAGATCTCGTCGAAGTAGCGCCGCGAGCAATTGGTGCCGGCGGTGACGTTGATTTCCTCCCCGGCCAGGCGGCAGAAGAACCGGCGCGTGGCCGCGTCGTAGTCGTAGATGAACAGATGCGGCAGCGTCGCCGGCATCGCCGTCGGATCGATCGCGCGACGCGACGGCATGGCACGGCCGGCGCGCGCGCCGAGCCAATGGTGCCACAGCGCCACCAGCCGCTTGTCCTGGATCGGCAAATCGCGGGGATCGGTCATCCGGGTCTATTTCAGGATCGATCCGAGCACGCCGCGGATGATGCGACGCCCGACCTCGCCGGCGATGGCGCGCCCGGCGCTCTTCATCATCGCCTCGGCCAAGCCCTCGCGCCGGCTGTAGCCGCCTCCGCGCGGCGTGGGCATGCGCTCGACCGGCGCGTCGCGGTGCGGGTAGCGCGGCGCCGGACGCGATGGCGCCGCCGGCGGAGACGGCGCCGGACGCCGTGGCTCCTGCCGGTTGCCGCCCCAGATATCCGCAGCGCTCTTGCCGCCGGCCGCGGATTCGCTGCCGCCCGAGCGATTCGGCGACGGCGTCCAGTTGCCTGCGGCATGCTCCTCGACCCGGTGCGCCAGCAGCTCGAAGGCGGACTCGCGGTCGACCGGCTCGTCATACCGCCCGGCGAAGGGACCCGCCGCCATGGTCTGCCGGCGCTCCTCGGCCGTGATCGCGCCCAGGCGGCAGCGCGGCGGCGCGATCAGCACGCGCTCGACGACGCCCGGGCTGCCGTCGGGGCCGAGGGCCGAGACCAGCGCCTCGCCCACCGCGAGCTCGGTGATCGCGCGCGCCGTGTCGATGCGCGGGTTGGGCCGGAAGGTCTCGGCCGCGGCGCGCACCGCCTGCTGGTCGCGCGGCGTGAAGGCGCGCAGCGCGTGCTGCACGCGGTTGCCCAGCTGTCCCAGCACGGTGTCCGGCAGGTCGAGCGGCGACTGCGTGACGAAATAGACACCGACTCCCTTCGAGCGGATCAGCCGCGCCACGCGCTCGACGCTGTCGACCACCGCCTTGGGCGCGTCGTCGAACAACAGATGCGCCTCGTCGAAGAACAGGACGAGGCCCGGCTTGTCGGCGTCGCCGACCTCCGGCAGGCGCTCGAACAGCTCGGCAAGCAGCCACAACAGGAAGCACGCATAGACGCGCGGCGCCGCCATCAGCTTGTCGGCGGCCAGCACGTGGATCGGGCCGCGCCCGGCGGGGCCCGGCGTCAGCAGCTCCACCGGATCGAACGCCGGCTCGCCCAGGAACCGGTCGCCGCCCTGGCGCTCGAGCTCGAGCAGCGCGCGCTGGATGGCGCCGACCGACGCGGCGCTGACCGCGCCGTAGCGCGCGTTCAGCTCCTTCGCGGTGTCGGCGACATGCGCCAGCAGCGCGCGCAGGTCCTTCAGGTCCAGGAGCAGCAGGCCCTCGTCGTCGGCGAGCGTGAAGGCGACCGTCAGCACCCCCGCCTGCACCTCGTTCAAGCCCAGCAGCCGGGCGAACAGCATCGGCCCGATCTCGGACACGGTCGTGCGCAGGGGATGCCCTTGCTCGCCCAGCACATCCCAGAAAACGACCGGAGACGCCTCGGGCCGCCAGTCCCGGAGCGCCAGCTTGCCCACCCGCTCGGCGACTTTCGGGTTGCTGCCGGCCGACTGGCTCAAGCCGGCCACGTCGCCTTTGACGTCGGCGACCAGGACCGGAACGCCCAGGCGCGAGAAGCCCTCGGCCATGGTTAACAAGGTCGCCGTCTTGCCGGTGCCGGTGGCGCCGGCGATCAGGCCGTGCCGGTTGGCCATGCGCGCCAGCAGCCCGACCGAAGTCTCGCCCCGGCCTAGAAGGATGCCGGCCTCGGCCGACGGCGGCCCGCCGCTCTCGGCTTGCCCTGGTCTGTTCATGGATTCTTCGGGTTCCCTCTCGGATCAACACGACGTGCGCAGGAAGCGGGAACGACCCGCGTGTATAATTGCCGGGACGTATTACAGGAAAATCCGGTCCGGGACATCACACCCATGCGACGAGTCTTTCTCGTATCGAGCCTCGCCGTCCTGGCCGCTGCCGGCCTCAGTGCGGTGTATTTCCTCGACACCGGCCCGGCGCCTTCGGCCGCCTACAAACTGGCCAGGATCGAGCAGGGTGCGATCGTGGCGGCGGTCAGCACCACCGGGACCGTGAACGCCGTCACCACGGTCCAGGTCGGCTCGCAGCTCAGCGGCCAGATCCGAGAGCTGATGGCCGACTTCAACAGCGAGGTGAAGAAGGGCGACCTGATCGCGCGGCTCGACCAGGACCAGATCAAGGCGCGGCTGGGCCAGGCCGAGGCGGACCTCGCTTCGTCGAAGGCGCAGCTGGTCCAGCAGCGCGCCGCGGCCGAGCGCGCCAGGGCCGATATCGAGAGCGCGCGTGCCGCGCTCGCCAACGCACGCGCCGCCGTGGTGCGCGCCGACGTCGCGGCCAAGGACGCCGAGCGCGAGAACAAGCGCAAGCAGGACCTGCTGCCCAAGGGCGTGGTGACGCAGGCCGACGCCGACAAGGCGCAGGCGGCGCTCGACACCGCGCGCAGCCAGGCGATCTCGGCCCGCGCGCAGGTCGACTCGGCCGAGGCCGCGATGGCCGCGTCGCAGGCCCTGGCGCGGGTCGCCGAAGCCCAGATCGCCAGCGCCGAGGCCACGGTCAACCAGCGCCAGGCGGCGCTGCAGCAGGTGCGCGTCGATCTGGAGCGCAGCGAGATCCGCTCGCCGATCGACGGCGTGGTCGTGCAGCGCGCCGTCGACGTGGGCCAGACCGTCGCCGCCAGCCTGCAGGCACCGACCCTGTTCACCATCGCCGAGGACCTGCGCCGCATGGAGGTCCTCGCCTCGGTCGATGAGGCCGATATCGGGCGCGTGCGCGAAGGCCAACCGGTCACGTTCACCGTCACGGCGCATCCCGCCGACACGTTCCGCGGCGAGGTCAAGCAGATCCGCCTGGCGCCGCAGACGGTCCAGAACGTCGTCACCTATGTCGTGGTGATCACGGCCGACAATGCACAGCGCAAGCTGCTGCCGGGGATGACGGCGACGGCGCGCATCATCACCGACAGCCGAGAGAGCGTGGTCAAGGTGCCGAATGCCGCGCTGCGCTGGAAGCCGGCGGGCACGCCGACCGAAGCCGCGCCGCAAGGCGCCGGCGGTGTGCTGGGCGAGCCCGGCTCGACCGGCGGCGGCCGCCAGGGCGGGCGCGGCTGGGCCCAGCTCGACACGATGGTCAAGACGTTGACCGACGAGCTGAAGCTGAGCCAGGAGCAGCAGCGCCTATTGGGTGAGCTGGTCGAGGAGACGAAGGCGAAATTCGCCGAGCTGCAGAAGGCGGATCTGCAGCCCGAGCAGCGGCGCGGCCGCGCCGCCAGCATCCGGCGCAACATGGGCCAACGCATCCAGGCGATGCTGAGCGACGAGCAGCGGCCGCGCTTCCAGGAACTGCAGGCGGCGCGCGCCGGCGGCTCGGCGCCCGGCCAGGTCTGGGTGCTCGGCCCCGACGGCAAGCCGCAGGCCTTGGCCGTGCGCCTGGGCATCGGCGACGGCGCCGCGACCGAGCTGATCGGCGGGTCGCTGCAAGCCGGACAGGACGTGATCGTCGGCGGCGGGCCGAAGGCGCCGGCGGCGGCGGCCGGCGGCCGCAATCCGTTCGCGATGCGGTTCTAGGCGGGCAACGGCGATGGACGCGCCGCTGATCGCGGTCCGCGACCTGCACAAGGACTACCGCATGGGCGGGCATGTCGTGCACGCGCTGGCGGGCGTGTCGGTCGACATCGCGGAGGGCGAGTTCACCGCCGTCATGGGCCCCTCGGGCTCGGGCAAGTCGACGTTCATGAACGTGATCGGCTGCCTCGACCGGCCGACCGGCGGCAGCTACGTGCTGGCCGGGCAGGATGTCGGGCGGCTCGGCGTCGACCAGCTGGCGGCGCTGCGCAACAAGCGCATCGGCTTCGTGTTCCAGTCGTTCCACCTGCTGCCGCGCGCTACGGCGCTCGCCAATGTCGAGATGCCGATGATCTATGGCGGCGTGAAGCGGACGCAGCGGTACGAGAAGGCTATGCACGCGCTCGGCCGCGTGGGCCTGGGCGACCGCTGCCACCACCGGCCGAACCAGCTCTCGGGCGGCCAGCAGCAGCGCGTGGCGATCGCCCGCGCGCTGGTCAACGACCCCAGCCTGATCCTGGCGGACGAGCCGACCGGCGCGCTCGACTCGCGCACCAGCCTCGGGATCATGGCGCTGTTCCAGGCGCTCAACCGCGCCGGCATGACCGTGGTGATGGTCACGCACGAGCCCGACGTCGCGCGGTTCGCGCGCCGCGTCCTGCGCTTCCGCGACGGCAAGCTGATCGAGGACCGCGCGCAGGCGCCGGCCGATCCGGCCGCGATGCTCGCCGAGCTCGACCAGGAACCGAGGGCGGCATGAGCTACATCGAAGCCGTCCGCTCGGCGCTCGACGCGCTGCGCGCCAACGTGCTGCGCAGCCTCTTGACCATGCTCGGCATCATCATCGGCGTCGCCTCGGTGGTGGCCATGGTCGCGGTCGGCACGGGCGCGCGCGAGCGCGTCATGGAGCAGATCCGCAGCCTGGGCTCCAACCTGATCATCATCGTCTCGGGCTCGGTCACCTCGGGCGGCGTGCGCATGGGATCGGGCTCGCGCCAGACCCTGTCGCAGGACGACGCGGTCGCGCTGGAGCGCGAGGTCGGCGCGGTGCAGCTGGCGATCCCGGTCGTGCGCGGCACGGCGCAGATCGTCGCCGGGGGACTCAACTGGTCGACCACGGTGCACGGCACCAGCGACACGTTCCTCGAGGCGCGCGACTGGCTGCTGTCGGAGGGCCGAAACTTCACGCCCGAGGAAATGTCGGGCGCCGCCAAGGTGGCTCTGGTCGGCGAGACGGTGGCAATCAACCTGTTCCCGGAAGGGGGCGTCGTCGGCCAGGAGATCCGCATCAAGAACGTGCCGTTCACGGTCATCGGCCTGCTCGCGCGCAAGGGCCAGAACATGACCGGGCAGGACCAGGACGACACGATCCTGATCCCGCTGATGACGGCCAAGCGCCGGGTGCTCGGCACCAGCCAGGCGAACGCGCGCGCGGTCGGCTCGATGCTGGTCAAGATCCGCGACGGCGAGGACATGAAGGAGGCCGAGGAGCAGATCCGCGCGCTGCTGCGCCAGCGCCACCGGCTGCAGGCCAGCCAGGACGACGATTTCTGGATGCGCAACCTGACCGAGGTGGCGGCGACACGCGACGCATCCTCGCGCACGCTCGCCTTCCTGCTCGCCGCGGTCGCCACCGTGTCGCTCCTGGTCGGCGGCATCGGCATCATGAACATCATGCTGGTATCGGTGACCGAGCGCACGCGCGAGATCGGGCTCCGCCTCGCGGTCGGCGCCAGGCCACACGACATCCTGGCCCAGTTCCTGATCGAGGCGACCACGTTGGCGACGATCGGCGGCGCCGTCGGCGTGGTGGTCGGCGCGGTCGGCGCGCACGCCGCCGCCGCCGTCGCCGGCTGGGCGACCCTGATCCAGCCCGAGGCCGTGGCGCTCGCGGTCGGCTTCAGCTTCGCCGTCGGCGTGTTCTTCGGCTTCTACCCCGCCCGGCGCGCGTCCAGGCTCGACCCGATCGAGGCGCTGAGGACGGAATGATCGTGTGCGCGAGGTGACCGCGCCCGAGATCGTCCTTCGACAAGCTTGGGACGAGGCCAAATCAAGCTCCTCGCCCTGAGCTTGTCGAAGGGCATGCCTCGCGGCCTACGCTACCGCTTTTTCTGCATTTGCTCGATCTCGCGCTGCAGCGCGTTGAGGCGGTCCTTCAGCGTGTCGATGTCGCCGCCCTGGGCCTCGCCCGGCTTGGCGCCACCGCCTTCGCCCTGCTGGTCGGCCGGGAAGGGCGAGAACATCTTCATGGCGCGCTCGAACAGCGCCATGTTCTGCTTGCTCATCTCCTCGAACTGGCCGCCGAAGGGGAAGAGGCCGCCGAGCGCGTCCTGCATGTACTTGCGCATCTGCTCCTGGTTGCGCGCGAAGGACTTCATGCTGTGCTCGAGGTAGCCCGGCACCAGCCATTGCAGGTTGTCGCCGTAGAAGCTGATAAGCTGCCGGAGGAAGCTGATCGGCAGCAGGTTCTGCCCCTTGGATTCCTCCTCGACGATGATCTGGGTCAGCACGCTGCGGGTGATGTCCTCGCCCGTCTTGGCGTCGTAGACGACGAAGTCGGTGCCTTCCTTCACCATCTGGCAGAGATGGTCGAGCGTCACGTAGCTGCTGGTCGCGGTGTTGTAGAGCCGCCGGTTGGCGTATTTCTTGATGGTGACGGGTGGTTTGGCGGGCTGCTGTTCGGCCATGGCGTCGCCCCATTGTCGGGTTCATCTACGGGCTGGGGCGCGCTGCGGCCGCGTTCCCGAGTAACCGCCGCGGCGGTCCGTAACTCCCTCTGCCAGTAGAGCATTTTTCCGAACCGCGGCGCAAGGCCGCAGCGACGTAGCTTTCCTAGCCCTCCGGCTGGTACTGGATCGTGAACAGCTCGTCGGGAGTGGCGACGAGGTCGAAGGCCACGCGCGCGCACACGGCGAGCACGATCAGGCCGAGCAGCAGGCGCGTCTGCTCGCCGCGCATGCGCTGGCCGAACATGACGCCGATCTGCGCGCCGGCCACGCCGCCCAGGATCAGGAGCAGCGCCAGCACGATGTCGACGCCCTGGGTGCTGAGCGCGTGCAGGTAGACGGCGGCGGCGCTGGTGACGGTGATCTGCAGCAGCGAGGTGCCGATGGTCAGCGTCGTCGGCATGCCCATCAGGTAGATCATCGCCGGTATCGCCAGGAACCCGCCGCCGACGCCCATGATGGCGGTCATGATGCCGACCGCGACGCCGACGCCGAGCGGCAGGAAGATGCTGATGTAGAGGCGCGACTTGCGGAACTTCACCTTGAGGGGAAGGCCGTGCAGGAACGTGTGCTGGTGCAGCTTGCCGCGCACCGCGATCTTGCGCCGCGAGCGCACGATCGCGCGGATGCTCTCGTTCAGCATGAGCGCGCCCATGGTGCCGAGCAGGATCACGTAGGCGAGCGCGATGACGAGGTCGATCTGGCCGAGGCTCCGCAGGAAGACGAAGGCCTGGTTGCCGAGCACCGCGCCGACCACCCCGCCCGCGATCAGACACCCCGCCATGGCGGCGTCCAGCGTGCCGCGCCGCCAATGCGTGAACGAGCCGGAGATCGACGAGGCCGTGATCTGCAGCGCCCCGGTCGCCACCGCCACCGTCGGCGGCACGCCCATCATGATCAACAGCGGGTTCATCAGGAACCCGCCGCCGACGCCGAACATGCCGCTGAGCGCGCCGACGACAACGCCGATGACAAGCGGCGCGATGGTCGGCAGCGCGACGTTGGCGATGGGCAGATAGACTTCCATGCAGCCCGTTTAGCGCGAACGCGCCGACGCCGCCACCGCTCGGCTTCGCCCCAGCGCCTTGCGCACTGCCTGGCCCACGATCGCGGCTTCCCCGGGCTTGAGGCAGAGCGGACGGAAGGCGACGATGCCGTCGCGCACCTTGCCGTGATAGGCGGCGACCGGCGGGTCGCCGTTCTCGAGCCGGG
The DNA here is from genome assembly GCA_964557415.1 of uncultured Rhodospirillaceae bacterium. Classification (GTDB taxonomy): domain Bacteria; phylum Pseudomonadota; class Alphaproteobacteria; order JAEULC01; family JAEULC01; genus JAEULC01. The sequence goes on from CAZLBB010000068.1 coordinate 10,441, forward strand.
TCACGAGCTCGAGCGCGCTCAGGCCCGTGGCTTCGCGGTCGACTGCCAGCTCGACCACCGGCACCGCGCCGTCGACGATGCGCAGGCTCGTGTTGGCGATGCCGGCGAGCGCGCGCTCCAGCTCGCGGCAGGTCTTGAGCCATTCGGCGTGGCGCCTGGCCGGGTCCTCGGCCAGGAAAAGGCGCAGCGCCGCGACGAGGCCGACGACCTGCTCCTTGCCGACCTTGGCCGGGCGGCCGACGCCGCTGGCGGGCAGGCCCTTGATGCGCGCCTTGTCGAACAGCGACGGCGGCGGGTTCCACTGCGCGTAGTGCACGTCGAGGTCGAGATGGTTGAGCGCGGCCGCCATGATCAGGTCGCGCTTGCCGGCCAGGATACCCGAGGCCTGCGGCCCGCCGATCGCCTTGCCGCCGGAGAAGACGACGAGGTCGGCGCCTTCGGCGATGAAGCGCCGCAAATTCTCCGGCGGCGGCAATTGTCCGGCCGCGTCGACCATGACCGGCACGCCGTGCGCATGCGCCACGGCGGCCACGTCGGCGAGCGCCGGCTCGGCGCCCGGCTGCGCGACCCACAGCACCAGCGCCGTGCGCTCGTTGATGGCGGCGTCGTAGGCCCAGGGCTCGGCGTCGCGCACGCCGGCGCCCGAATAGCGGTCGGGAATGCCGACCTCGACCAGGCGCAAGCCCGCTTGCGCGACCGCATGGTCGTACATGTTGCGCTGGCTGCGCGCGACCACGCATTCGCTCTTCATGCCCGCGGTGTCGGGCAGGCGTTCGATGCGCGCCGGATCGAGCCCGGTCACGCAGGCCGCCGCTCCCAGCATCAGCCCGGCCGCCGCGCCCGACGTGACGTAGCCGGCCTCGGCCCCCGTGGCCTCGGCGATCACCCGCCCGGCCGCGGCCTGCAACGCCGCGATATCGACGCAGGACTGCGCCGCCGCCGCCATGGCCGCGGCAACCTCGGGCCGCATCAGGCCGCCGGACAGGCGGGTCGACGGGCCGCAGGCATTCACCATGGGACGAATGCCGAGATCGGCGTACGTGTCGCCGGAGAAGATCGTTTGATCCATGTACGTCCCCGTTTCCGCGCGCTGGCAGCAGTTGTAGCCCAAAGCATCGCGGTTTGTTACGGCAGCTTTGCGCGACATTGCGGCGCGGCATTTCATGCTGCACCTGCTAGAAATCGCGAAATTACCTGCCTATACTCGCCCCATGTCGCAGCCGCCGCCGGATCTCGATCAGCTGGCCAAGCGCTACCTGGATCTGTGGCAGGACCAGCTGGCGTCGATGGCGTCCGACCCGGAGTGGCTGGCGACCATGTCGCGGCTCATGGTCGGCGCCATCCAGGCGGGGATGGCGGGCGCAGCCGCGATGCAGCCGGGCGCGGCCGGCGGGTTCGGCGCGGCACAGCCGGCAGCCGAGCCGCAGACCGCGGCCGCATCCGCGAACGGGTCAGCGAAGCCGAATGGTCACGACACCGCCGCACACGCCAACGGGACAGGCGCCGCCGCTGTCAACGCGCAGGCTGGGTCCGCGCCCGCTGCCGCTGCACATCGTGACCGCGGCGTGGACCTGCCTGACCTCCTCCGCCGCCTTGCCGCTCTTGAAGCGAGGCTTGCTGCCCTTGAAGGCGGAGCTGCGCGACGACGCGGCGGCGCTGGTGGCCGAGCTCAACCGCGTCGACCCGGAAAAGTTCCTCGGCGCGCTGAATGACGAGGCGCGGCGGCTGCTCGACCAGCTCGCCGCCGGCGTCCAGGCCTATCGCCGCCATCCCTATCGCCGCCAGGTCGAAGAGCCGCCCGCGGTGTGGCGCGAGGGCACGACACGCCTCGTCGACTACGGCGGTGACGGCTTGCCGGTGCTGCTGGTGCCGTCGCTCATCAACAAGGCCTATGTCCTCGACCTCTCGCACGAGCGCAGCCTGGCGCGCTGGCTGAAGGAGCGGGGCTTGAGGCCGCTGCTGGTCGACTGGGACCGGCCGGGCGAGCTCGAGCGCGGCTTCACGCTGACCGACTACATCGCCGGCAGGCTCGAGGGCGCGCTCGACCAGACGCTGAAGCTGACCGGCCGCGAGCCGGCGCTGCTGGGATATTGCATGGGCGGGCTGCTCGCCGTCGCGCTGGCCGACCGGCGCCGACGCGACGTCGCCGGGCTCGCGCTGCTGGCGACGCCGTGGGACTTCCATGCCGGCGCGCGCTACCGCTACGAGCAGTTCCTGCCCATGGTGGCGCCGGGCTTCGCCGCGACGATGCAACTCATTGGCGAGCTGCCGGTCGACGCGCTGCAGACGATGTTCTATGCACTCGACCCCTATCTCGTGATCCGCAAGTTTCGCCAGTTCGCCGCGCTCGACCCCGCATCGCCCAAGGCGCGCGCCTTCGTCGCGGTCGAGGATTGGCTCAACGACGGCGTGCCGCTGGCCGGGCCGGTGGCGCGCGACTGCATGATCGGCTGGTACGGCGAGAACCAGCCGGCGCGCGGCACCTGGCGTATCGCCGGCCGCCCCGTCACCCCGCAGCGCATCGAGCGGCCGACCCTGATGCTGGTGCCGGTGCGCGACCGCATCGTGCCGCCGGCGTCGGCCGCGGCATTGCTGCCGGCCATGCCCGGCGCGATGGCGATCTCGCCGCCGCTCGGCCATATCGGCATGGTCGTGGCGGACAGCGCGCCGCTCCACGCCTGGCGCCCGCTGGCGGAATTCCTGCTCGCGCTCGATTCCGCGCCCGCGCCGCGCGGCCGGCGCGCTGGACGCGGCCAAGGGGCGCCGGTATGAATCTCGGGGGAGACGTGAAGGGGCGGCGACGCCAGCAGGGGAAACGCAGTTGGAAGGAGTCTTGCAATGACTGAGATCGTGATTGCCGGTGCGACCCGCACCGCCATCGGCGCCTTCAGCGGCGGCCTGAGTTCGGTGCCCGCGTCTACCCTGGGCACCGCCGCCATCGTCGAGGCATTGAAGCGCGCCAAGGTCGCCGCGGGCGAGGTGGACGAGGTGATCATGGGCCAGATCCTGACCGCCGGCCAGGGCCAGAACCCGGCGCGCCAGGCGGCCATCGGCGCCGGCATCCCGGTCGAAAAGACCGCCTACCAGATCAACCAGCTCTGCGGCTCGGGCCTGCGCACGGTGGCGCTCGGCTACCAGGCGATCAAGACCGGCGACTGCAGCATCGTTGTCGCCGGCGGCCAGGAGAGCATGAGCCAGGCGCCGCACTGCATGCACCTGCGCAACGGCGTGAAGATGGGCCCGGCCGAGATGGTCGACACCATGATCAAGGATGGTCTGTGGGACGCCTTCAACGGCTACCACATGGGCAACACGGCCGAGAACGTCGCCCAGAAATGGCAGATCACGCGCGAGCAGCAGGACCAGTTCGCGGCGGCCTCGCAGCAGAAGGCCGAGAAGGCGCAGAAGGGCGGCAACTTCAAGAACGAGATCGTGCCGGTCACGATCAAGGGCCGCAAGGGCGACACGGTGGTCGACGCCGACGAGTACCCGAAGCACGGCACGACCGTGGAATCGCTCGCGAAGCTGCGCGCGGCCTTCGCCAAGGACGGCACGGTCACGGCCGGCAACGCGTCGGGCATCAACGACGGCGCCGCGGCGCTGGTGCTGATGACCGACAAGGAAGCGGCCAAGCGCGGCGTCAAGCCGCTGGCGCGCATCGTGTCGTGGGCGACCGCCGGCGTCGATCCGGCGATCATGGGCTCGGGTCCCATCCCGGCCAGCCGCGCCGCGCTCAAGAAGGCGGGTTGGAAGGTCGAGGACCTCGACCTGATCGAGGCCAACGAGGCCTTCGCCGCGCAGGCCTGCGCCGTCAACAAGGACATGGGCTGGGACCCGGCAAAGGTGAACGTCAGCGGCGGCGCCATCGCGCTCGGCCATCCGATCGGCGCTTCGGGCGCGCGCGTTCTGGTGACGCTGCTCTACGGCATGGAGCGCGTCGGCGCGAAGAAGGGCCTCGCCACGCTGTGCATCGGCGGCGGCATGGGCATCGCCATGTGCGTCGAGCGCGGCTGACCTGAAGAACCCGCCTGCTCTCCCGCCGGCACGGCCGGCGGGAGAGCGACGGAGCGACGCCACTAACCAAGCAGGGGGGAATCGAAGATGGCCCGCGTGGCACTGGTCACCGGCGGCAGCCGCGGCATCGGCGAGGCGATCTCGAAGGCGCTCAAGGGCGCCGGCTACAAGGTCGCGGCCACCTATCACGGCAACGACGAGGCGGCCGCCAAGTTCAAGGCCGCGACCGGCATCGCCGTCTACAAATGGGACGTCGCCAAGTTCGACGACTGCAAGGCCGGCATCGCCAAGGTCGAGGCCGAGCTGGGCCCGGTCGACGTGCTGGTCAACAATGCCGGCATCACCCGCGACGCCACGCTGCACCGCATGACGCCCGAGCAGTGGCACGCGGTGATCGAGACCAACCTGACCTCGCTCTTCAACATGTCGCGCAACGTGATCGAGGGCATGCGCAACCGCAGCTTCGGGCGCATCATCAACATCAGCTCGATCAACGGCCAGAAGGGTCAGATCGGCCAGGCCAACTATTCTGCCGCCAAGGCCGGCGTGATCGGCTTCACCAAGGCGCTGGCGCAGGAGAACGCCAACAAGGGCATCACCGTCAACGCCATCGCGCCCGGCTACATCGCGACCGAGATGGTGCGCGCGGTGCCCGAGCCGGTGCTGCAGAAGATCATCGCGACCATCCCGGTCGGCCGCCTGGGCGAGGCCGACGAGGTGGCGCGCTGCGTGACCTTCCTCGCCGCCGACGACGCCGGCTTCATCACCGGCTCGACGCTGACGATCAACGGCGCGCAGTACATCGCGGGGTGAGTCTGCGAGCTCGTTCTTCGATCCTTCAACAAGCTCAGGACACGGGACGGGGACTCTTTGTCTCGGGTCTTCTCCTCGTCCTGAGCTTGTCGAGGGATGCCTGCCCGGTGCCGCACCGGTGACCCGCGAGTATCCCGAGCGGCCGATGATCGGCGTCGGCGTCGTCGTGTTCCGCGGCGACAAGGTTCTGCTCATCAAGCGCGGCAAGCCGCCACGCATAGGCCAGTGGAGCCTGCCGGGCGGCCTGCAGGAGGTGGGCGAGACCGTGTTCGAGGCGGCCAAGCGCGAGATTCGCGAGGAATGCGCGATCGAGATCGAGACGCGCGCGGTGATCGACATCGTCGACGCCATCACGCCGGGCGAGGACGGGCGCATCCGCTTCCACTACACGCTGGTCGAGGTGCTGGCGGAATGGAAGAGCGGCGAGCCGGTGGCCGGCGACGACGCCATCGACGCCGCCTGGTTCGATCCCGCCGCGGTCGGCGAACTCGGCATGTGGGAGCAGACCAACCGCATCATTCGTCGCGGCCAGCTCATGCGGGAAGCCGGTCGGGGCGTCGGCGGCTGAAACTGCCGCGCATTCGCGGTCGCCCCGCGGTGGCGCGGCACTTGATCCATGTCATTGGCGTTGCGGTATTCATCTGGTTGAATTCGAGCCATCGCCCTCGGTACCATCACCGCTGGAATGAATGGACGTGTCGGGCGGAGGCCCGCGGGAGCCAACATGCGAAACCTGGTCATGACCGCTGCACTGGCAGCGCTTCTCGTTCCGGCATCGGGCGCGCTGGCCGAGCCGGTCAAGTACACGTGGCACGGCCAGGGCATCAACGTGCCGGGCAGCTCGAAATGCCCGGGATACACGCTGGATATCCACGCCAATGTCGCGAACGGGCGCATATCCGGCCACTGGCTCCAGGTCGGGCGCGTGGTGCGCAACTTCGACTTCCCGATCGCGTCCGACGGCTCGTTCGGCGGCCAGGTCGACCTGCAGGCCAGCATCATGAACGTGAAGGGCCAAGTCGCCGCCGACAGCGTCCGCTTCGACATGAAGGGCTACTGCATCTTCGGCGGATACATGAAGAAGGTCGAATAGGACCGGTACGCAGTCCGGACGTCATCGAAACCGCGCAAAACCGCAAAACACCAGATATTGTGATTTCGCCATGGCTCGGCTATGAGTTTGGGCAGATGTTGGCGCCGATCGCGTCGGCGCCGCTGCGCGGAGGCCTGATCGCATCGTGCCCGTCTCGGCGGAAAGCTGCCCGGCTCTGGTCCTGAACGCCGATTTCCGGCCGCTCAGCTATTTCCCGCTGTCGCTGTGGTCCTGGCAGGAAGCGGTCAAGGCCGTGTTCCTCGACCGCGTCAACATCGTCTCGGAATACGACCGCGTGGTGCGCAGCCCGACCTTCGAGATGCGCCTGCCGTCGGTGATCGCGCTCAAGGACTACATTCCCTCGGCGCGCCGGCCGGCCTTCACGCGGTTCAACGTCTTCCTGCGCGACCGCTTCACCTGCCAGTACTGCGACGAGCGGCACGTCGCCAACGACCTGACCTTCGACCACATCGTGCCGCGCTCGCGCGGCGGGCGCACGACATGGCTGAACGTTGTCACCGCCTGCGGCACCTGCAACCTGGCCAAGGGCAGCCGCCTGCCGAACGAATGCGGCATGTACCCGCGCATCAAACCGTTCCAGCCGTCGAGCTTCGAGCTGCAGGAAAATGGGCGGGCTTACCCGCCCAATTATTTGCACGAGAGCTGGCGCGACTTCCTGTACTGGGACAGCGAGCTCGATCCGAACTGAGCTTCGCCGCCCGAGCGCGCCCCGTGTGGACGCACGCGCGGCGCTGCGGCACACTCGCGCCCGATCGAGCCTTGGGGAGGAACCACGGGATGAAGCGCCTTTCTCTGGCGGCAGCGGCCATCGTCGCCGCCGCGACGCTGACGACTGCGCCGGCCACGGCCGAAACGCGCGTCACCTTGAAGTCTGCGGCGTCCGGCACGTCCTACTACGTCATGATGGTGCAGCTCGGCGAAGTGCTGAAGGCCGAGAGCAAGGGCGCGATCGTGGCCACGGTCGAGGAGAGCCTCGGCAGCGTGCAGAACATCAAGGAAGCGGCCAAGCGCCCGGGCGCGTTCGTGTTCACAACGCCGCCGGACCTGATCGACAAGGCGATCAAGGCGCAGAAGCCGTTCGAGGCCGACGGCGGGCAGGGCTACGACGCGATCCGCACGCTGTTCGTCATGCCGTTCATCACGGTGCACCTGGTCGTGCGCGCCGACGCCGCCATCGCCGGCATTCCCGGCCTTGCCGGCAAGGACTTCATCGCCGGCGCCAAGGGGACGGCCTGCGAGCAGCGCACCGGCGCGATCTTCAAGGTGCTCGGCCTCGAGGGCAAGGTGAACACGGTCGACGTCGACCTGAAGGCCGCGGGCGACGCCGTGCGCAACCGCAAGGTCGCCGGCTTCGCCACCTGCAGCCCGCATCCGACGCCGCAGGTGCAGGAGCTCGCCTCGGGCACCGCGCTCAATCTCCTGAGCTTCTCGCCGGCCGAGCTCAAGGCCGTGCTCGACGCCGACCGGCAGATCGGCGCCGTCACCATCGCCGGCGGCACCTACAAGGGCATCGACAAGGACGCGCTGACGGTGGGCGGCCCGGTCGGCGCCTACGCCACCACGCGCATGGACGACGCCACCGCCCATGCCATCGTCAAGGCGTTCTGGGCGCAGCGTGCCGAGATGGCGAAGACCAACCCGTGGTGGGCCGCGGTCACGCCGGACAAGATCGCGCTGATGGGCGCCAGGCTGCACCCCGGCGCCGCCAGGTACTACAAGGAAGCCGGCGTGCAGGTCCCCTCCTCGATGCAGTGAGCGCAATGACCCTCGCGCAGCCCACCCCTCGCCCAGCAAAGCTGGGAGAGGGTCGACGACGCGAAGCGTCGGCGGGGTGAGGGCCGGCTCGGTGCCACTGGATGGCACGGCGCGTCTGCCGAAAGCACCGAGCCGGCCCTCACCCTCCCATCGCTACGCGATGGGCCCCTCCCTCTCCCGCCTTCGGCGGGCGAGGGACTGTTGAGCGCAACGCGCGGATCCGGTCGAATGTTCGCCCTGACCCACCCGCCGCTGATGCTCGCCTCCGCCGCGGTTTCGGTCGCGGTGCATCTGTGGCTGGTGTTCTCCGGCCTCGTGCCGACGCTGGTCAGCCGGCCGCTGCACATGGCGCTGGCGCTGCCGTTCGTGTTCCTGTTCGCGCCCGCGCGCAACGCGGCGCTGCGCGTCTCGGGGCTGCTGGCGCTGGCGGCGGGCTGGACCGGCTGCTTCTACATCCTCATCAACCGCGCTTCGGTCAGCGAGCAATACGGCGCGCTCGCGGGCTGGCATCAATACGCGATGGCGGCGGCGCTGGTGCTGGTGGCGCTGGAGATGGCGCGGCGCGCCGTGCAGCCGGTGCTGCCGACGATCGCGCTGCTGACGCTGCTCTATGGCCTGTTCGGCGAGCACATCCCGGGCTCCTTCGGCCATCCCGGCATTCCGCTCGACTATTTCCTCGGCGCGCTGGTGATCGCCGAGGGCGGACTCTGGGGCCAGCTCACCGGCATCTCGGTCGACCTGATCGTGCCCTTCGTCATCCTCGGCGCCTTCGTCTCGGCGGGCGAGGCGGGCAACGGCTTCATGAACCTGTCGACCCAGCTCGCCGGGCGCTTCCGCGCCGGCGCGGCCAAGGTCGCCGTGCTGGCCTCGGCCATGTACGGCACCATCGCGGGCTCGGCCTCGGCCAATGTCGCCTCGACCGGCGCGGTCACCATCCCCGCGATGAAGCGGCTCGGCTATCCGCCGAGCATGGCGGCCGCGGTCGAGGCCGTCGCCTCGACGGGCGGCCAGATCATGCCGCCGGTCATGGGCGCCGGCGTGTTCCTGATGGCCGAGCTGCTGCGCACCACCTATGCCGAGCTGATGGTCGTGGCGATCCTGCCGGCGATCCTGTTCTTCCTGACGAGCTGGTTCGGCGTGCACCATTTCGCCCACCGGCACGACCTGCGCGGCCTCGCCGCCGCCGAGCTGCCCGGCTGGGCGCGCGTCGCGCGCACCATGCCGTTCTTCCTGCTGCCGTTCGGCGTGCTGGTCGGCATGCTGGCGGGCGGCGACTACGGCGCCGCCTATTCCGCGGTGTTTGCCACCGCCGTCACGGCGCTGCTGCTGCCGGTCGATTCCGCGGCCGGCCCGTCGATCGGCCTCTGCTGGCGGCGCGCGCAGGAGGCGCTGGTCGATGCCGCGCGCCAGATCGCGCTGATCGCCGCGATCGTCATCTGCGCCGGGCTGATCGTCGGCACCTTCGCCATGACCGGGCTGGGCGTGAAGATCACCTCGCTGATCGTGGGCCTCTCCGGCGGCAGGCTGTGGGTTGCGCTGCTGCTGACGGCGCTCGCCTGCATCGTGCTGGGCATGGAGCTGCCGACCACGGCGGCCTACCTGATCTGCATCGCCGTGGCCGGGCCCGCCCTGGTCAAGCTCGGCCTGCCGCCGCTGCACGCGCATATGTTCGTGTTCTGGTACGCGTTGCTGTGTACCATCACGCCGCCGGTCTGCGGCAACGTCTACATCGCCTCGGCCATCGCCGAGACGCCGTGGCTGCCGGTGGCCTGGCAATCGCTGCGCATCGGGCTGGGGCTGTTCGTCGTGCCGCTCGGATTCGTCGCCAATCCGTCGCTGCTGCTGTTGTCCTCCGCGCCCGGTGCGGCGCTGCTGGCCGCGGCGAAGGTCGGGGCCGGCGTCTGGCTGCTCAGCTACGCCGCGATCCGCACCGACGGTGCCGTCGTCCTGCGCGGGCTGGCGACGGCGGCGGCGCTCGGCCTCATCTTCGGCTGGAGCGTCTAGTCATGGACACGCCGGCATGGCGTTGGCGCCCGGCCGTGCCCGAGGATCTCGCCGGCATCCGCGCGCTGTTCGATGCCGTGAAGCAGGGCGAGCGCCCGCTCGCGCATGACCGCTGGCGCTTCTTCGGCCGCAAGGATGCGCCGGCCGTCCTGATGGTCGGCGAGGACGACGAGGGCATCGCCGGCTTGAACGTACTGATCCCGACCGAGGCCGTGCTGGACGGACGGCGCTTCGCCGCGTGCCAGTCGATCGACACGATGGTGCATCCGCGCGCCCGCGGCCGCGGCCTGTTCGGCCTCTTGGCCAGGAAGGCGCGCGAGGAAGCGGCCAGGCGCGGGATCGAGGTCATCTACGGTTTCCCCAACGACACCAGCCTGCCGATGTTCGTGAAGTCGCAGGCCTTCCACTACATCGACGACATGCCGCGCTGGGTGCGCTGGATCAAGCCGTCGCGCCGCCGGCCCGGTGCCGTCGGCGCCGTGCTCGACCGGCTCGTCGGCCTGCTGCCGCGTGGACGGACCGGGGCTGGCGTCGAGGTCGCGCCCGGCAGGCCGGACGACGCGGCGCTTGCCGCGCTGACCGAGCCGCATGCCGCGCCCGGCGAGTGCCGCGTCGTGCGCACGCCCGCGGAGCTCGAATGGCGCTACGCGCCCGAGGCGGCGATGGGCTACGAGTGGCTCACCGCGCGCCGCGGCGGCGACGTGGTCGCCGCCGCGGTCTGGGGCATGCGCGACGCATCCTGGGGCAGGCGCGCGAACGGCCGGGCCGGCCTGATGGAGCTTCTGGGCGCCGAGGCGCACGGCATCGCCGCGGTCCTGGCCGCCGTCATCGATCGCGCACGCGCGGCGGGCGCCTGGCGGCTGGAGGCGATCTGCTCGCGCGACGAGCTGACGCCGTTCCTCAAGCGCGCCGCGTTCCTGCGCGCCGGCACCGTGCCCTTCGACGGCCGTCGCTGCCCCGACGACGCGCCGCCGCCCTACGACTGGGGCGTGATCACCGGCGATTTCGACGGCTATTGAGGACTCATCCTTCGACAAGCTCAGGGGATGAAGGCGCTAGGCGCGTGCATCGCGCCTTCTCCGGTTGCGCCAGCGCGCCAGACGGTCGGCGATGGCAGCGATGGGCTCGAAGCTCAGCTTCTGCCCGTCCACGATGGTCAGCGCGCCGCGGTCCTCGCCGATGCCGTTGATCGTGTGCAGCCCGTCCGGATAGGGCCCGCCGGGGTCGGGCCGCAGCACGAAGGCGACCTCCTCGCGGAAGCGGTGCTCGGTCAGCTCGAGCACGCGGTTGATCGCGATCGCGCTGCCATAGCGCAACGCGCAATCCTGCGCCGGACGATACAGCACGCCGTCGACGCTGAGGAACGCGCCGGCCGGGCGGCTGGAGCGCACGTCGATCTTCACCGGGTTCTGCGCATGCGGCAGCCAGGGGCCGCGCCAGCTCGCGGCGTGGAATATGTAGAGATTGCTCTGGTCGTGGTCATGCCGGTCGCAGCAGAACAGCCACCATCTGCCCTCGTGCCGCAGCAGCGTCGGATCGACCACGGCCATGCCGACCATCAGGTCGCCGTCATGCACCATCGCGCCGGTCGCCGGATCGAGGCGATAGGCCGCGAGCCGGCCGGTCTGCCAGCTCTCCGGGACGACATAGGTCGTGCCGCCTTCGCGCAGGACCGCGGGATAGGAGAGATGCTCCGGCGTCTCGAGCAGCGCCGCCTCGCGCGCGCAGGCCCTTTCGTCCACCTCCAGCCGCGCCAGGTAGCCGCGCGAAACCGCATACTTTGCCGCTTCCACCAGCACCTCCAGCCGGCCGCCGGAGCGGCCGAGCGGGAAAGGATCGGCATAGAACCGGTCGCTGGGCTGGTTCGCGAGCCAGCGCGGCGCGGCGAGCCGGCGCGCGCGCACGACCTCATCGACCGGCTGCGCCACGACGCCGATCGTCCAGCGTTCGCGGCAAAACCTGCGGCGCGCGCTGTCGGCCATGGTGGCGGCCACATGGAGCCACGCGCCGAGCCGGTCGCCCGCGCGCGGCGGCGGCGCGATCGGGAGCAGGCGCAGGCGGCCGACCGGCAGCGGCGCGCCGCGCGTCTCGGCCATCGCGCGCAGGACCAGGGCGGGGAACCGCGCCGAGAGGAGCAGCACGGAATCGGCGTTGCGCCGCGGCGTCTGCCGCGTCTTGAACCAGCCCTCGCGCAGCACCTCGACCGCGAGCCCGTCGCGCTGATCCCCGCCGGCCGCGCGATAGAGCAGAGCCGCGCTGCACAGCGCGCCGCAAGCGACCTCGCGGAAGCCCGGATCGCGCCCGTCGAAGCGCGCGGGATCGCCGTGATGCAGGCCCCAGACGCCGTGCCGGGCGGCGAGTCCGGGGCCCAGGGCGATGCGCAGGCCGGTCAGGTCGATCAGGGCGTCCAGCGTATGCCCGGCGATCGCGGCGCGGTCCGCCTCCGACAGCGCCGGCGCCGCGCCGCCGCCAGGCGACGCGGCGCGGCCGGCGATGATCGCCGCGCCCGCCGGCACCCAATCGCCGCGCATCTCGGCCCCGGCGCGCGCGCCGGACGGCAGGCGCAGCGGCGACGGATGGTCCAGTTCCAGGACCAATGCGATCTTGGCATAGCCGAGCGCCTCGATCGCCGCGACGCAGGCACGCTGCCAGCGCTGCACCGCGCCGCGGCACAAGATGATCCCGATCCGGTACATCTATTCCGACCACCAGCCGAGGCATCAAGCTAGCACGCCCGCAATTGCCACGCGCGGGCGTGGCCCGTAATCTCGCCGACCGTGCGCGCGAGCCAAGTTCCGACGAGCGGCCTGATCGCCCTGATGCGACCGCATCAATGGGTGAAGAACGCCTTCGTGCTGGCGCCGCTGTTCTTCACGCCCGAGGCGCAGACCGCCGGCAACATCGTGGCAACCCTGATCGCCGCCTTGTGCTTCTGCGCCGCATCGAGCGCCGTCTACATCCTGAACGACTGGCGCGACCGCGCGGCCGACCGGCTGCACCCGCTGAAGCGTCTGCGCCCGCTGGCCGCGGGCACGGTGGACGAGCGCACGGCGCTCACGGCGATGGCGGCGCTCGGCGGATTCGCGATCGTCGTCGGCGCGCTGCTGTCGATGCGGTTCTTCACCTTCCTCGCCGTCTACCTGGCGATGCAGGTAGCCTACTGCTTCGCGCTCAAGCATGTCTCGATCGTCGACGTGGTCGTGCTGGCGATTGGCTTCGTGCTGCGCGTCGAGGCCGGCGCGGCCGTCGCCGACATCAAGCCGAGCGTCTGGATCGTGATCTGCTCCGGCCTTCTGGCGCTGTTCCTCGCCATCGCCAAGCGGCGCGACGACCTGGTGCGCGAGCTGGACGACCAGCACCGCAAGAGCCTCAGCGGCTACACGAGGCCGTTCCTCGACGCGGCGCTGGCGATGGTCCTCGGCGCGCTGCTCGTCTCCTATCTCATCTACACCACCGACCAGCAGGTGATGGCGCGGCTCGGCGAGAACCTGTACCTGACCACGCCCTTCGTCGTCGGCGGCATCCTGCGCTACCTGCAGATCGCGCTGGTCGAGGAGCGATCGGGCTCGCCGACCCGGATCGTGCTGACCGATCCGTTCATGATCGTGTGCGTGATCGGCTGGGCCATCGCCTTCGCAGTGGTGATCTATGGCTGAGCGCCCTGCGGGCGCGGGGGCTGAGCGCCCTGCGGGCGCGGGGGCTGAGCGCCCTGCGGGCGCGGGGGCTGAG
>CAZLBB010000068.1:23969-27525 GCA_964557415.1 uncultured Rhodospirillaceae bacterium
CGCCCTGCGGGCACGGGGACCGAGCGCGCGCAGGGTGCGGCATCGCTCCGTCTTTCCGGCTGGGGCCGCGTGCCCGTCGCGGAGACGACGGCGCGGCGGCCCGAGCGGATCGGCGAGGTGGCGGCGGCGCTCGCCGCCGCGGGCCCGGGCGGCGTCATCGCGCGCGGAATGGGCCGCGCCTATGGCGACGCGGCGCTGAACCAGGGCGGCGATGCGATCCTGACCGAGCGCCTCGACCGCCTGCTCGGCTTCGATGCGGCGACCGGCGCGCTGGATTGCGAGGCCGGCGTCACGATCGACGACCTCGTCGACGTGTTCCTGCCCCGCGGCTGGATGCCGCCGGTCTGCCCCGGCACCGCCTTCGTCACGCTGGGCGGCGCGCTCGCCAACGACGTGCACGGCAAGAACCACGACCGCGTCGGCGGTTTCGCCGATCACGTGCGCTGGTTCGACCTCATGACCGCCGACGGTGCGGTTCGGCGCGTCACGCCGGAATCCGATCCCGCGCTGTTCGCCGCGACCTGCGGCGGGATCGGCCTGACCGGCATCGTGCTGCGCCTTGGCCTGACGCTCGAGCGCGTGCCGTCGCCGGCGGTGCTGTCGCGAGAGGAGCGCATGGCCTCGCTCGACGATTTCCTCTCCGCCTTCGCCACGCGCGCGCGCGCCGCGACCTATTCCGTCGGCTGGATCGACGCCCTGGCGCGCGGAGGCAGTCTCGGCCGCGGCATCCTCCAGACGGCCGAGCCCGCGCCCGCGGGCACGGCGGTTACGCGCGACCGGCGCGGCGCGCTGCCGGTGCCCTTCGACCTGCCGGGATTCGTGCTGAATGGGGCGAGCATCGCCGCTTTCAACGAGCTCTATTACCGCCGCGTGCCGGCGATCGGGCGCGAGCGCGGCGTCGGCCTGCGCCGGTTCCTCTTCCCGCTCGACGCGCTCCGCGGCTGGAACCGGCTCTACGGCAAGCGCGGCTTCCGCCAGTTCCAGTGCGTGCTGCCGGACGCCGAGGCCGAGAGTGGCCTGCGGGCGCTGCTGGCGGCGGTGGCGCAGACGCGCGCCGCCTCGTTCCTCGCCGTCATCAAGACGCTCGGCCGCGACGGGCGCGGCTGTCTCTCCTTCCCGGTGCGGGGCATAACGCTGGCGCTCGACTTCCCCAACCGGCCCGACGCGCCGGACCTGCTGCACCGGCTCGAGCGCATCACGCTCGACCGCGGCGGCCGCGTCTACCTGGCCAAGGATTCGGCGCTGAGCCCGGAAGGCTTCGCCGAGATGTATCCGCGCCTCGGCGAGCTGCGCGGCGCGCTGGCAGCGGTCGACCCGCAGGGACGCTTCCGTTCCGACATGGCGCGGCGCCTGCGCATCCGGGAAGACGCGCCATGAGCGGCGAGACCTGGGTCGTGCTCGGCGCGTCCTCCGCCATCGCGCGCGCCTTCGCGCGTCTGGTCGCGCGGCGCGGCGACGGCGTGATCCTGGCCGGGCGCGACCGCGAGGACCTCGAGACCCTGGCGAAGGACCTGAGCCTGCGCGGCGCGCCTGCGGTCCACGTGCTCGGCTTCGACGCGCTCGACACCGCGTCGCACCCCGATTTCGCGCGCGAGTGCCGGCGCCTGGCGCCGGGCAAGCTTTGTGTCTTTCTCGCCTTCGCCTACATGGAGGACCAGGCGGCGCTCGACGCCGATCCCGACCGCGCGCTCGCCACGATCGGCGCCGGCTTCACCGGCGCGGTCAGCGTGCTGCACCGGCTCGCCCCGCACCTCGAGGACCAGGAAGGCGGACACGTGATCGCGCTCGGCTCGGTCGCCGGCGACCGCGGCCGGCGCAAGAACTACGTCTACGGCGCGACCAAGGCGGGGCTGCACGTCTATCTGCAGGGCCTGCGCGCGCGCCTCTACCGCCACGGCGTGACGGTGACCACCGTGAAGCCCGGCTTCGTCGACACGGCGATGACCTTCGGCCGCACCGGCCTGTTCCTTGTCGCCCCGCCGCGCGCCGTGGCCGAGGCCGCGCTCGCAGCCGCGCTCAAGGGGCGCGACGAGATCTACGCGCCGTGGTTCTGGGCGCTGATCATGGCGATCATCAAGGCGATCCCCGAGCGCGTGATGAAGCGGCTGGATATCTGATGGAGCGTGCCATGCTGATCGAGCACCGCGGCGCCAGGCCGAAGCTGGCGAAGGACGTCTACGTCGCGCCCAATGCCGTGGTCTCGGGCGATGTCGAGATCGGCGACGGGAGCTGCGTGCTGTTCGGCGCGGTCCTGAGCGCGGAAGGCGGGCCGATCCGCATCGGGCGCGACTGCGTGGTCATGGAGAACGCCGTGCTGCGCGGCGCGTCCGAGGCGCCGCTCACAATCGGCGACCACGTGCTGATCGGCCCGCGCGCGTACCTCACCGGCTGCACGGTCGAGGCCGAGGCGTTCCTCGCCACCGGATCCTGCGTCTTCAACCGCGCCGTCGTTGGCCGGCGCGCGGAGGTGCGCATCAACGGCACGGTGCACCTGCGCACCCGCCTGCCGGAAGACGCCACCGTGCCGATCGGCTGGATCGCGGTCGGCGACCCGGCGCGCATCCTGCCGCCGGACAGGCACGACGAGATCTGGTCGGTGCAGAAGCCGCTCGACTTCCCCAAGACGGTGTTCGGCATCGACCGCCCGCCGGAGGGCCAGTCGATCATGCCGACCGCGATGGCACGCTACACGCGCGCGCTGCGGCGGCACCTGGAGGACCGCAGGCTGGATTGACCCGGCGCGCGCCGGTCAGCGTCCGCGCGCGGCGAAGCGGAAAGTGAGCACGATCCCCAGCGCCCAGCTCGCGCCGAACAGGACCGTGTCCGTCCACATGCGCATGGCCTCGCGCGCGCCGAGCGCATCCTCGGCGCCGGCGGCGCGGGCGGCGGCGGCCTCGGCGACCGAGATCAGCAGATAGTTGGCGACGGCATAGAAGAGGCCCGCGGCGATCCAGACCAGGATCATGCGGCCGACGAAGCCCGGGCCGCCGTTGTCGGGAAACCAGCCGCGCAGCGCCCAGGCCAGCAGCCGTCCCAGCACGACGCCGCAGCCGAAGGTCACCGGAATCTCGATCGTGAACATCCAGACCAGCATGTCGACGCCGCGCTGGGGGTTGGCGGACACGACCGACATGAAGGCCGCCTCGAGGCCGAGCGTCAGCGCGACGAGGGCGAAGAACGCGCCGAAAATCGCGACTTCGGCCTTCCAGAACGCACTCCAGGACAGGCGCGGGATCCACAGCTTCAGCGCCAGCGCGGGCCCCACCATCACGCCGAACGCCACCCAGAGCAGTGCGCCGGGGTTGATCCTGAGGCCCCACCACCCGGTCCCGGGCTCTGCGAAGAAGGCGCCGGGGACCGCGCCCGAGGCGATGAAGGCGAAGGCGGTCGCCGCCGCCCCGGCCAGGCGACCGGCGGACAGCAGCGCGGGGCGCGCCGCCGCCTCGGCCGCCGCCGCGCTGGCCGCGGCCGCGGCGTGGCGGGGCGCCCGCGCCGCGGCCCGGGGCGTCAACGCGGCGGCGGAGCGCAGGTGCGGCCGCGGGACCGCGGTGGGCCC
>CAZLBB010000069.1:0-27326 GCA_964557415.1 uncultured Rhodospirillaceae bacterium
CGGGCGCGCGTCAGGGTCATGTGCTCCCAGGTCCAGGCGTCTTCCGCCTGGTACTTGCGGAAGCTCGTGAGCGACGAGGCGATCGGACCCTGGTTGCCCGAAGGCCTCAAGCGCATGTCGACGTCGTAGAGCTTGCCTTCGCCGGTCGGCGCGGTTAGCGCGGTGATCATGCGCTGGCTCAGCCGCGCGAAGTACACCATCGGCGGCAGCGGCTTTTCGCCGTCCGAACCCTCGGCGTCGGTGTCGCCGTAGATGAAGATCAGGTCGAGATCCGAGCCGATGTTCATCTCGCGCGCGCCGAGCTTGCCCAGCGCGACGGTGACCATGCCGCCGCCGTCGAAGCGGCCGTGCTTCTTGGCGAAATTGCGCTCGATGCGGGCATACAGCCGCTCGATCGCCAGCTCCGCCAGGTCGCTCAGGACGGGGCCGGTGCCGTGCGCGTCGCTTTGACCGTGCAGGATGCGCACGCCGATGTGGAACTTGTGGTCGTTGGACCAGCGCTGGCAGATGCGCAGGAACTCCTCGAACTCGCCGGCGCCCTCGAGCAGGCCGTCGAGCTCGAGCGCCACCAGCGCACGCGCGGGCGGCGGCTCGCCGAAGCTGTCCGCCAGCATGCTGTCGAGCAGGGTCGGATTGCGCGCCAGCTGCTCCGACAGGACGGGCGCGCTGCCCATGATCTCGGCCAGGAGATCGAGCAGGCGCGGGTTGGACTGGAACAGCGAGAGCACCTGCACGCCCGCCGGCAGCTGGCCGAGGAACTCGTCGAAGCGGGCGAAGGCCTGGTCCGGCTGGGCGGTGCGCGACAGCGCGCGCAACAGTGCCGGCATCAGCTCGGTCAGGATCTCCCGCGCGCGCGCGCTGCGCATGGCGCGGTAGCGGCCGTGATGCCAGCTGCGCACGCGCTCGGCGATCGAGGCCGCGTCGGTGAAGCCCATGCGCTTCAGCGTGTCCAGCGTGTCGGGGTCGTTCTCGACGCCCGTGAACACCAGGTTGCCGCTGACCTCCGCGTCGGCCGCCGCCAGAGTCGGCGTGCCCTCGAGCAGCCTGGCATAGTGGTCCTGCACCATGCGCAGCATCGCCTCGAGGTCGGCGACGAAGCCGTCCGCAGCGTCGTAGCCCATGAAGGCGGCGATCTGCGCGATGCCCGCGTCGTCGGCGGGCAGCTGGTGGGTCTGCTGGTCGGCCACCATCTGCAGCCGGTGCTCCAGCCGGCGCAGGAAGCGATAGGCCTTGATCAGGTCGCTCGCCACGGCGCGCTCGAGCCTTCCGGCGGCTGCCAGCCGCATCAGGGCCGAGCAGGTGGCGCTCATGCGCAAGGCGGGATCGCGGCCGCCCCAGACCAGCTGCAGGGTCTGCGCGACGAACTCGATCTCGCGGATGCCGCCACGACCCAGCTTGATGTTGTGGCCCTTGATGGCGATCGTGCCGCCGCCGTGATGCGCGTTGATCTGGCGCTTGATCGAATGGATGTCGCGGATGCTGGCGAAGTCGAGGTGCCGGCGCCAGACGAAGGGCCGGATATTGTCGAGGAACTGGTAGCCGGCGTCGAGGTCGCCCGCGACCGGGCAGGCCTTGATCATCGCCGCCCGCTCCCAGTTCTGCCCGACGCTGGCGTAGTAGGTCTCGGCCACGGTCACCGAGATGGCCATCGGCGTGACGCCCGGATCGGGGCGCAGGCGCAGATCGGTGCGGAACACGTAGCCGTCGGCCGTGCGCTCTTCCATGATGCGCACCAGGTCGCGGGCCAGGCGCACGAAGGCCGTGTGGATCGCGTCGTCGTCGTCGCCGCGCACCCGCTCGCGGTCATAGAGCACGATCAGGTCGATGTCGCTCGAGTAGTTGAGCTCGCGCCCGCCAAGCTTGCCCATGCCGAGCACGACCAGGCCCGAGTTGCGCTCGGGATCGGCCGGGTCCTCGAGCCGGAAGGCGCCGCTCGATGCGGCCTTGCGCAACAGATGCGCGACGCTCGCCGAGAGCGCGGTTTCCGCGAGCTCCGTGAGCGCGTTCGTGACTTGTTCCAGACTCCATGTGGCAAAGATGTCGGCCAGCGCGATGACGAGCGCCGCGCGACGCTTGGCGATGCGCAAAGCGCGCATCAGGCGCGTTCGGTCATCTTCCATTAAACATTCCTGGCGCATACTCGCCAGGACTGTGGTAAACGTTTGATTCGGGCCGTCTTCAAGAACGGCGCGCAGTAAGCTTGGCTCCGACAACACACAGTCGCCGAGAAACGGACTGTTGGCGAATAGAGGCTCCAGGATGGCGCGGCCAATCGGCTGGTCCGCCAAGGCGTGTGCGAATTCGACGATCGCGGGGTCGTCGTCTTGCGCCGCCGCTTCCTTCCAGCGGGTGATGCCCAACTGGGCGCGCGCGGGGTCGCCAACGCGCGGCCACTGGCTCGGGTCGGTTAGCGGAAAGGCGCGGACTTCGGCGGATATGCTCATGGCGTCTGTTTATCGCAGCGGGGTGCGGCCGGCCACTGGTCCGGGCGGTCGAGGCCCATGTCGCCGAGCGGTGCGCGGGTGAGCCGGCGCAACCCGCTCATCCTGCTCGAGCTGGTCGCGGCCGCTGCGGCTGCGCTTTCCGTCCTTGCCGGTGTCGCCTTCTTCCTGCTGACGATGGGGCCGATCCGGCTCGACTTCCTGACGCCGTATATCGAGAACGCGCTCAGCCCGCCGGGCGGGCCGATCTCGGTCAAGATCGACGTCACCAAGCTGACCTGGGACGGCTGGCAGCGGCCGGTCGACGTGCGCGCCGAGGGCGTGCGCATCGTCAACCCGACCGGCACCGAGCTGGCGACGCTCGACCAGGTTTCGATCGGGCTCAGCATCCCGGGGCTGATGCGCGGCCTGGTGGCCCCGACCAGCCTCGACATCCATCGCCCGACGGTGCGCCTGACGCGCGCGCGCGACGGGCATTTCGAGTTCGGCCTGGGCGACAGCGGCACCGCGGGCGAGCAGCCGGCGCTGCAGCGGCTGATCGGCGGCCTGCTGTCGCCGCCGAACCCGAACGAGGCCTCCGGCTACCTCGAGCGCGTCAGCATCTCGGATGCCGTCCTGACGCTCGACGACCAGATGCTCGAGATGTCGTGGAAGGCGCTCAACGCCAATGTCGCGCTGATACGCGGCGAAGGCGGCATCTCTTCCAGCTTCGCGGTGCCGTTCCTCGTCGATGGCAAGCCGGCGGCACTGCAGGGCAAGGTGGTCTACGCCCTGGCGCAGGACACGATCGACCTCGAGGTCGAGTTCGCCGACATCGTGCCGGCGCGCTTCGCCGCCGGCTCGCCGGCGCTCGAGCGGCTGGCGGCGCTCGACATGCCGATCGGCGGCACGGTCGAGGCGCGTTTGCGCTGGAGCGAAGGGGCGTTCGAACGCATCGTATTCGAACTGAACGGCCGCAAGGGCCGCCTGCTGCTGCCCGAGCTGGGGACCGAGGGCATCGAGGTCGCCGCCGCCAAGGTCGTCGGCCGGGCCGAGCGCGACCTGTCATTCTACATCCTCGAGAACGTCTATCTCGATCTCGGCGGGCCCAACATCTCCGCCGCGGCCGTGGTCAGCACGATTTCCGACCAGCCCGAGGCCAAGGTCAACGCCATCATCCGCCGGCTCGACGTGGCCGACCTGCTGCGGCTGTGGCCGGCCACGGTCAGGCCGGAGCTGCGGCAATGGCTCAACGACAACGTCCGGTCGGGCCGCGCCGACGAAACCACGGTGGCGGTGGCCGGGAGGCTCGTCGGGGACGGCTTCCAGCCGGATTTCCAGAACCTGAAGCTCGACACGCGCTTCAGCAACGTGACCGGTGCGGTCGGCGATTCGATGCTGCTGGAGCAGGCGAGCGGCGTGGCGCGCTTCGGCCAGGAGCAGGTCGAGTTGACGCTCGCCGGCGCCGAGCTGCGCTGGACCAAGGCGAACCTGCCGCCGCTCAGCGACATCAAGGCCAAGGCCACGCTGGTGCCGGGCCGGCGCGCCGACGTTTCGATCGCCGAGGCGAAGTTCGGCGGCCTGGCGCTCACCGAGACGGCGTTCAAGGTCACCGGCCTCGACCAGGCGGCGCCCGAGGTCGACGGCAAGGCGGTCGTGCGCGGCAGCGTCGGCCGGTTCGTCGCGCTGATGCAGAAGTCCGAGCTGGGCGGCCTCGGCGAGACCGGCATCGACCCGGCCACGGTCAAGGGCGAGGTGGCGGCCTCGACGCGGTTCCGCTTCGAGCTCGGCCCCAAGTTCAGCCCGGACCGCATCCAGCGCTCGGCCGCGGCCAAGATCGTCGACCTTGCCGTGCCGCAAGGGCCGATGGGCCTTGCGATCAGCGACGGCGAGATGACGCTGTCCTATGACGCGCGCGACATCAAGATGGACGGTGCGCTGAAGCTGAACGGCGCGCCGGTCTCGGTGCAGCTCGTGCACGCGCTCGCGGGCAAGGACCGCGACCAGACCTACGTGCACCTGGTCGGGACGCTCAACGACGACCAGCGCCGAGCCATGGGACTTGGCCTGGAGAAGGTGCTGACCGGCGCGCTCGACTACGACGTCGACCTGACGCGCAGCGCCAACGGCACGACGACCGCCGACGCGCGCTTCAAGCTCGACCGCGCCAAGGTCAGGCTGGCGCAGATCTACTGGGAAAAGCCGCAGGGCGTGCCCGGCTCGGTCAACATGACCATGACGACACGCAAGGGGAGGCCGGTCGAGGTCTCCGAGTTCCAGGCCTCCTCGGCGGGCATGAAGGCGGAAGGGCGCGCCTGGATGAAGCTGGGCACGTCCGACATCGACCGCATCGAGTTCGACACGCTGTCGTTCCAGCCCACGGCCAGCACCAGCAAGGGCCGCACCGACGTGCAGGCGATGTTCAGCCGCCGCCCGATGGGTGGCTGGGACGTGGCGCTGCTGGGCGATCAGCTCGACCTGCAGCCGTTTATCGAAGACCCGGACATCCTGCTCGACTTCCCGATGACGGTGACGACGCAGCTGAAGCGGCTGCGCCTGAGCGACCGCAGGCACCTGGAGCAGGTGGGGCTCACCGCCGCCTACGGAGGCGAGTACTGGGATTCGATCGACCTGGAGGCGCAGCTGCCGAACAAGAGCGAGATCAGCCTGCGCTATACGCCGATGGGCGAACGGCGGCAGCTGCTGCTCTATGCCAGCGACGCTGCGGCGATGCTGCAGATGATGACCGACGCCCAGTTCGCGCGCGACCTGCGCGGCGGCATGCTGGCGATCCGCGCGATCCGCGAGCCGATGCTGCCGACCACGCCGATCGAGGGCGATATCCAGATGCGCGACTTCACGCTGCGGGACACGCCGATCGGCGACCGCATCCTCAGCTCCGCCAGCGGCTTCGGCCCGTTCGAGGTCCTGACCGGCGAGGACCTCAACTTCAGCAAGCTGGAAGGCAAGTTCAAGAAGACCGGCGACGTGATCGTGCTGCAGGACGTGCTGGCCATGAGCCGCGGCCTCGGCATGAACGCGCAGGGCGTGTTCGACATGGCCGCCGGCCAGATGGACCTCAGCGGATTCGTCGCGCCGTTCCGCGGCATCGGCAAGCTGCTCGACGAGAACCCGTGGATCGGCGCCTTCCTGGTCGACGTCGACAAGCAGGGCCTGATCGCCGTGCCGTTCGAGGGCAAGGGCAGCTTCAGCGATCCCGAGTTCAGGGCCGGCAAGAAGCCGCACCCGCTGCCGCCCGGCCAGGTGCGCGAGCTTGCCCGCTTCGCCGCCGGCAAGGAACGCGACCTCTCGGCCGAGAGCCGGATGAAGCCGGCGGGCATGAGCCGGTAGCGGCCGGTCGCCGCGCCCCGCTCCAGGCAGGCACGAGTTCGCGCCGCAGGTCCGGCGCCGACGCCGCGTCCGACTAACCCAGCAGCGCCTCCGCCTCGGCCCAGATGCGGCGCACGAGATCGCCGGCCGGCTCGGTCCGGGCGAGCGCGGCGCTCTGCCCGGCCCAGGCCTGCATGCGCTGGACGTCGCCGTCGCGCTGCGCCGCCTCGCGCATGGGCGCGGTGAGCCCGCGCTGCACGGGGTAGGGCGCCGGACGCGGCGCGTCGGGTGCGGCGGCGGCGCGCGCGTAGTCGGTGGCGATGGCGCGGCCGAGCCGGCCGCTGAAGGCGCGGGTCGGCATGGTCTGCTCGGGCTCGAGCTCCGCCAGCGCGTCGGCCCAGGCCGGATTGGTCCTGGCTTCGGGGCAGCGCAGCAGGGCGGTGCCGATCTGCACGGCGCTGGCGCCGAGCGTCAGCGCCGCCGCGACGCCGCGCCCGTCGCCGATGCCGCCGGTGGCGACGATCGGCACGTCGAGCTTGTCGGCCAGGCGCGGGATCAGCGCGAACAGCCCGATGCCCTGGCGCTCGGCCGCGGCCTGGTCGAAGGCGCCGCGATGCCCGCCCGCTTCGTAGCCCTGCGCCACGATGGCGTCGGCGCCGGCGGCCACCGCCGCGCGCGCCTCGGCCAGCGTCGTGGCGCAGGCGAACCAGGCGATGCCCTGTTCCTTCATCCGCCGCACGATGTCGGGCGGATAGACGCCCATGATCGACGAGACGACGGCGGGACCGGCCGCCAGCAGCGCCTCGCACTGCCGGGCGAAGTCCTGCGGCGTGGCGTCGCCCGCTTCCGGCGGCACCGGCGGGCCCCATTGCGACAGGAAGCGCCGCACGTCGGCCTCCGCGCCGGCGTCGCGCACGGGCGGCGGATCGGGGATCCAGAGGTTGAGCTGGAACCCGCCGTTGCTCTGGCCGCGGAACGCGGCGGCCCAGTCGGCGATGCCGTCCGGCGCCGTCGTCAGCGCGCCCATCGCGCCCATGCCGCCGGCATTGGCCACCGCGATCGCCAGGCTCGCCGGGCAGGCGCCGGCCATTGGCGCCATGAGGATGGGAAGCTGGAGGTTGTACCTGCGGCAGAAGGCGAGCGCGCGCTCCTTCGGGCGCATCGCCGCCGGCTTCGGCTCATCGGGCATGTACGCGACCTTCCCTCGTTGCTGCTGCGGCCATCTCGAGCGCGCCGGCGCCCTCGACCGGCCGGTCGCAGCGCAGGAACCGGCCGCGCCCCTTGACGGCCGCGCCGGTCGGCGCGCCGGCGTGCACCAGGATCGCGCCGCGCGCGATCACCGTGTCGGGCCAGGCCGTGACCTCGATGCCCTCGTACGGCGTGTAGTCGACGTTGTGGTGCAGCCTGGCGTTGGTGATGCGCACGCTGCGGTCGGTGTTCCACAGCACGAGATCGGCATCGGCGCCGATCGCGATCGAGCCCTTGCGCCCCGCCAGGCCGTAGATGCGCGCGGGATTGGTCGCGGTGAGCGCGACGAACTGCTGCAGCGTGATGCGTCCCTTGAGCACGCCCTCGGACAGCAGCAGCGCCAGGCGCGTCTCCACGCCGGGGATGCCGTTCGGGATCTTCGAGAATGGCGCGGCCGGGCCGCAGACGAGCTTGCCCTTGGGGTCGTCCATGCGAAACGGCGCATGGTCGGAAGAGAACACGCTGAAGGTGCCGTTCGCCAGCCCGGTCCAGATGGCCTGCTGGCTGGCCTTGTCGCGCGGCGGCGGGGAGCAGACGCACTTGGCGCCCTCGTGGCCGGGCAGGTCGAGGTCGTCCGCGGTCAGGAACAGATACTGCGGGCAGGTCTCGGCCAGGACGCGCAGCCCCCGGGCCTGGGCGCGGCCTATCTGCTCCACGGCCTCGCGGCCGGAGACATGCACGATCAGGACCGGCGCGTCGACCAGCTCGGCCAGGGCGATGGCACGATGCGTCGCCTCGCGCTCGGCGATCCCGGCATGCGCCACGGCGTGGAACTTGGGCGCGGTCCTGCCGGCGAGTTCGAGCTGGTCGGTCAGCCAGCCGATCATGTCGGCATTCTCGGCATGGATCATGGTCATGGCGCGCTCGCGCCGCGCCAGCGCCAGCACGTCCAGGATCTGGCGGTCGCTCAGCTTCAGCGCGTCATAGGTCATGTAGATCTTGAACGAGGTGTAGCCGTCCGCGATCAGCGCCGCCAGCTCCTGGCCCAGCACGCCGGCGCCGGGATCGGCGACGATCAGGTGGAAGGCGTAGTCGACGAAGGCCTTGCCCTCGGCGCGCCGGTGATAGTCCGCGACCGCCTCGCGCAGGCCGCGCCCCTTGGTCTGGCAGGCGAAGGGGATGACGGTCGTCGTGCCGCCGCACAGGGCCGACAGCGTGCCGCTGGCGAAATCGTCGGCCATCGCCGAGCCGTCGTCGGTCGGCTGGTCGAAATGGCAGTGCGCGTCGACCCCGCCCGGCAGGACGAGGCGCCCGCGCGCGTCGATCTCCTCCGCGCCCTTGGCCAGCCGGTCGCCGAGCGCGGCGATGCGGCCGTCGCGCACGCCGATGTCGGCGCGGAACAGGTCGGATGCCGTGCCGATCCGCGCGTCGCGCAGCACCAGATCGAATTCCGGCATGGCGGGTCTCCTTCGGCGTATCATCGCCGGCATGTGACGTTAGGGGAGAATCGCGCCGATGTCCGCTGCCATCCGTCTCGGCATGCTGACGCCGTCGTCCAACACGGTGCTGGAGCCGGTCACGGCGGCGATGCTGGCCGGCGTGCCCGGAGTCACGGCGCATTTCTCGCGCTTCCCGGTGACGGAGATCTCGCTCCAGCCCGCGGCGCTGGCGCAGTTCGACGATGCGCCGATGCTGGGCGCGGCGCGGCTGCTGGCCGACGCGCGGGTCGACGTGATCGGCTGGAACGGCACCTCGGCCGCGTGGCTCGGGTTCGACCGCGACGAGAAGCTGGTCGAGCGCATCGGCGAGGCGACGGCCAGGCCGGCCTGCACTTCGATGCTGGCGCTGCGCAAGATCCTGGCGCGCACGGGGGCGACGCGCATCGGCCTGGTGACGCCCTATCGCGGCGACGTGCAGGCGCGGATCGCGGCCAACTTCCGCGCCGCCGGCCTCGCCTGCGTGGCCGAGCGGCATCTCGACGTGTCGGAGAACTTCGCCTTTGCCGCGGTCGATGCGGCGACGATCGACGAGATGGTGCGGACGGTCGCGCGCGCCGGACCCGACGCGATCGCGATCGTGTGCACCAACATGGCGGGCGCGCCGCTGGTCGACGGGCTGGAGCGCGCGCTCGGCATCCCGGTCTACGATTCGATCGCGACGGTCGTCTGGGAAAGCCTGCTGCTCGCCGGCGTCGCGCCCGACACGGTACGCGGCTGGGGACGGCTGTTCGCCGATCCGCGCCTGCAGGCGCGATAGACTTTCACCGCATCTGTCTGCAACCTGTGCGCCTTGCCGCGACGGGGAATGCGATGAGCATGCATCATGAGCTGCCCTTCACGCCCGAGACCATGGTGTGGGGCTATTTCGACGCCGCCCAGAAGCCGGTGCTGGAGGTCGCCTCGGGCGACACGGTGACGCTGCATGCGCTGCCGGCCTTCTCGCCGGCGCGGCTGCCGAGCGATCCCGCGTTCGCGGTGCCGCCGATCCTCGCCGAGGCGATGGCGAAGCTGCCGCCCGGGCCGGCGACGCATTTCGTCTCCGGGCCGATTGCCGTCGGAGGCGCCGTGCCGGGCGACGTGCTGGAGGTCGAGATCCTCGACATCCGGCCCTGGATGGACTGGGGCTACGTGGCGATCATGCCGCTGCGCGGCACGATCCCGGAGGACTTCCCCGACCCGGCCATGATCCACGCGCGCATCGAAGCGCAGGCCGGCATCGTGCACGTGCTGCCCGGACTCGACGTCCCGCTCGATCCGTTCTTCGGCGTGCTGGCCACCGCGCCGGCGCCCTCCTGGGGACGGCTGTCGACCATCGTGCCGCGCGCCTTCGGCGGCAACATGGACAACAAGGAGTTCCGCGTCGGCGCCAAGGTCTACCTGCCGGTGTTCGTGCCGGGCGCGTCGTTCTCGGCCGGCGACGGCCATGGCGTGCAGGGCGACGGCGAGGTCTGCATCACGGCGCTCGAGACCGGCATGCGCGGCACGTTCCGCCTGACCGTGCGCAAGGACCTGCGGCTTACGTGGCCCTTCGCCGAGACGGACGAGCATCTGATCTCGATCGGCCTCGACGAGGACCTGGACGACGCGGCGAAGCAGGCGACCCGCGAGATGATCCTGCACGTGACGCGCCTGACGACGCTGACGCGCGAGCAGGCCTACATGCTGTGCTCGCTGGCGGGCGACCTGCGCGTCACGCAGACGGTCGACGGCAACAAGGGCGTGCACATGATGCTGCGCAAGAGCCTGCTCCGGGACAGGCTGCGCGCCTGAGGCAAGGCGGGCCGGCCGGGCGCGTGCGGCCGCACGCGCCGGGCGCCGGCCGCCGGCCGCGCTACTTGGCGCTGACGGCGATCTTCTTTTCCTTCTTCTGCGCCGCGGCCGTCTTCGGCAGCGTGACGGTGAGGACGCCCTTCTTGAAGCCGGCCTCGATCTTGTCGGTATCGATCCCTTCCGGCACGCGCATCGAGCGATGGAACGAGCCGTAGCGGCGCTCCGAGAGGTAGTAGTCCTTCTTCTTCTCCTCCTTCTCCTCCTGCTTCTCGCCCTTGATCGTCAGCATCCCCTCGGAGAAGGTCACCTCGACGTTCTTCTCGTCCATGCCCGGCAGCTCGGCCGTGATCTCCCAGGCCTTGTCCTTCTCGACGATGTCGACGGCCGGCACGGCGCCGAGGCTGAGCTCGCGGCGCCAGAACGGCTCGAGCTCGAAGCTGGCGCGACCGAAGGGCGAGACCCAGGACGTGCGATGGAAGTTCTCGAACAGCCGGTCGATCTCCCGGCGCAGGCTCTCGAAGGGCTGCCACTCGCGCGGCGACGGGGCGGTTTCCTTCTTCTCGGTCTTGATCGGCATCTTGGTGGGTTCGGTCATGGTCAACTCCTCCTCCGGTAGACGCGATCCGCGATCGCTCGACGAAGCTAGGCCGCGGCGGTGCTGCACTCATTGATATGCATCAACCGGACCTCGCGGGGGCGATATGGGCGGCTACATCGTCCGCTTCAACAGGGGACGCAGCTTCGCCAGCGGGCGCGTGTTGAGCACGTCGCCGCGCTCCAGCCAGCCGCGCCGCGCCTGGCCGACGCCGAAGCGCAGATTGGCGAAATCGAAGGTGCTGTGGCCATCGGAGCTGATCGCGACCAGCACGCCCGCGTCCTTCGCCATGCGGCAATGCGTGTCCAGGAGGTCGAGCCGGTCGGGGTGGGCGTTGAGCTCGAGGAAGCAGCCGCGCGCCTTGGCGTGGCGGACGACCTGCGCCATGTCGAGGTCGAAGGGCTGGCGCTCCGGAATCAGCCGCCCGGACGGGTGCGCCAGGATCGTGAAATGCGGATGATCCATCGCCAGTAGAACGCGCCGGGTCTGTTTTTCGCGTGACAGGTTGAAGGCGCTGTGCACGGCGCCGACCACCAGGTCGAGCCGGCCGAGCACATCGTCGGGCAGATCCAGGCGGCCGTCCTCCAGGATGTCGACCTCGATGCCCTTGAGGACGGCGATGCCGGACAGGTCCTCGTTCAGCCGGTCGATCTCGTCGACCTGGCGCAGCAGCCGGCGGGAATCGAGCCCGTGCGCCATGGTCAGCCGGCGCGAGTGTTCGGTCATGGCGATGTACGACAGCCCCGCGGCGCGCGCCGCCTCGGCCATCTCGCGGATCGTGTTGTGCCCGTCGGTGGCGCGGGAATGGCAGTGCAGGTCGCCGGCCAGGTCGGCGAGCCTGACCAGCTCGGGCAGCGCGCCGGCCTCGGCGGCGGCGATCTCGCCCTGGTCCTCGCGCAGTTCCGGCGCGATCCAGGGCAGGCCGATGGCGCGGTAGACCTGCTCCTCGGTCTTGCCGGCGACCCGGCGCTCGCCGCGGAAGACGCCGTACTCGCTGATCTTGAGGCCGCGCTCCTGCGCCCGGCGGCGGATCGCGATGTTGTGCGCCTTGCTGCCGGTGAAATAGACCAGGGCGGCGCCGAAGATCTCGTCTTGCACCAGGCGCAGGTCGACCTGCATGCCCGAACGCAGCATGACCGTCGCGCGCGTCGGGCCGCGCGCCAGCACCTCGGCGACCTCGTCGTAGCGCGTGAAGCGGTCCATCGCCTCGTTGGCCTTGTCCGCGCCGACCAGGATGTCGAGGTCGCCGACGGTCTCCTTCGAGCGACGATAGCTGCCGGCGACCTCGACCGTGCGCACGCCGGGGGCGCCGCGGAGCCAGGCGACCAGGCTGTCGGCGATCTGCGCGGCGACCGAGAGCTTGTGGCGGACGGGCCGGCCGGCGCGTGCCTCGATCGCCGCCATGATGCGCCGCTCGGTCGCCTCGCCCAGGCCGGCGACCTGGCGCAGGCGGCGATCCTTGGCCGCCCGATGCAGCTGGTTGAGCGTGTGCACGCCGAGCTCGTCGTAGATCGCCTTGGCGCGCTTCGGCCCCAGGCCGGGCAGGGTCAGGAACTCGACCAGACCGGGCGGCTCGGACTTGCGCAGCTGATCCAGCGTCGCGCAACGGCCGGTGGTGGCGATCTCGCGGATCTTGCCCGCCAGGTCGGCGCCGATGCCCGGCAGCCGCGGCAGCTCCTTGCCGGCTGCGATCAGGTCGGCGAGGTCGGTGGTCAGCTCCTCGACGGTGCGGGCGGCGTTGCGATAGGCGCGGATGCGGAACGGGTTGGCCTGCTCGAGGTCGAGCAGGTCGGCGATCTCACGGAAGACGCTGGCGATTTCCGCATTGTGCACCGGCATGCCGGGAGGCTAGGGGAGAGCGGTTTCGCCGGCCTTGACCCAGATCAAGGCGGCGCCGCGCCGTATCTGGCGTCATCGCCGGCATGAGCGAATCCGGAGCCATCCAGGTCTTCGCCCTGGCCGCCTCGCGCGCCTACGGCGAGCGCGTCAGCCGGCATCTCGAGATTCCGTTGAGCCCGATGGAGGAGCGTGCGTTCGAGGACGGCGAGCACAAGACGCGGCCGCTGGTCAGCGTGCGCGGCCACGACGTCTACGTGGTGCAGTCGCTCTATTCCGGCCCCGACGAGAGCGTGAACGACAAGCTGTGCCGCCTGCTGTTCTTCATCGGCGCGATGAAGGACGCCTCGGCCGCGCGCGTCACGGCCGTGGTTCCCTATCTCGGCTACGCGCGCAAGGACCGCAAGACGCAGCTGCGCGATCCCGTCACCACCAAGTACGTGGCGGAGATGTTCGAGGCGGTCGGCGCGGACAAGGTCATGACCATGGACGCGCACAACCCGGCCGCGTTCCAGAACGCCTTCCGGCGGCCGACCGACCATCTCGAGGCGATCGGCCTGTTCGTCGACCACCTGAAGCCGCTCCTGGGCGCCGGCGACGTCGCCGTGGTGTCGCCCGACATCGGCGGCGCCAAGCGCGCGGCGCAGCTGCGCACGGCCTTG
The DNA here is from genome assembly GCA_964557415.1 of uncultured Rhodospirillaceae bacterium. Taxonomy (GTDB): domain Bacteria; phylum Pseudomonadota; class Alphaproteobacteria; order JAEULC01; family JAEULC01; genus JAEULC01. Next base: position 13,301 of record CAZLBB010000069.1, read on the forward strand.
GTCCGGGCGATCGGCCGCGAGCCGTCCTCGGCCTTCGTCGACAAGCAGCGCGCCGGCGGCGTGGTCAGCGGCGGCACGCTGGTCGGCGACGTCGAGGCGCGCACCGCCGTCATCATCGACGACCTGATCGGCGCGGGCACGACCGTCCGCATTGCCGCCAAGGCCTGCCGCGACGCCGGCGCCACGCGCGTCCTGGTCGCCGCCACGCACGGCATGTTCCTCGGCAAGGCCAAGGACGTGGTCGCCGATCCCGCCATCGACACGGTGATGGTCGCCGACACCGTGCCGCCGTTCCGCCTGCCGGCCGACCTGGTGGCACGGAAGGTCGCCGTGCTCGATTCCGCGCGGCTCTTCGCCGACGCGATCTACCGCAACCACAGCGCGGACTAGGCGATCGTCACGCCGCGCGGACCGGCCGCTTCCGGCATCGCGGGACGTGCGCTACCGCCCGACCGGCCACGTCGCCAGTTCGGCGATCGACCGCAGATCGGGGTCCAGCCAGGCCCGTCGCGCGTCGGTCGACAGCAAGCGGGACTTGGACCAGAACGCGAAGGCGAGCGCCTTGGAGCCGAGCGCGTCGTTCAGCAGCCCGTGCACCTGGTCGACCAGCGGCATGGCCGCCGGCACCTGCTCCAGGTAGCGGGCGATGGTCCGGACATAGAACGCGGTGATGGTCTCGTGGTAGCCGCGCGAGTCCGAATTCGGCACGCCGCTGACCTCGTTGTAGCCCGCGATGTCGCCTCGCAGGCGCGCGAGCGCCTCTTGCGCGCCGTAGGTGGCGACGTAGTGGTGGCCGACCGTCAGATGCGCGAAGTGGTCCCATTCCGGCCGCGGCAGGGTGCGGGCGCGGAACGCCGCCACCCGCGCCAGGATCGCGTCCGGCCCGTCGTAGAGCCGGCCCGGCCGATGCCAGGAGTGCGGGCTGTCCAGCGCCATCACCGTCTCCGTCGGTGCGAATTGCGAAGACAGGATACTCGATACGGGCCGCTATCGCTTCGTGCGACCCGTCCCGCGGCCGGTGATCGGGTGCGTGAGCACGACCGGGTGCGAGACGCGCGGCCATGGCCAGGATGGGTGGAGGCGACGCGCGCCGGCGCGATGACGTGGGGCTTGTACGTCTACACCAGCTCGAGCCGAAGCGTCCGACCGACGACCTTCGCCGCCCGCTGCAACGTGGCGATCGTCACGTTGCCGTCCGTCGGATCGAGCAGCCGGCTGATCTGGCTCCGGCTGGTCTTCATGCGCTCGGCCAGGCGCTTGCGCGACAGGTTCTGCGCCTTCATCGCCTCGGCGATCTGCCACGCCAGCACCTCCTTGATCGCCACGGCCTCGAACTCCTCGAGCTTCCCTTCCTGCGTCAGGAAATCGTCGAGCGGCGACAGGCCGGCGGAGGAACGCTTCGTTCTCTTCTTGCGCATGTATCAGTCCTCACGGGTCGAATTCACGCTTGCGCTTCAGCGCCAGCATCAGGTCGTCGTCCGGCGTCTTCCGCGTCTTCTCGATGAAACCGTGGAGGACCACGATTCTGCCGCCGGCGACGCAGAAAAGCGCGCGCGCGATACGGTCGCTGGGAAGTCTGCTGCGGACTTCCCACAGGCCGTTGCCCATCGCGCGGCACAGCGGCATGCCGATCGGCCGCCGGTACTGGACCCGCATGAGATCCTGCCCGATGGCGTTGCGGTCGCCTTCGTCCAGGCCACGCAGCCAGCTTCGCACCGCCTCGCCGCCAGCCGGCGTGCGATCGAACACGACCGGCATCTTGCCGCGGCGGATCCGTGGCCATGCTGGACTATATATGGTTCATGTACCGCGAATTGTCCAGGGAATTCCGGGTGCCGCGATGCCCTCACGCGGCGCCGGCGACCGGGTGCGCGAAGATCCAGTCGGCCATCACCTGGCAGCGGCGCATCGTCTCCCGGAACCTGTCGAAGCCGTGCAGCGCGGTGGCGTGGGCCAGGCGGCGCTTCGGCTCCACCGGCAGGCCGTGATGGGCCGCGTGCATGTTGGCGAACGGCGTCGCGCCGAACGGCCGGTCCATAGGCAGCGTCGTTGGCAGCAATGCCCGGGCATCGAGGCTCCGCAGGAATTTCACCCGTCGGCGAGAGCAAAGATCGGAACGATCGATCCGAAACGGCGATCAATCGATCCGCTGGGCCGGGAAGCGCTGCGCGCACTGCTCGGCGATCTCGAGATAGGCGAAGGCCTGGCGGCGCCATTTCGCGGGATCGCGCACGACGCTGTCCGCCAGGTGCGCGATGGCGAGCCTGGTGCGCAGCAGGGCGCGGCAGCACTGGTAGAACGGCACGAGAAGGTCGGGCGCGGGATCGTCGCTGGCGGCGCGATAGGCGGGAATCAGGACCTGGCCGACCCAGGCCGCCCCCAGATAAGCGCATTCCAGGGCGAGGTAGGCGAGTTCCTCCAGCGGGTCGAGCAGGCGCAGCCGCCGGCTGAACTCGAGGCAGTCGATGATGACCGGCTCCGGCAGGAGGAAGATGTGCTCCGGCCGCAGGTCGCCATGCGCCTCCACGATGCGGTCTTCCTCGGCGCGGGTGCCGAGCGCCTCGCCATGGCGGTCGAGGAAGGCGAGCGCCTGGTTCCTGATCGCGAAGATGCGGTCCGGCGGCAGCCCGAGGGACGGGACCAGCAGGCGGTCGCATTCGTTGCCGACATGCTGGCGGAAGCGGCGTACATACTCGCCCGGCTTGGTCGCCGCCCGGTCGACGTCGCGGTAGAACTGCGCCAGGCGCGCGGCGATCCGATCGATGTCGTCGCGCACGGCCACGCCGCTGATGAGGCGCTCGTGCAAGGTGGCGTCGAGCGGCAGGCGTTTCATCAGCACGAGCCAGTCGACCGGCCGACCTTCGCCGTCGAGCGCAAGGCCCGCCGTCTCGCCGAAGGTGAGGGGAACCACCGCGAGATAGACCTCCGGCGCCAGCCGGCGGTTCAGGCGCAGCTCTTCCCGGCAGTTCCACTCCCGCTGCTCGAGCCTGGCCAGGTCGACGAAGTCGTGCGTCACGGGCTTCTTGAGCTTGTAGGCGCGGTCGGGCGTGAGGAAGACCCAGGAAAGATGGGTCTCGATGACGTCGACGCGCGCCGGGCGGTCCGGATAGGAATCCGGCCGCTTCAGGAAGGCGAGCTTCGCCTCCGCTTCCGGTTCGGGCCGACCCAGCGTCTTCGTGCCGTCCGTCGTCATCACCCTGCGGCTCCGGCCTCTGCTGGCCCGGGCAGCTCAGCCTCGCGCCTGCGCGCGCCGGGCGCCTTGATCCAGGTCATGACGCCGCGCCATGCTTGACCTGGATCAACGCCCGTCCGGCGCGGCGGTGGCACTTACAGGATCGTCGGGCGGGATGGTCTGGACGCGGTCGTGGCAAGAGGCGCGGCCTGGGGGCTCCGGGGGGCCGGCGGCAATGGGCAGCCATGACGACGCAGCACGCGATGCCCGGGGCGAACGGGCCGCCCCGGCGGTTTCGCCGCTGCTGACCGACCTCTACCAGCTCAACATGATGCAGGCCTATGTCGATCGCGGCATGACCGCGCCCGCCGTGTTCGAGTTCTTCGTGCGCAGGCTGCCGCGGCAGCGCGGCTTCCTGGTCGCCGCCGGCCTGGAGCAGGTGCTGCAGTACGTCGAGAAACTCGGCTTCGGCGCGGCCGAACTGGACTGGCTGCGCTCGACCCGCCGCTTCAGCGACGACTTTCTCGCCTATCTCGCGCGATTGCGGTTCGACGGCGACGTCCATGCCATGCCCGAAGGGCGCGTGTTCTTCGCCAACGAGCCGATCCTCAGGATCACCGCGCCGCTGCCGGTGGCGCAGCTGGTCGAGACCCGCATCCTCAACCTGCTGCATTTCCAGTCGCTGATCGCGTCGAAGGCGGCGCGCATCGTGCTGCAGGCGCCGGGCAAGACGCTGGTCGATTTCGGGCTCCGGCGCGCGCACGGCGCCGAGGCCGGGCTGTTCGCGGCGCGGGCGGCCTATGTCGCCGGCTTCACCGGCACGGCGACGGTGGCGGCGGCCGAAGCCTTCGGCATCCCCGTGTTCGGCACGATGGCGCATTCCTTCGTTCAGGCGCATGACAGCGAGACCGCGGCGTTCAAGTCCTTCGCCCAGTCGCGTCCGGACAACCTGGTCCTCCTGATCGACACCTACGATACGCTCGAGGGCGCGCGCCGCGTCGTCGCCCTGGCGCCGTGGCTCCGGCAGCAGGGCATCGCGCTCAAGGGCGTGCGGCTGGACAGCGGCGACCTGCTGGCGCTGTCGCGCGAAGTGCGGCGCTGCCTCGACGACGGGGGCCTGCGCGACGTGACGATCTTCGCCAGCGGCGGCATCGACGAGACGGCGGTCGCCCGCCTGCTCGAGGGCGGCGCGCCGATCGACGGCTTCGGCGTCGGCACGGCGCTGACCACGTCTGAGGATGCGCCGGCGCTGGACTGCGCCTTCAAGCTCCAGGAATACGCCGGCGTCGCGCGCCGCAAGCTGTCCACGGGCAAGGCGACCTGGCCCGGGCGCAAGCAGGTGTTCCGGCACGGCGACGGCGCCGTCATGCAGGGCGACGTGCTGACGCTCGCCGACGACGCCCAGGCGGGCGAGCCGCTGATCGTCGAGGTGATGCGCGGCGGACGCCGGCTGTCCCGGCCCGAGCCGCTCGATGCGACGCGCGCGCGCTGCGCCGGCGATCTGGCGCGGCTGCCCGCCGGCCTGCGCCGCGTCGTTCCGGAAGGTTCCTACAAGGTCGCGGTCGCCCCGGCGCTGCAGGCGCTCGCGGCCGAGGTCGACCGCGCCATCGCGTCGGTGCGGGCGGCGCCATGAGAGGTGCGGCATGAACGGCACGCGGCGGCGCATCGTCATCGCCGGGGCGGCGGGGCGCGACTTCCACAACTTCAACACGGTCTATCGCGACGATCCGGCGGTCGAGGTGGTCGCCTTCACGGCGGCCCAGATTCCCGGCATCGCGGGCCGGCGGTATCCGGCGGCGCTCGCCGGCGCGCTCTATCCCGACGGGATCGCGATTCTCGCCGAATCCGAACTGGAGGATCTGTGCCGGCGCGCCGGCGTCGACCGCGTCGCGTTCAGCTACAGCGACATGACCCATGAGAGCGTCATGCACCTGGCCTCGCGCGCGCTGGCGGCCGGCGCGGACTTCGAGCTCCTGGGGCCGCGACGCACGATGCTGGCCTCCCGGCGCCCGGTCGTCGCGGTGTCGGCCGTGCGGACGGGCTGCGGCAAGTCCCAGGTGTCACGCCACATCGCCGGCCTGCTTGCCGCGCGCGGCCGGCGCGTCGCCGTCGTGCGCCATCCCATGCCGTACGGCGACCTGGTGCGGCAGCGCTGCCAGCGCTTCGCGTCGACGGCCGACCTCGCGCGCGCGGAATGCACCAACGAGGAGCGCGAGGAGTACGAGCCGCACATCGCCGCCGGCCACGTCGTCTTCGCCGGCGTCGACTACGCCCAGGTGCTGCGGGCCGCGGAAGAGGAAGCCGACATCGTCGTCTGGGACGGCGGCAACAACGATTTCCCGTTCTTCCGCCCCGACCTGCATCTGTGCGTCGTCGACGCGCTGCGCCCCGACCAGCTCGAGACGCACCATCCGGGCGAAGCGGCGCTGCGCATGGCCGATGTCGTCATCGTCAACAAGGTGGATGCGGCCGAGCCGGCGACGGTGGCGCGGCTGGAGGCGGCCGTGCGCCGGATGAAGCCGGGCGCGTCGATCCTGCGCGCAGCGTCCCCGGTCCGTCTCGACGACGCGGCGCGCGTCCGCGGCCGCCGGGTCGTGGTGGTCGAGGACGGGCCGACCATCACCCATGGCGGCATGGCGCACGGAGCGGGCTACGCCGCCGCCCGCGCCGCCGGCGCCGAACCGGTGGACGTGCGCGCGGTCGCGGCGCCGCCCATCCGCGCCGCCTTCGAGCAGCATCCGCATATCGGGCCCGTCCTGCCGGCGCTCGGCTACGACGCGGCACAGCTGCGCGCGCTGGCCGAGACGCTGGATGCCGCCGATGCCGAGGCGGTGATCTCGGCGACGCCGCTGGACCTCGCGGCGCTGATCCGCATCGGCAAGCCGATCGTCCGGGCGCACTACGCCTACGCCGACGCCGGCGCGCCTACGCTGGCGAGCGTCATCGACGAATGGCTGCAGCGCATTGGACAGCGCCGGCGCTGAGGAGCCGGCGCGCCAGTTCGCGATTCCCCGCTATGCGAGGCCGGCAGCGAGATGCGCTACCGGCCCAGGTCCCGCCGGGCGCCGCGTGCTACATCGGCACGATGTCGGGTCGCGCCTCGCCTCCGGTCGACCATAGCGCCCGCAAGGCCTTGGGCAGGCTCTGGCGCACATGGTTGCACTCGCCTTCGGTGACATGGCGGTCGAGCAGGCGGAACACCGCCGCCGCAACGGCCGCAGGGTCGATCCGATCGTCGGTCGGCGACTGGCGGAAGCCCTGCTCCATCGCGGTGAGGAACGCCTCGACGCCCTTGTCCTTCGACGGCTTATGCGCGGGATGCCAGCCGTCGTAGTAGAAGCCGCGGACCAGCATCGGGAGCTGGGCGCCGAGCTTCGCCGCCGCTTCGACCGAGAGATGATCGCGCAGGGCGTGCAGCGTCACGCGCAACGCGAGATAGGCGCGATGGCGGTCGTCCCAGCCGAGATCCTCCATCAGCTCCTTCAGCCACAGATGCGTCAATTGCACGGTTTCGTCGAAAAGCGATCCACTCTTGCTGGTCATCGCCGTCTCCCGTGCCGGCCGATCATGGCGCGGCGCCGCCGGCGCCGCGCCGCCGTATCACTCGGTCCTGATGCCTGCGGTCGCGGCCTTCGTGGTCAGCTGCATCAGCTTCTGGCCCTCGCTGACATAGTCCTCGACCGCCTGGCTCAGCCACTGCTGCTGCATCTGCGCCGCCTGGCCCCAGTCCCTGCACGCCGCCAGCTGGCGCCCATGCTCCAGGTCGCTGGTAAGGCGCCTGGTCACGAAGCTGCAGATCTCGCCCTGGCACTTGCCCATGGCGCTCATATACGCCTGGCTGGCGGCCGCGAGGGACGCGGCCATGCTGCTGAAGCCTTCGACCTGGGCGAAGGGATTGGGTGCGGTGTCGTGCGGCGCCCCGTGCGCCCTTGCCGTCGTTGCCATTTCATTCTCCTCCGGACCCGATTGCCGTTGACCGATGGTCAATAATGGAGAGACGCTTCGCTCGCATTGATCCAGGTCATCCGCGCGGGCGGCGGGACGTGCCGCGGTCAATGCCGGTCGGCGCGAATAGCCCGGTTGCGATTTAATTTAGATCAAGGCGGCTGGGCACCGGGGCTGATATCCGGATATCCAGGCAAACCGATAGACCATTTCCGACAGGAGAGAACGGAGTCATGCAACTTCCCCTGCAGATCACCTTTCGCAACATGGACCCGTCCCCGGCCGTCGAGGCCGCGATCCGTGACCGGGCGGAGAAGCTGGAGCGGTTCTTCGACCGCATCATTTCCGGCCGCGTGGTGGTCGAGGCGCCGCACCGCCACAAGCACAAGGGCAAGCTCTACAGCGTGCGGATCGACTTCCGGGTGCCGCACGGGGAGATCGCGGTGACCCATAGCGGCCCGCAGAACCACGCGCACGAGGATGTGTACGTCGCGATCCGCGACTCGTTCGACGCCGCGCGCCGGCTGCTGGAGGATCACGCCCGCACGTCGCGCGGCGACACCAAGCAGCACGCGGTGCCGGTGCACGGCAAGGTCGCGCGCCTGTTCCCGCACGAAGGATACGGCTTCATCGACACGCCGCAGGGCGAGATCTATTTCCACAAGAACAGCGTCGCCGAAGGCGAGTTCGACAAGCTGCAGGCGGGCGCCGAGGTGCGGCTGGTGGTGGCCGAGCGCGAGAGCGAGCACGGCGCGCAGGCCAGCACCGTGGTGGTGCTGGGCAAGCATCACCTGGTCGGACGCTGACGCAACGCAGGGGGCCCGGCGCCGCGGGCGGCGCGCCGCCATCGGGGCCGGCAAATCGGGGGTGGACCATGCTGAAATCGATCCTGGTGGCCGCGGACGGCTCGACGCACGCAAATGCCGCGATCGACCTCGCCGCGGAAATTGCGACCAAGCTCGGCGCCAAGCTGCTGGTCGTCAATGTGATCACGCATGTCGGTCTCGACCGCGTGCCCGAGGAGCTGCGCGGCTACGAGCAGCTGGAGCACATGCGCGTGACCGAGCGCGAGCTGCTGCAGGGCGCAGCGGACGCGATCGTCGCCGCGGCGGCGAAGCGCGCGCGCGGGCGCGGCGCCGCCGAGGTCGAGACGCTGACGGTCGTCGGCGATCCCGCCGACAGTCTTCTGAAGATCGCCGACGAGCGCAAGGTCGACCTCATCGCCCTGGGCCGCCGCGGCCTCGGCCGCATCAAGGGCCTGCTGCTGGGCAGCGTGTCGCACAAGGTCAGCCAGCTGGCCGATCGCGCCTGCGTGACGGTGCCCGGGCCGGACTGAGCGGCCGCCCGGGCTACGGCGCCGGCGCCCGCAGATAGACGAAGCGCTGGTCCGGGCTGGCGAGCCGGTCGCCCGAGAGCTCGAGGTAGATGTTCTCGTGCGCCGGGCCCTCGACCTTGATGCCCGGGGCGATGTCGAGGTCGAAGCTCATGTAGTAGGCGTTCTCGGCGGCTTGGCGCATCCAGCAGTTCTTGATCCCGAGCCGGGTGGGCGGGCCGACGCGCGTGCAGCGGTAGGTCCGCTCGGCATGCTCCGTGACGACGATGCTGACGTCCGGCGAGCGTTGCCAGATCCACCGGCCGAGGAGGGGATCCGCGAAGATCGAGGGGTATGTCCGGTCGGGCTTGACGCCGTATCTGCGCAGCTTCTGGTCGTCGGCCGCTCCCAAGAGAGCCTCGCGGAACAGGCCCGTTGCGCGCACGCCCCGTTCGCCCTCCGCCATCACCCGGAGCTGCAGGAGCCCCTCGGCCAGCCCGAGGATGCAGTCGTACTTTTCCTGGCGCGCGGGCCGGTTCTGGAGGTTCAGCGCCTGGCGTCCGAGCAGATGGCCCAGGTGCACGGCGTAGACTTCCACCCCCGGGTCGCTCTCCTCCGGCTCGTAGGACCGGATCGAGTCCTGAAGCTGCTTCTCGAAGGCCCGGTGTTCCCGCCAGCCTGCGATCTCGCGCGCGGACTTCTCGCACGCGGCGTCGGCAGTTTGGGCCACACTCCATCCGCCAAAGGCGAGCAGCATCAAGCCGCATCGAAGCAGGCGTCGGCCGCGCGCGGCACGCATTACGGCTGCGCCGCCTTGGCCGCCTCGCCGGCGGGCGGGTTGGCGCGGCGCAGCAGGTCGATGACCTCTTCATCCTCCAGCTGCGGGAAGTGCTGGTAGAACACGCTGATGGCGCCGAAGAAGGCCGGCGCGGCGAGGCAGACGATCTCGTCGACCAGGGGCCTGAGCCGCGTCAGCGTCTCGGGCGGCGCGACGGGCACGGCCAGGACGACGGCGCGCGGGCCGCGGCGCCGGACCGATCCGAGCGCCGCCTCGACCGTGGCGCCGGTGGCGATGCCGTCGTCGACCACGATGGCGGTCTTGCCGGCGAGCGCGACGGGCGCCCGGCCGGCGAGGTAGAGCGCCCGCCGCCGCTCGATCTCGGCCAGCTGGCGCTGGCCCTCCTTGCGCACGTAGTCCTCGCCGATGCCGAGCTCCTCGAGAATCTCGCGGTTGACCGCCTGGCAGGGATGCTCGCCGTCGGCGACGGCGCCAACCGCCAGCTCGGGCTGCCAGGGCGAGCCGATCTTGCGTACCAGCACCAGGTCGAGCGGCGCCTGCAGCGCCTGGGCGATCTCGAAGCCGACCGGGACGCCGCCGCGGGGGAGGGCGAGCACGACCGGGTCCTGCGAGCGATAGGCGAGCAGCCGCTCGGCGAGGCGCCTCCCCGCATCCACGCGGTCGCGGAACACCATCTCCTCGTCCTCGTCCCCGGCCGCGCCCGGCCACGCGCGGATCGGCGCCACCGGGAATCCGCTACTTCCGCGCGACGTCGCGCAGGTGATCGGCAAGCTGGTGCGGCGGCGTGTGGATCAGGTCCTTGTGGATCTCGCCCTTCACGCGGCTGCGCGCTGCCGGCCCCAGCGCCGTGCGCAGGGCGCCCAGGGTCTTCGGCGGCGCCACCAGGATCAGCTGCTCGAAGGCCTTGCGCTGGGCGGCTTCGTCGACCACGGCGGCGACGCTGCGGCTGAACCGCTCCTTTTCCAGCTCATGCGGGTCGTGCCGGGGCTGCAGCGCATGACGCGTGCTCGACATGCTGTCGAAGGCGCGGCCCGGCGCGTCGCTCTTCAGGTCGCGGCTGTAACCGTGCACCTGGGGGTCGTAGAACTCGTGGTCCATCGCCGGGGCGAAGTGCTCGCGCCCGTCCCACTTGAGAATGCGGGCGCGCATGCCGTCGGCGATGAGTACCCAGATTTCCTTGCTCTTGTCGGTCATGGTCGATCTCCTTCCCCGGGGTCCTGCCGCGCGGGTCGGCGGCAGAATCGGGCCGCCCCGGACCCGGCGCATTGATCTGAATCAGCGGCGGCGGCGATGATCCGTTGCCCGGACGTTCCTTAACGCCAGCCGGCCACGCCCATGAAGGTCATCACCCCCATGATGGCCAGGATGATCGCCAGCGCCAGGCTCGCGACGCGCATCTGCAGGCGGTTGCCGACGAACCGGCCCAGCAGCAGCACCGGCAGGGACGCGACCAGCAGGCCGCAGGTCGTGCCCAGGCCGACGACAACGGGCGTGTCGAACCGGGCGACGAGCGCGAGCGTGGCGACCTGCGTCTTGTCGCCGATCTCCGCCAGGAAGAACGCCGCGGCCGAGGCCATGAACGGCCCGAGCTTCTCGATCCACTCGTCCGCGGCGATCGGCATCAGGCTTTCCTCGGACGCGGCCAGCACCCAGACGGACAGGCCGATGAAACCGGCGCCGACCACGGTTTGCAGGATCTGTCCGGCGATGATGCTCGACGCCCATTCGGCGATCGCGCCGGCGGCCAGGCGGTGCGTCAGCGTCGCCAGCAGCAGGCCGGCCAGAATCGGCACCGGTCGCTTCAGGCGCGCCGACAGCAGCGCCATGAGAAGCTGCGTCTTGTCGCCGAACTCGGCGAGCGCCCCGGTCACCGCCGCGACGCCGAACAGCTCGAGCGGCGTCATGGGATTGCCATGGCGATCCGGGCCGATGCTGGCATCGAGAGTCCCCCCCTTTTTGCCCCCGCCTAGCTGGCAAATTCGCCCTCCCGGAACGCATGGAATTGAGATGGGTCAAGGCGAGGCGGCACCGCGGACTATAGCCTTTTTCCGCATGCCGCGGGTCGCCCGCGCCCCTTCAACGGAAATTGCCCGGTCATGGTATCCCCGACCGCCATTCGCATCCTGAGCGCCTGGACCGTCATGGCGCTCGTCGCCTTGTCCGCCGCCGCCGCCCGGGCCGAAGCGCTCACCCCGGTTGCGGCGACCCGCTACATCACCCAGATGGGCGACCGTGCCGTCGCCGTCCTGGCGACCCAGGGCGAGGAGGCGGTCCGCCACCGCGAATTCGCCCGGCTGATGATCGATGCGATCGATTTCGAGGCCATCGCCCTGCAGACGCTCGGCAAGATGGCGCGCACCGTCTCGCAGCGCGACAAGCAGGAGTTCATCCAGCTCTTCGCCGCGCATGTCATCGAGGTCGCGATCGAGCGGTTCGGGAACATCCAGATCATCCGCTTCAAGGCCGCGGAAGGCCGCATGCAGCCGAACGGCGACGCCAAGGTGCATACGCTGATCGAGCGGGAAGGCGGCGAGCCGCTGTCGGTGGACTGGCGGGTGCGGCTGACCGCGGGCGGGCCCAAGATCAACGACATCGAGGTCGAGGGTTACAGCCTGGTCATCCACTACCGCGGCGAGTTCGAGCGCGCCAACGTCAGCAACGTGCCAGGGCTGATCAGCAAGCTGAAGGACATGAACAAGAACCAGGTCGTCTGGAACACGGTCCAGCGGGAAATGCGGTAGGATCGCGGAGCGCGTTCAACCATACCGGGTTCGCCATGGACGACAGCAGTGCGCAGAAGCGCTCGCGCAGCTATCTCCTGCCGGTCGAGGACATCGAGTTCCTGCTGCGCGACGAGATGCGCGACATACGATTCGCGCTCGAATACGCCAAGGCGGAGCTCCTGCTGCGCGACTGGGGCATCCGGTCGACCATCATCGTGTTCGGCAGCTCGCGCGTCCACTCGCCGGAGGCGATCGCCCGGCTCAAGGCGGAGGCGCGCACCGAGGACGCGCGACGCCAGGTCGAGCGCCGCGAGCGGCTCGGTGCCTACTACGCGGCGGCGCGCGAGTTCGGCCGCATCGCGTCGGAGCGCGGCGGCAGCGCGCATCCGCAGCACCGCTGGCGCGACAACGTGATCGCGACCGGCGGCGGACCGGGGATCATGGAAGCGGCCAATCGCGGCGCGCATGACGCCGGCGCGCCCAGCATCGGCTTCAACATCACCCTGCCGACGGAGCAGGAGCCCAATCCCTACACGACGCCGGCGCTGACCTTCCGGTTCCACTATTTCGCGATGCGCAAGATGCACCTGGCGATGCGGGCCAACGCGCTGGTCGTCTTCCCCGGCGGCTTCGGCACGTTCGACGAGCTGTTCGAGATCCTGACGCTGGTCCAGTCGCGCAAGGCGCCGCCGATTCCGATCGTGGTGTACGGCAAGTCCTACTGGCGGCGGATGGTCAACTTCGATGCGCTGGTCGAAGAGGGGGCGATCGATCCGGAAGACCTCAAGCTGTTCGAGTTCGCCGACACGCCCGAGCAGGCCTGGGAATCGCTCGCCCGGCGCGGGCTCAAGGCCCATACCGGCGACGGGTGAGCGGGCCGGCGCCGCGCGCCCGGCCTCACGCGTCGCCGCGGCTGGCCACGGCGACGGGCAGGCTCGGCGCCACGATCGCCGCAAGCTCGGTCTCGCTCAGGGTCTCCTGCCGCAGCAGCATCTGCGCGCCGCGCTCCAGCGCCGGGCGCTGCTGCTGCAGCACGGCGATGGCCTTGGCGAAGGCCTGATCGACGAGCTGGCGCACGGCGCAGTCGATCTCGCGCGCGGTCTCCTCGCTGAAGCGGCGCTCCATCCACGGTTCCATTGCCGGCGTGCCGAGGAAGGGCGAGCGCTGCCGCTCGTAGGCGACGTTGCCCAGCTTCTCGTGCATGCCGTACTGGGTGACCATGGTGCGCGCGATGTCGGTGACCTTGGCCAGGTCGTCGGCCGCGCCGGTGGAGAGCTGCTCGAAGACGATGCTCTCGGCCGCCCGTCCGCCCAGCAGCACCGCCATCTTGTTCTCGAGCTCCTCGCGCGTCATGAGGAAGCGGTCCTCGGTCGGCCGCTGGATGGTGTAGCCGAGCGCGCCGATCCCGCGCGGGATGATCGAGACCTTGTGGACGGTCTCCGAGCTCTTCAGAGTGAGGGCGACCAGGGCGTGTCCCATCTCGTGATAGGCCACTGTCTCGCGTTCGTGCGGGTTGAGGATGCGGTTGCGCTTCTCCAGGCCGGCGACGATGCGCTCGACCGCGGCGGTCACGTCGGCCAGCGTCACCTCGGCCGCGTTGCGCCTCGTGGCGACCAGCGCGGCCTCGTTGACCAGGTTGGCGATGTCGGCGCCGGTGAAGCCGGGCGTCAGCCCGGCGACGGCGTCCGCCGTCACGTCCGAGGCGATGCGGATCTTGCGCAGGTAGATGGCAGCGATCTGCGCGCGGCCCTTGCGGTCCGGCCGGTCGACCAGCACCTGGCGGTCGAAGCGGCCGGCGCGCAGCAGCGCCGGGTCGAGGATTTCGGGGCGGTTGGTCGCCGCCAGCAGAACCAGGCCGACGGTCGGGTCGAAGCCGTCGAGCTCGGACAGGAGCTGGTTGAGCGTCTGCTCCTTTTCGTCGTGGCCGCCGCCGGGCAGCGGAAAGGCGCCGCGGGCGCGGCCGAGCGCGTCCAGCTCGTCGATGAAGATGATCGCCGGCGCCTTCTTGCGCGCCTGCTCGAACAGGTCGCGCACGCGCGCCGCGCCGACGCCGACGAACATCTCGACGAACTCGG
>CAZLBB010000070.1:0-26963 GCA_964557415.1 uncultured Rhodospirillaceae bacterium
GGACAGCAGCGGCGCGCCGGTCAGCCAGGACGTGACGATCACGATCACCGGGACGGACGACGACCCGACGATCGTGGCGGGGTCGACCGATGCCGCCGGCGCGGTGACCGAGGATGCGAACGTCACGGCCGGAAACCTGGTGGAGCAGGGCACGATCACGTTCCAGGATTTGGACCTGATCGATACGCACACGATCCCGACCTCGCCGCTGGCGCCGACATCGGTGTCGCTGAATACGCCGCTGCCCGGCTTCGATCCCGACACGCAGTCGTTCGGCACGTTCTCCCTGGCGCTGACCGAGAACCCCGGCGACACGGTGAACACCGGGACGGTGGACTGGACCTTCACGGTCGACAACGCGCTGGTGCAGCAACTGGCGGCCGGGCAGGTGGTGACGCAGACCTACACGGTGGCGATCGCGGACGCCGCCGGCACGCCGGCGACGCAGGTCGTGATGGTGACGGTCACCGGCACCAACGACGCGCCGGTGATCGCGGTCGAGCAGGGCGACAGCGCGGCCGAGACGCTGGCGGAAACCAATGCTGGCCTGTCGGTCTCGGGAACGCTTTCGGTCGCCGATGTCGACGTGATCAACTCGGTGACGCCGAGCGTGTTCGCGGTCGTTCCATCGGGCACGACCGCCGGGCTGACCAGCGACAACGCGGCGCTGCTGGCGTTCATGACCGTGAACCAGGGCGCGGTGATCGACGGCGACGAGACGACGGGGACGATCAACTGGTCGTTCAACTCGGGCGCGCAGGCGTTCGACTACCTCGCCGACGGCGAGACGCTGACGCTGACCTACACGATCCGTGCGACCGACGACAGCTCGGGCGGGACGGGCTCGGACGACCAGACGGTCGTGATCACGATCACCGGGACGAACGACGCGCCGGTGGCGACCGCCGACGTGGCGGACGCGCTGACCGAGAACGACAGCGTCAACGTCTCCGTCGCGACCGCCAGCGGCAGCGTGCTCGACAACGACACCGACGCCGATGCGACCGACACGTTGACGGTGGTCGGCGTGCTGGCGGGCCTCGACGAGGGGCCGGTGGCCGGCGGCGTCGGCACGACGATCACCGGCACCTACGGCTCGGTGGTGATCGCCGGGGACGGCTCGTACACCTACACGCTCGACAACGACGACCCGGAGACCCAGGCGCTGTCGACCGGCGACGAGGTGACGGAGGCTTTCACCTACACGATCGAGGACGAGCAGGGCGCCGCGTCGACCGCGACGCTGAGCATCACGATCGACGGCCGCGACGACACGATCGTCGGCGACGCCGGCGACAACCTCCTGTTCGGCACCGGCGGGCGCGACACGATCCAGGGCCTGGGCGGCAACGACACGCTCGACGGGCTCGGCGGCATCGACCTGCTGCAGGGCGGCGCCGGCAACGACGCCCTGACCGGCGGCGCGGGCGCCGACACGCTCGAGGGCGGCGACGGCACCGACACGGCCGTCTACGTCACCTCGGGCGCGGGCATGACGGTCGACCTCGCGGCGGGCACGGGCGCGGGCGGTGACGCCGCGGGCGACACGCTCTCGGGCATCGAGAACGTGCTCGGCTCCGGCCACGACGACACGCTGACGGGCGACGGCGCCGCCAACGTGCTCGACGGCGCCGGCGGCAGCGACCGGCTCGACGGCGGCGGCGGCGACGATACGCTGATCGGCGGCGCCGGCGCCGATTCCCTCGAGGGCGGCAGCGGCACCGACATCGCCAGCTACGCCACCGCGGCCGGCGGCGTCACGGTCAGCCTGACAACGGGAACGGGTTCGGCCGGCGATGCCGCGGGCGATACGCTGGCGAACATCGAGGGCCTGACGGGCTCGGGCTTCGGCGACTCGCTGACCGGCGACGGCGGCGCCAACATGCTGGACGGCGCGGGCGGCAGCGACTGGCTGTCGGGCGCCGGCGGCGACGACACGCTGCAAGGCGGCGGCGGCAACGACTCGCTGTTCGGCGGGTCGGGCGCCGACAGCATCGACGGCGGCAGCGGCACCGACATGGCCGGCTACGGCCTGTCCGACGCGGGCGTCACCGTCGACCTGACCGTGACGGGCGCGCAGACCAGCGGCGGGCATGCCTCGGGCGACGTGTTGACGGGCATCGAGAACCTGTCGGGGTCGACGCACAACGACACCCTGACGGGCGACGCCGGCGCCAACTCGCTGTTCGGCAACGACGGCGACGACACGCTCAACGGCGGCGCGGGCGGCGACACGCTCAACGGCGGCAACGGCAACGACACCGCGAGCTATGCCGGCTCCGCCGCCGGGGTCACGGCCAGTCTCACGGGCGTCTCGAGCGGCGGCGACGCCGCCGGCGATGCGCTCATCAGCATCGAGAATCTGATCGGCTCGTCGCAGGGCGACACGCTGATCGGCAACGGCAGCGCCAACGTGCTCGACGGCGGCGGCGGCGACGACACGCTGTACGGCGGCGCGGGCGGCGACTCGCTGATCGGCGGCGCGGGCTCCGACACGGCGGCCTACGGCGCGTCGGGCACGGGCGTCACGATCGACCTTGCCGCCGGGACCGCGTCGGGCGGCGAGGCGGCCGGCGACAGCCTGTCCGACATCGAGAACGTCATCGGCTCGACCGGCGGCGACACGGTGTTCGGCGACGCCGGCGCCAACGTGCTGGACGGCGGCGACGGCAACGACTGGCTCGACGGCAGGGCCGGCGACGACACGATCAGCGGCGGCAACGGCAGCGACAACATCTACGGCGGCGCGGGCAGCAACACGCTCGACGGCGGCGCCGATTTCGACAACCTGGTCTATGTCGACGCGACCGGCCCGGTGGTGATCAACCTCGCGTCCGGCACCGCGACCAGTTCCGACCGCAGCGACACGGTCTCAAACTTCGAAGGCGTCATCGCCTCCGCGTTCGACGACACGATCACCGGCACCGGCGGCAACGATTTTATTGCCGGCGAGGGCGGCAACGACACGATCGACGGCGGGGCGGGCGAGGATGGGGTCAGCTACTTCGCCGCCTCCGGCGCCGTGGTGGTCGACCTCGCCGCCGGCACCGCGACCGGGGCGGCCGGCAACGACACGTTGTCCAGCATCGAGAAGGTCGTCGGCAGCGCCTTCGCCGACACGATCACCGGCACGAGCGACTCCAATTTCCTCATGGGCAACGGCGGCAACGACACGCTCGCCGGTCTCGGCGGCGCCGACCAGCTCGACGGTGGCGACGGAACCGACACGGCCGACTATTCGGTCTCGTCCAGCGGCGTCACGGTCGACCTGACCAATGCCGGTGCGCAGTCCGGCGGCGATGCCGCGGGCGATACGCTGACGGCGATCGAGAACGTCACTGGTTCCGCCCAGGCCGACACGCTGACCGGCAACGACGGAGCAAACGTGCTTCGGGGTCTCGCCGGGAACGACACGCTCGATGGCGGGGCCGGTGATGACACGCTCGTGGGCGGCGCGGGCGCCGACTCGCTGATCGGCGGAAGCGGCAACGACACGGCCGACTACAGCGCGTCCTCCGGCGCCGTCGTGGTCAATCTGGTCTCCAATCCGGCCAGCGGTGGCGATGCGGCAGGCGACGTGCTCGATGGCATCGAGAACCTGACCGGGTCGGACTTCAACGACCAGCTGGTCGGCGACAGCGGCGTCAACACGCTGGTCGGCGGCATCGGCGACGACACGCTGACCGGCTTTGGCGGCGGCGACAGCCTGGTCGGCGGCACCGGCCGCGACATGGCCAAGTACCAGAGCTCGAGCGCCGGCGTGGCGATCGACCTGGCCGCAGGCACCGCTTCGGGCGGCGATGCGCAGGGCGATACGCTGGTCGGCATCGAAGACCTTTATGGTTCCGGCTTCGCCGACACGCTTGTCGGCAATGCCTCGGACAACTCCCTGGAGGGCGGCGACGGCAACGACACGCTGTCGGGCGCGTCCGGCAACGATATGCTCAGCGGCCATCTGGGCGTCGACACGCTGACCGGCGGCGATGGCGGCGACACGCTGTTCGGCGGCATCGGCGACGACAAGTTCTTCTTCAATACCGGCGACGTGGATGCCGGCGAGACGATCGATGGCGGTGCCGATACGGACACTTTGATCGTCTCAACCAGCACCGATTTCACGGCGGCCGCCTCGGTGGTCGGCGTCGAAGTGGCCTCGCTCGCCGACGGAACGACCGCGACCTTCGCCTCGGCTTCGATTACCGGCCAGGCCTGGAAGATCGACGCCGCGTCGAATTCCACCAAGGAAACCGTCGATGTCGAGCTGGGATCGGCCAACGCGGTCGATCTGTCGAGCCTGACATTCGGTGCGAACTGGGATCCGGCGGGCGACGGCGACTCGATCGTGGTCAATGGCAACGCCAATGCCAATGCAATCACGGGCTCCTCCAGCGCCGATACGCTGAACGGCGGCGGCGGCGCCGACAGCCTGCTGGGCGGCGGCGGCAACGACACGATCACCATCACCGGCGCGACGGCGCCGGCCCTGGTCGACGGCGGCGCCGATGTCGACGTGCTGGGCGCCGACGGGGCGGCCGACGCGGTCCTCGATGCGCCCGGCTTCATCCAGAACATGGAGCGTATCGATCTCTCGGGTTCGACGGCCAACAGCCTGATCCTGTCGAAGATCGCCATCGACGCAATGACCGGCGCCGGCTCGGGCAACGCCTACGGCGCCAACAAGCTGATCGTCACGGGCGACAGCGGCGACCAGGTCACCTTGACCGACGCCTGGCTGCAGGGCGCGGACGTCATCGACCCCGAGGGCGTGACGGGCACGTTCCGCCAGTACACCAGCGGCGCCACCACGCTGCTGGTCGAGAACGACGTCACGGTCGTCGCCCCGGCGACGGTCGCCCTGTCGGCCGTGGACGGCACCAACGGCTTCGAGCTCGACGGCGCGTCGGGCAACGACCAGGTCGGCCTCGCGGTCGGCATGCTCGGCGACGTCAACGGCGACGGGTTCGACGACGTCGCCTTCGCGGCGCCGTTCGCCGATCCCAGCGGGCGCAGCGAGGCCGGCGCGATCTATGTCGTGTTCGGCAAGGCCGGCGCCTTCACCGACCCGCTGGCGCCCGCCGCGATCGGGACGGGCGGCTTCACGATCATCGGCAGCGAAAACGCAGAGCAGATCGGCGAGGCCGGCGTCACCGGCGCCGGCGACGTCAACGGCGACGGTTACGGCGACATTCTCGTCAGCGCGATCCGCTACGGCGCCAATGTCGGCCGCGCCTACCTGATCTTCGGCAAGGCCACCGGGCTCGAAGGTGCGACGATCGACCTTTCGACCCTGGCGAGCAGCGACGGCATCCATATCACCGGGGCGGCCGCGGGCGACTACGCGGGTGTCGTGAGCGCGGCCGGCGACGTCAACGGCGACGGGATCGACGATCTGCTCATCGGCGGCCACAACGCCGACATCGGCGCCACGAACAGCGGCGGCGCCTACGTGATCTACGGGCAGGCGGGCGCCTGGAGCAACCTGACCCTCGGCAGCGCGGACACGGCCCTGATCGGCGCACAGGGCAACGACTTCGCCGGCACTGCGCTGGCCAGCCTGGGCGACGTGAACGGCGACGGGATCGACGACCTGATCGTGGGCGCGCCCGCCGCGCCGGGCATGGACTACGCCGGCCGCGCCTATGTCGTGTTCGGGCAGTTGGGCGGGTTCGGGTCCTCGATCAGCCTCGGCGGGCTGGACGGCACGGTCGGGTTCCAGATCGAGGGAATCGCCGGCGGCGGCGGCGGCACGGGCGACCGGCTGGGCTGGGACGTCGCGGGCGCGGGCGACGTCAATGGCGACGGCGTCGGTGACATCCTCGTCTCGGCGCGCGACGCGGACAACGACGGCGCCAACTCGGGCAGCGCCTATGTCATCTTCGGCAAGACCGCCGGCTGGAACGCCGTCCTCGACCTGACCTCGCTCAACGGCACCACCGGCTTCCGCATCGACGGCGCCTCGGCGAGCGACGGGCTGGGCAGCTCGGTCAGCAGCGCCGGCGACGTCAACGGCGACGGCTACGACGACCTGCTGATCGGCGCCGTGACGGCGGACGAGGCCGGCACCAGCAAGGGCGCGATCTACGTCGTCTACGGCAAGGCGGGCGGCTGGTCGAGCGCGATCGACGTGACGGCGCTCGACGGCGCCAACGGGTTCCGCATCTACGGCATCGACACGGACGGCCGCCTGGGCGAGAGCGTCGCCGGCGCGGGCGACGTCAACGGCGACGGGTTCGACGACATAGTCTTCGGATCGCCGACCGGCGATCCCAACGGCAGCGACTCCGGCCGCGCGTTCGTGCTGTTCGGCGGCAACTTCACCCAGTCCGTGACCCATCTCGGCACCGCGGGCGACGATACGCTGACCGGCACTGCGGCCGACGAGCGTTTCCTCGGCGGCACCGGCAACGACACGCTGACCGGCGCCGGAGGCAACGACGCGATCGAAGGCGACCGCGGCAACGATACGCTCATCGGCGACGCCGGCGACGATGCGCTGGCCGGCGAGCGCGGCAACGACCTCCTCAACGGCGGCGCCGGGGCGGACAAGGTGCTGGGCGAGGACGGCGACGACGTGCTCGTCTTCAACACCGGCGACGTTGCGGCCGGCGAGACGATCGACGGCGGCAAGGGCAGCGACACGATCCTGGTGCAGACCAGCACCGATCTCACCGCCGCGTCGCTGATCGACAGCATCGAGGTCGTCGCGCTGGCGGCCGGCACGACGATGACCATCTCGGGCGACCAGGGCGAGAACTTCGACGCCACCATCGTCGGCGCCGGCGGCTCCGCGGAAAAGATCGTCGTCAACGTCGGGCCGACCGGAAACGACCTGGACCTGTCCGGCGCGACCTTCGGCGCCGGCTGGTCCGCCGCCGACGGCGACGTCATCGTCGTCAACGGCGACGCGGACGCCAACACGATCGTCGGTTCGAGCCAGAACGACTCGCTGCTCGGCGGCGGCGGCGATGACCAACTCGACGGCGGCGACGGCGACGACGTGCTGCTGTTCAATTCCGGCGACGTCGGCGCCGGCGAGACGATCGACGGCGGCCTAGGCAACGACACGATCCGCGTGCAGACGAGCACCGATTTCACGGCGGCGGCCGGGCAGATCGCCGACATCGAGGAGGTCTCGATCGCTGCCGGCGCGACTGCAACCTTCTCCGGCGACGACATCTCGACCCAGGGCTGGAACATCGACGGAAACGACACCAGCACCGAAAAGCTGGTGGTCAATGTCGGGCCGACCGGGGGCGACGTGGACCTGTCGAATCTGACGTTCACGAACTGGAGCGCCGCGGCCGACGGCGATTCCGTGGTTGTCAACGGCGACGGCGACGTCAATACGCTCACCGGCTCGAGCGAGAACGACACACTGATCGGTGGCGAGGACGCCGACGAGCTCGACGGCGGCGACGGGATCGACACCGCCAGCTACATCACCTCCGCCGAAGGCGTGACGGTGGATCTCGGCACCAACACGGGAAGCGGCGGCGACGCCGACGGCGACACGCTCGCCAATATCGAGAACCTGCAGGGCTCGGATTTCGGCGATACGCTAACGGGCAACGGCGAGGGCGGCATCATCGACGGCGGGGACGGCGACGACGAGCTGACGGGCTCGACCGACGATACGCTGCTCGGCGGCGCCGGCAACGACCTGCTGATCGTGCAGGATGCCGGGTTCGGCGCGGTAAACGGCGGAAGCGGCGATGCCGACGTGCTGCAAGTGGCCGCTGCGATCGACCTGACCGGTCTCGGCAATATCTCTCATGTCGAGCTGCTCGACATGCAGAACGACGACGTCAATTCCCTGACCATCAGCCTCGACGACGTGCTGCAGCTCGCGGTCGACAACGCCGATGTCGGCGGCTCCGGCCTCTCCATGCTGCTGATCAAGACCGACGGCGACGGGACCGATACGATCGAATTCGCGCCCACTGAGACCTGGATGGCGATCGATACCACGGATGGCGACACGGAAAACGGCATAACGCCGATCGACGTCGATGGAACCGAGTACTACGTCTACCAGTCACAGGACAATCCGACCGTTCATATCGCCGTCGATCAGCAGAACCTCGCGCCCGCGCTGTGATCCGGTGGGTGATCGGTCGGTCTGGCCCGCTGGCACGTGCCGAGCGGATTAACCTTGTTGTTGTCAATTCGTTGATCTCGCGCATTCGATGAATTAACTTCTTGTTAAGCCTCACGTAGAGGCGAGACGCCGAGCATCCGACGAGCCGACCGCCCAGAGTCCGGTGAAGCGTGGCGCAGCGAAACGAACAGGGAGAGCCCCCGCAGTGACGCCGGGGAACGGGGACTGATGGGGACCACGATCGAAGTCGGCACGACGCCGGGCGCACCGATCCGCGTTCCCGACGACGTGTTTCTCCTGACCGCCGCCTTCGCGCGCGAGGGCGCCGACCTGCGCCTGTCCGATGCCGCCGGCAACGAGGTGCTGGTGCGCGGCTATTTCGCCGCGGGCGGCACGCCTTCCGACCTCGTGACGTCCGACGGCGCCGTGGTGCATGGCGGCACGGCCCGCATCCTCGCCGGCTCGCCCGCCTTCGTGCAGATCGCGCAGGCGGGTGGCGCGCCGGCGGGCCCGGCGCCGATCGGCAAGCTCCGCATCGTCACGGGCTCGGTCAAGGTCGTCCACGGCGGCGTCGAGCAGGACGGCGCCCAGGACACCGACGTCTACCGCAACGACGTGCTGGTGACCGGGCCGGGCGCCGCGGTCGCGGTGCGCTTCGCCGACGGCACGCATTTCGCGCTCGGCCAGAACGCGCGGATGACACTCGACAGCTTCGCCTACAACCCGCAGGGCGGCGCCAGCCAGATGCTGGTGTCGGTGCTGCAGGGCACGTTCTCGTTCGTCAGCGGCGCCATCGCCAAGACCGGCGAGGACGCGATGAAGGTGCAGATGCCGACGATGACGATCGGCATCCGCGGCACCACCGTCGCCGGCCAGGCAGCGGCCGAGGGCAGCGAGAGCTCGGCCACGCTGCTGCGCAACCTCGACGGCACGATCGGCGGCATCTTCGCCTTCAACAGCCAGTCGGGCTACCTGATCACGCAGACCAACTTCACCGCCTACTCGACCAGCCAGTTCGCCGCCTTCCCGCAGCCGACGCTGCTGGTGAACCTGGACGTGTACCAGGACGCGCTGACGGCGATGCAGACCTCGCTGCGCACCGCGCTGCCCGGCGACACCGACGTCGCGCAGTACAACCTGTCGCCGCTCGACCAGGCGCTGGCGCGCATCGTCACCGGCTCGGGCAGCCCGGACGGCTCGCCCGAGGGGCTGAACTACCAGCTCGTCACCTTCGACGACCTCGGCATCACGCTGGTCGTGTTCCACTCGAACGGCCGGACCTTCGCCGCCGTGTTCAACACCGGCGAGCCGTCGCCGCCGAACGCCGACGGCGATGCGCCCAACGGCAACGACCGCCAGCTGCCCGACCAGGGCAGCGCGCCCAACAATGCCCCGGCCATCACCACGACCGGGTTCGCGACCCAGCAGGGCCAGGCGGCGACCGGCCAGCTCGCGGCCAGCGACCCCGACGGCGACCCGCTCACCTTCAGCCTCACGCAGGCGCCGATCCTCGGCACGCTGACGCTCGACGCCAACGGCGCCTATGTCTATGTGCCCGGCGCGGCGCTCGTGGCGCTCGCGTCCGGGCAGACCGCGACCGACACCTTCACCGTCCTGGTCAGCGACGGGCGGGGCGGCACCGCGACGCAGCTCGTCACGGTGACGATCGCCGGCCTGAACGACGCGCCGACGGCGCCGGTCGACGTCAATGCCGCGGCGAACTTCGTCGGCGACGCCGCCGTCACGGGTACGCTGGTCGGGATCACTGCCAGCGCGTTCGATGTCGACGGCAACAGCGTCACCTACAGCCTGCTCGACGACGCCGGCGGGCGGTTCGCGATCGATACCGCGACCGGCGCGGTGCGCGTGGCCGACGGCTCGCTGATCGTCTTCGGCGACACCTACACGATCACCGTGGCGGCCAGCGACGGGACGGCCGCGAGCCCGCCGGTCGACTTCACGATCCAGGTCTACGACACGCCGGCCGACGGGCTGATCACCGTCTCCAACCTCGACGGCGCGCACAACGGCTTCACCCTGCTCGGGCCCGACCCGCTCGGCGGGGCGGGACATTCCGTCGCGATCGTCGGCGACGTCAACGGCGACGGCTTCGACGACATGCTGGTCGGCGCACCCTACGGCAGCTACGGCTACGGCAACGCCTACGTCGTCTTCGGCAAGGCCGGCGGCTTCGCGCCGGCGATCGCGCTCAGCAGCCTAAGCGGCGCGGACGGATTCCGCATCGACACCGGCCAGTACGGCTCCGGCCTCGGATTCTCGGTCGCCGGCGCCGGCGACGTGAACGGCGACGGCTTCGCCGACCTGATCCTGGGCGCGCCCGGCGCCTACGACTGCGGCTGCTACGTGCCGGGCGCGGCCTACGTGATCTTCGGCCACGCCGGCCCGTTCGCGCCGGCGCTCGACGTCTCGGCGCTCGACGGCAGCAACGGATTCCGCATCCTCGGTGTCTACGACCTGGGTGCGGCCGGGTACTCGGTGTCCTCGGCGGGCGACATCAACGGCGACGGGTTCGACGACGTGATCGTCGGCGCGCCCTTCGCCGCCTATTGCGGCTGCCCGGTCGGCGAGGCCTATGTCGTGTTCGGCACGGATGCCGGATTCCCAGCCGGCATCGACGTGTCCCTGTCCACGCTCGACGGCACGACCGGGTTCACCATCCGCGGCCGCTACGGCGGCGACAATGCCGGGTTCTCGGTATCCGCGGCGGGCGACGTCAACGGCGACGGCTTCGCCGACCTGATCGTCGGATCGCCGGGCGCCTACGGCGCGACCTACTTTGACGGCGAGGCCTATGTCGTCTTCGGCAAGGCCAGCGGCTTCGACCCCGTCATCGAGCTGTCAGGTCTCGACGGCAGCAACGGCTTCGCGCTGCTCGGCGCCACGGAATACGGTGCCGCCGGGTTCTCGGTCGCGGGCGCGGGCGACATCAACGGCGACGGCTTCGCCGATCTGATCGTCGGAGCACCGTACGCCGAGTACGGCGCCGGCGGCGCCTACGTCGTGTTCGGCACGGGCGGCGGCTTCGCGTCGAGCGTGGCGCTCGGCGGCCTGGACGGCAGCAACGGCTTCTTCATCCTCGGGCCCGACGGCTACGGGGCCGGCTTCGCGGTTTCCTCGGCCGGCGATTTCAACGGCGACGGGTTCGACGACCTCATCGTCGGCGCGCCCGGCTGCGGCTGCTCGGACGGCTTCGCCTATGTGATCTACGGCAAGGCCGGCGGCTTCGGTTCCCTGATCGATCTGAACAGCCTGGCCCTGGACGGCAGCAACGGCTTCCTGATCCGGGGCGCAGCGCCCTACGGCGAGATCGGCCACAGCGTCGCCGGCGGCGGCGACGTCAACGGCGACGGCTTCGACGACCTGATCGTCGGCGCGCCCTATGCCTATGGCGGCGCCTATTACGGCGGCGAAGCCTATGTCATCTTCGGCGGCAATTTCACCGCCTCGGTGACGTTCCTCGGCGGCACGGGCGCCAACAGCTTTACCGGCACGGCGGCCGCCGAGCGCTTCGTCGGCGGCCTGGGCGACGACGTGCTGGTCGGCAACGGCGGCGCCGACGTGTTCGAGGGCGGCGCCGGCAGCGACCTGATCGTCGCGTCCGGGTCGACCGCACCGCTGCGCGCCGACGGCGGCTCGGGCATCGACACGTTCCGCGCCGACGGTCTAGACGACACGGCGCTGAACCTGCCCGGCTACCTGCGCAGCATCGAGAAGATCGACCTCACGGGCGGCACTGCCGACACGCTGGTGCTGGACAAGCCGACGGTGATCGCCATCACCGGCCTCAACGGCGACGCCTTCTCGGACAATACGCTGCTGGTCAAGGGCGACGTCGG
Organism: uncultured Rhodospirillaceae bacterium; assembly: GCA_964557415.1. Taxonomy (GTDB): domain Bacteria; phylum Pseudomonadota; class Alphaproteobacteria; order JAEULC01; family JAEULC01; genus JAEULC01. The sequence continues at coordinate 11,956 of CAZLBB010000070.1, forward strand.
CGACCGGCTGGTGTTTGGCGAGGACTGGACCCAGGGCGCGGTGGTCGTGAACCCGCTGGGCGAGACCGGCAGCTACGTGACCTACACCAACGGCGCGCTGGCCGTGCTGGTCGAGAGCGACGTGACGGTCACCTACGACACGCCGCGCGACGGGTTGTTCGCGATTGCGAACCTTACCGGCTTGAACGGGTTCCGGCTCGACGGCGTCGCGGCCAACGATCGATCCGGCCGTTGGGTGGCCTCGGCGGGGGACGTCAACGGCGACGGCTACGACGACCTGATCATCGGCGGCCTCACCGATACGAACGGCGTCAATTCCGGCAGCGCCTATGTGGTGTTCGGCAAGGCCTCGGGCTTCACGATGCCGGTCGAGCTGTCGGCGCTGGATGGGTCGACCGGGTTCCGGATCGACGGCGCGGCGGCGCTCGACGGCCTGGGCCGGGTCGGCGCGGCCGGGGACGTGAACGGCGACGGCTTCGCCGACCTGATCGTCGGCGCGCCCTATGCGACCGGATTCGGGCCGGGTGCGGCCTATGTCGTGTTCGGCAAGGCGTCGGGCTTCGCTTCGGCGATCGACGTGTCGAGCCTCGACGGCACGACCGGCTTCAAGCTGAGCACCGCCGGGGCGGTGTTCGATTCCACGGGCTACGCGGTCACGACGGCCGGCGACCTGAACGGCGACGGGTTCGACGACGTGATCGTCGCCGCGCCCGGCGCCGACTTCGCCGTCACGGGCGCCGGCGCCGTCTACGTCGTGTTCGGCCAGGCGTCGGGCTTCGCGTCGTCGATCGACCTGTCCGCGCTGAATGGCGCGGACGGGTTCCGGCTCGACGGCGTGAGTCTGTACAGCCTTGCCGGCACCTCGGTCGCGTCGGCGGGCGACGTCAACGGCGACGGGTTCGCCGACCTGATCGTCGGCGCGATCAACGCGCCGAGCTTCCCCGGCGGGCCGGGCGCTGCCTATGTCGTGTTCGGCTCGGCGTCCGGCTTCGCCTCGGCGATCAGCCTGAGCGCGCTGGACGGGACCACGGGCTTCCGGCTCGACGGCGCGGTGGGCGGCAACCAGGCCGGCCGCTCGGTCGCGTCGGCGGGCGACGTGAACGGCGACGGGTTCGACGACGTGATCGTCGGCGCGCCCTATGGCAGCCCGAACAACGGCCGCAGCTACGTGGTGTTCGGCCATGCCGGCGGATTCGACCCGGCGATCGCGCTGTCGGGCCTGGACGGGACGACCGGCTTCCGCCTGGACGGCGTGGGAACCGATCAGTCGGGCCGCTCCGTCTCCTCGGCCGGCGACGTGAACGGCGACGGGTTCGACGACCTGATCGTCGGCACGCGCTACGCCGACCACGTCTACATCGTGTACGGCAAGGCCGGCGGCTTCGCCTCGGCGATCGATCTTTCCGCGCTCGACGGCAGCGACGGATTCCGGCTCGACGGAGCCGGCGGCAATTTCGGCACGCCGGTCGCGGCGGCCGGCGACGTGAACGGCGACGGGTTCGACGACCTGATCGTCGGTGCGACCCTGGCCAGCCCGCACGGCGCCTATTCCGGCAGCAGCTACGTGCTGTTCGGCGGCGACTTCACGGCGTCGGTGACGTTCCTGGGCGACAGCGGCGCCAACAGCTTCACCGGCACCGCGGCCGACGAGCGCTTCGTCGGCGGGCAGGGCGACGACGTGCTCACGGGCAACGGCGGCGCCGACGTGTTCGAGGGCGGCGCCGGCAACGACCTGATCTCGGTCGCCGACCTCGGTTTCCAGCGCGTCGACGGCGGCGGCAACGACGACCGGCTGCTGTTCGAGGCGGCGGTCGGCGGCACCATCGACCTCGGCGATGTCAGCGCCAAGATCCAGGGCATCGAGCAGCTCGACTTTACCAACGGCATCGCCGACGCGATCGACATCGAGGCGTCCGACATCCTCGACCTGGCTGTCCAGAATTCGGACGTCAACGGCGAGGCCGGGATCGACAACGCCGTGACGATCCTGGGCGAGGCCGGCGACACGGTGAACCTGCTCGGCGGCTGGACCGTGGGCCTGGCCGACAGCGGCGGCGCCGGCTTCACGCTCTGCACCTACGATGCCGCGCCCGCGATCCAGGTGGTGGTCGACAATGCCATGACGGTGAACGCGCCGTGACCGGACCGGGCAGGCGCGTCAAGCCCCATTTGGCAGGCCGACACACCGAAATTTTCGGCGCGCCCGGTGTCGATCGGCCGGACCCGCCCCGCCGGAGAGGTGGTAAGACCGGGCGGCAGCGCCGAACGAACGCGAAGTGAGCACGCCCCGATGGCCACGACCGCCGCACCCCCCGCGCAGGTAGAGCCCAAGCTCGAGATCTCGACCTCGCGCCAGTTCACCGCCTGGCTGAACGAGCGCAAGGCCGGCCTCGCCTTCTCGACCTATCAGGCCGGCAAGCTGTTCCTGATCGGGCTCAAGCCCGACGGCAGCCTGTCGGTGCACGAGCGCACCTTCCCGCGCGGCATGGGCCTGGCGGCGCACGGCAAGAGCCTCTACCTGGCGACGCTCTACCAGCTCTTCCGCTTCGAGAACGTCCTAAGCACGGGCGAGCAGCACCAGGGCCACGACGCGCTCTACGTGCCCAAGGTCGGCTGGATCACGGGCGATCTCGACGTGCACGACGTGGCGGTCGACGCCTCGGGCCGGCCGGTCTTCGTCAACACGCTGTTCGGCTGCCTCGCCACGGTCAGCGAGACGCACAGCTTCGTGCCGCTGTGGCGGCCGCCCTTCCTGTCGCGGCTGGCCGCCGAGGACCGCTGCCACCTGAACGGGCTGGCGATGGTCGGCGGCAAGCCGCGTTACGTCACCGCCGTGTCGACCACCGACGTGGCGGACGGCTGGCGCGACAAGCGGCGCGACGGCGGCGTGCTGGTCGACGTCGACAAGAACGCGGTCGTCGTCGAGGGCCTCAGCATGCCGCATTCGCCGCGCTTCCACCGCGGCAAGCTGTGGCTGCTGAACTCGGGCACCGGCGAGTTCGGCTGGTGCGACCTCAAGGCCAAGCGCTTCGTGCCGGTGGCGTTCTGCCCGGGCTACCTGCGCGGCCTCGCCTTCTGCGACGACTTTGCCGTGGTCGGCCTGTCCAAGCCGCGCGAGAACCGCACCTTCGCCGGGCTCGAGCTCGACGACCGGCTCAAGGAGCAGAAGGTCGAGGCGCGCTGCGCGCTGCAGGTGATCGACCTGAAGAGCGGCGATGCCGTCCATTGGTTGCGGCTGGAGGGCGTGGTCAGCGAACTCTACGACGTGGCCATCCTGCAAGGCGTCCGCCGCCCCATGGCCCTGGGGTTCAAGTCCGACGAAATTCGCCGCGTGATATCGGTCGGCGAGGGGCCGGTGTGACGTTTCCGCCACAGAGGGTGATTCGCCGCAGGCCAAGCGGGAAAAACCCAATGGGGGCTGATGCGTCAAGCCGACTTTTGCGATATCAAATGAGTTTAAATAAACCAACCCTGGGGAGCGCGACGACGATGCGGCGGTTGGGAAAATCCTGGGCGGCGGGCGGCCGGACGGTGCCTGCCGCCATCGTGCTTGCGGCTGCCGCCTTGCTGGCCGCCGGGCCGGCCGAGGCGCGCACGCTCAAGGAAGCGGTCGAGACGACGCTCGCCAAGCATCCGCTGCTGCAGCGCGACAAAGCCTTCAGCCGCGGCGCCAAGGATGGCATCGACCAGGCCAATTCCGGCTTTCTGCCCACGGTCGATCTCGAGTCCGAGGCCGGTTACGAGTACACGACCAGCCCCAGCACGCGCACGCGCGTCACCCGCACGCCCGGCGAGGACCCGGCCGGCGTGTCGCGCTTCCGCCAGGACAACTCGGTCACCTTCCGCCAGATGGCGTTCGACGGGTTCCTGACGTCGAATACCGTCGGCTCGGCGCGCGAGGACTACGCGGGGTCCAAGGACGTCGTGCAGGCGACCGGCGAGCAGCTGGGCCTGCGCACCGTCCAGCTTTATCTCGATGTGCTGCGCACGCAGGAATTCGTCGACTACGCCGAGAAGAACGTCGCCGAGCTGTCGTCGATCACGGACCAGATCCGCCAGCTCGCGCGCGCCGGCCGCGGCACCGGTTCCGACGTCGACCAGGCCGAAAGCCGGCTGGCGCTCGGTCGGTCGAACCTCGAGCAGCGCAAGGGCGAGCTGCGCAACGCCATTGCGCGCTACAGCGAAGTGGTGGGGGAACTGCCCAGGGACCTCACCAATCCCGGCGTGCCCAACTGGCGCCGGCCGCGCGACGAGGACGAGGCGGTGCGGATGGCGGTCGAGCGCAACCCGTCGGCCCAGGCCACGGCGGCCAACTACCGCGCCCGCCAGTACGACTACAAGGCGGCCGACGCGCCCTTCTACCCGCGCCTCGACGTCGAGCTGCTCGGCTCGACCGGGCGCGACCTCGACGGCGCCAAGGGCCGCGACAGCGACGCCATCGCGCGCATGCGCATGCGCTACAATGTGTTCAACGGGTTCGGCGACGTGGCGCGGCGCGGCCGCGCCGGCGAGCAGGCCAACGCCGCGCAGCAGGACGACCTCGAGCAGCGCCGGCAGATCCGCGAGGACGTGCGCGTCGCCTTCCGCACGCTGGCGACCGCCGACGAGCGCATCATTCCGCTCCGGCTGCACACCGAGACGGCCGAGAAGGTGCTGAAAGGCTACCGCCAGCAGTTCGAGCTCGGCCGCCGCTCGCTGCTCGACCTGCTCGACGCGCAGAACGAGCTGTTCCAGTCGCAAATTTCGCGCACCGACGGCGAATACCTGATCGTCCTCAGCCACTACCAGCTCCTGTTCACCATGGGCGCCGTGCTGGAGACGGTCGGCGTACCGGTCGCCATGAACGGAAACGGCAACGGCAAGCCGAAGGGCGGAGCGAACTAGGCGGCGCGGCCGAAGGGGCGGGGGACGAGACGTGGCGCAGGGGAAGCCGCGGCTGCCTGTGCCGGGTGCGGCGGCGGCGTGGCTGGCGGCCGCGCTGCTGCTGTCGGCGCCGCCGGCGTTGGCGGCCGAGCGCACGATCGCCGACGTCGCGGCCGACACGATCCGCGCCAATCCCGAGGTGCAGCGCGACCGCGCCCTGCTGCGCGCGGCCGACCGGCAGGTCGACGTGCGCTTCGCCGGCTTCCTGCCGCGCGTCGACCTCGAATCGTCCGGCGGCTACGAATACACCAACGATCCCAGCACCCGCTCGCGCGTGCAGAAGGAGCCGGACGACAATTCCGGCCGGCACCTGCTGCGCACCGACAATTCCCTCACCATCCGCCAGCTCGTGTTCGACGGCTTCGGCACGTCGAGCCGGGAGCTGGCGGCCGAGGCCGAGCGGCGCGCGGCCGAGCGGCGCGTGGCCGAGATCTCGGAGCGCATCGCCAACCGCGTCTGCGAGATCTATCTCGACGTGCTGCGCACGACCGAGATCGCGCGCCTCGCGCTCGCCAACCGCGACTACCACGTGGACATCCGCGACAAGGTGGCGGCGCGCGTCAACCAGGGCCTGAGCGACGCGCTCGACCTCGAGCAGGTCAATGCGCGCCTGGCGCTGTCCAATACCGGGCTTACGCGCCGCCAGGGCGAGATGCGCGTCGCCCGCGCGCGCTTCGCCGAGTTCGTCGGCGAGGAGCCCAGGAACCTGGTGCGGCCGGGCGAGCGGGTTTTCGCTGCTCCGCCGACGCTCGATGCCGCGCTCGACGAGGCGCTCAAGCGCAACCCGGCGGTGTTCGTCACCGCCTATCGCGTGGACGCCGCGCGCTACGACATCGAGGCGGCGCGCTCGGCCTACTATCCGCGGCTCGACTTCGAGGTGCAGGGCAACACGGGCGACAATCTCGACGGCGTGCTCGGCCGCGAAAGCAGCGTCACCGTGCTCTTGAAGCTGCGCTACAACCTCTTCAACGGCTTCTTCGACCAGGCCACGGTCGCGCGGCGCAGCGCCCAGGCCGCCGCCGCGGGCTTCCAGGACGGCGAGACGCGCCGGCAATTGCGCGAGGACACCAGCGTCTTCTACCGCAACCTGCAGACGGTGCAGGACCGGCTGGTGCCGCAGCGCGACCACGTGCAGTCGTCCAAGCGCACGCTCGACGACTATGTCGCCCAGTTCGAGCTCGGCAAGCGCAAGCTGCTCGACGTGCTCGACGCCCAGATCGAGCATTTCGAGGCCAGCGCGGCGCTCACGGACAGCGATTACCTGCTGCTGCTCGCCCAGTACCGCCTCGCCTTCGCGCTCGGCCAGCTGCGCGCCGTCCTCGGCCTGCCCGCGGATTGAATTCGGCGCAGGCCGGCCTTGCTCCGGCCCTTGCATTTGCCTAGGCCGCCCTTTCCAGGGGTGGTATAAGAACCGTCCCCGCTTGGCGGCGCCGGACCGCTGCCTTGGACGAGCGGAAGGTTTTGAAAAGATTGATGAAAAACGCGGCAACGCCGATTCGTCCGGCCGTGACGGCGACGCAGCAGCGCGCGGACTCCGCGCGCGAGCGCGCCGGGCGGCCATCTGAGCCGGTCGAGCCGGACGCAGCGCCGCCGGCGGTCCCGGCGGGGCCGCCGGACGATCCGCTGGCCGATTGCCTCGCCTTCCTCACCCGCTTCTACGGCCGCGCCTACACGCCGGAGCAGCTGCGCGCCGGCCTGCCGCTCGACGGCGGCCGGCTGGCGGCGGCGGCGCTCGAGCCCGCCTGCCGGCGCATCGGCATGGTCGCGACCCACGACGCCGTCGCGCTCAAGGACATCCCGCGCCTGGCGCTGCCGGCGATCCTGACGCTCAAGGACGGCCGCGCCGCCGTGCTCCTGCGCCTGGCCAAGCGCAACCGCGCCGAGGTGTACGAGCCGCGCGCCGGCGACGGCACGCGGCAGGTCGCGCTCGACGAGCTGGGCCGGCTCTACGCCGGCGAGGCGTTCTATGTCCGCCCGCTGTTCCAGTTCGACACGCGCTCGCACATCCTCGACCTGCCGCAGTCGCGCTCGTGGTTCTGGGGCGGGCTCTGGCGCAACGGCTGGATCTTCGCCCATGCCGTGCTGGCGACGGTCGTCGTGAACATCCTGGCGCTGGTCAGCCCGGTCTTCACCATGGCGGTCTACGACCGCGTCGTGCCCAACGCGGCGATCGAGACGCTGTGGGTGCTCGCCACCGGCGTGGTCGCGGTCGCGGGCTTCGACTTCGTCCTGCGCACGCTGCGCGGCTATATGATCGACGCCGCCGGGAAGCGGCTCGACGTCGTCCTCGGCAACCGCATGTTCGAGCAGGTGCTGGGCCTCAAGGGCGAGGTCCGGCCGCGCTCCGCCGGCAGCCTGGCGGTGACGCTCAAGGACTTCGACCAGGTGCGCGAGTTCCTCGGCTCGGCCACGATCACCGTTTTCGGCGACATGCCGTTCATCCTGCTGTTCCTGGCCGTGCTCTATTTCATCGGCGGTCCCGTCGTGGCGCTGACGGCGGCGCTGGCCGTGCCGCTGGTGTTCGTCGCCGGGCTTCTCATCCACTGGCCGCTGCGCAACGCGGTGCGGCGGGCCACGCGCGAATCGACGCAGAAGAACGCCTTGCTGTTCGAGGTGCTGAACGGCATCGAGACGATCAAGGCGGTGCGCGCCGAGTCCTGGGCCAAGCGGCACTGGGAGCATTTCGTGGCGCTCAGCGCCGCCTCGGGCATGCGCATCAAGATGCTGACGGCGTTCGCCAGCAACTTCACCGTCACCGTCAGCATGCTGCTGACCGTCGCCATCATCGTCGCCGGCACGTACGAGATGATGGACGGCAAGCTCACCAGCGGCGCGCTGATCGCCTGCATGATGCTGGGCTCGCGCATCATGGCGCCGCTCGGCCAGCTCGCCGGCCTGCTGGTGCGCACCGACCAGATGCGCCAGGCCCTCGACGCGATCGCGAAGATGATGGCGCTGCCGGTCGAGCAGTCGGCCGAGGACCAGCCGCTGCACGTGCCGCAGCTCAAGGGGTCGATCGAGTTCAAGGACGTCGAGTTCCGCTATCCCGGCGAGGACACGGCCGTGCTCGACGGCGTCAGCTTCGCCATCCGGCCGGGCGAGCGCGTGGCGGTGCTGGGCCGCGTCGGCTCGGGCAAGAGCACGATCCTCCGGCTGATGCAGCGGCTGTACGAGCCGACCTCGGGCTACATCCGCGTCGACGACCTCGACATCCGCCAGATCGACCTCGCCGACCTGCGCCGCCAGGTCGGCTACGTGCCGCAGGACTCGGTGCTGTTCCACGGCACCGTGCGCGACAACCTGACCCAGGGCGTGCCGCACGCGACCGACGAGCAGGTCCTGCGCGCGGTCGAGCTGTCGGGCCTGGCGGATTCGGCCAGGCAATGGCCGCGCGGGCTCGGCCAGGCCGTGGGCGAGCGCGGCTTCAACATGTCGGGCGGCCAGCGCCAGCTCATCACGCTGGCGCGCGCCGTGATCGCCGAGCCCGCGATCCTGGCGCTGGACGAGCCGACCAGCCATCTCGACAACACGGTCGAGCGCAAGTTCCTCGACGCCATGCGCAAGTGGCTCGCCGGGCGTACGCTGGTGCTGGTGACGCACCGCGCCGCGCTGCTCGAACTGGTCGACCGCGTGATCCTGATCGACCGCGGCAAGGTCGTGGCCGACGGCCCGCGCGACGAGGTGCTGGCCGCCCTCGGCGGCGCGCGCGCCCGCCAGGCGGCGGATTGAGGGGCGCGGGTCCATGAGCGCGCGCGCCACGACCCTGCAGCCCACGGCGCTGCGCGTCGACATGATGCGCGGGCCGCGCATCGCCGCGGTGGCCACGCTCGTGACGCTGGTGGCGCTGATCGGCGTGTCGCTGTTCTGGATGAGCCGGGCGGAGCTCGACGAGGTGACGCCGGGCCTGGGCAAGGTGATCCCGTCGCGGCAGATCCAGGTCGTGCAGAACCTGGAAGGCGGCATCGCGTCCGAGATCCTGGTGCGCGAGGGCCAGGAGGTCGAAGCCGACCAGGTGCTCATGCGCATCGACGCCACGGCGGCCGGCGCCAGCTTCCGCGAGATGGAGGAGACCTATTTCGGCCTGCTCGCCTCGGTCGCGCGGCTGCAGGCCGAGGCCGAGGGGCGCGAGCCGGTGTTCCCGCCCGACCTCGTGCGCGACCGGCCCGACCTGGTGCGGCGCGAGCGCGACCTCTACCGCGCGCGCAAGACCGAGTTCGACTCGCTGGTCGGCGTGCTGCAGCAGCAGCGCACGCAGAAGCAGCAGGAGGTCGAGGAGCTGCAGTCCAAGCTGCGCGCCGCGCAGGAAGGCTACGCGCTGGTGAGGAAGGAGTACGACCTGACCGCGCCGCTGGTGAGGCAGGGCATCGTCTCGCAGGTCGAGCTGCTGCGCCTCGAGCGCCAGGTGACCGAGCTGCAGGCGGCCATCGCCTCCGCGCTCGCCAACATCCCGAAGGCCCGCGCCGGCATCGCCGAGGTCGACCAGCGCATCCGCGAGCGGCGCGACAACTTCCGCTCCGAGGCGCTGAAGGAGCTCAACGACCGCAATGTGCGCATGTCGGCGGCGCAGGAGAACATGGCCGGCAAGAAGGACCGCGTCACGCGCACCGAGGTGCGCTCGCCGGTCAAGGGAATCGTCAAGCAGCTGCACGTCAACACGGTGGGCGGCGTGATCCAGCCCGGCCAGGACATCGTCTCGATCGTGCCGGTCGAGGAAGCGCTGCTGGTCGAGGCCCAGGTCAACCCGCGCGACGTCGCCTTCCTGCATCCCGGCCAGAAGGCGAAGGTGAAACTGACCGCCTACGACTTCACGATATACGGCGGGCTCGAGGCCGAGGTCGAGCAGATCAGCGCCGACACCATCGTCGACAAGCAGGGCAACAGCTTCTACCTGATCCGCGTGCGCACGCTCGAGACCCAGCTCAGGAACGCCAAGGGCGAGGCGCTGCCGATCATCCCCGGCATGGTGGCCCAGGTCGACATCTTGACCGGCAAGCGCACCGTGCTCGACTACCTCACCAAGCCCTTCATCAAGGCGCGCTACACGGCGCTCCGGGAGCGGTAGGCGATCGGATGAGGCGCCTGGCTCAAGCCGCCCAGGGGAGCGAGAAGGTCTTCACGTTGGTGTAGGCCTTCATCGTCTCGAGCACGCCTTCCTTGTAGCCGAGGCCGGAGTCCTTGATGCCGCCGAAGGGCGACATCTCGATGCGGTAGCCCGGCACTTCCCAGATGTTGACCGTGCCGACCTGCAGTTCGTTCACGAAACGCGTGATGTAGTCGAGCTTGTCGGTGCAGACGCCGGAGCTGAGGCCGTAGGCGGTCGAGTTCGACACGCGGATGGCGTCGTCGATGTCCTTGACGCGGATGACCGGGATGGCGGGGCCGAAGGTCTCCTCGCGCACCAGCTCGCAGTCGTACGGCACCTTGTCCACCACGGTCGGCGGGAACAGCGCGCCGCGGCGGTCGTTGCCGTGGAGCAGCACGGCGCCCTTGGCGACCGCGTCCTCGACCCGGCGCTGGAACAGCGCGGCCGAGCGCTCGTTGATCACCGTGCCGACGTCGGTCTTGGGATCCATCGGGTCGCCGCACTTGAGCTTGCGCGCCTTCTGCAGCACCAGCCGCACGAAGTCTTCGGCGATCGCGGCGACCGCCAGGATGCGCTTGACCGCCGTGCAGCGCTGGCCGGAGTTCTTGGTGGCGCCGGCGACCGCGAGCTCGGCCGCCTTGTCGAGGTCGGCGTCCTCCATGACGATCAGCGGGTCGTTGCCGCCCAGCTCCAGGATCACGCGGCGGTAGCCGGCCTTCTCGGCGATCATCTTGCCGACGCGCACGCTGCCGGTGAAGGTCACCAGCTCGGCGTTCGGGTTGACGATCATCTCGTCGCCGATGTCCTCCGGGCGCCCGGTAACGACCGACAGCATCTCCGGCGGGAGGCCGGCGTCGTACAGGATGTCGGCCAGGAGCAGCGCCGTCAGCGGCGTCAGCTCGGTCGGCTTCAGCACCACGCAGTTGTTGGTGGCGATGGCCGGCGCGATCTTGTGCGCCGGCATGTTGAGCGGGTGGTTGAACGGCGTGATCGCGCTGATGCAGCGCAGCGGATGGCGCGTGGTGAAGATCTTGCGCGCCTTGCCGTGGGGCGTGATGTCGCAGGAGAAGGTCTGGCCGTCGTCGAGGATCGCGAGCTGGCCCGCCAGCGTGAACACGTCGTAGGCGCGCCCGGCCTCGTAGAGCGAGTCCTTCTTGCACAGCCCGCTCTCGGCCGTGATCACGTCGGCGATCTCCTCGCGCCGCGCGGCGATGATCTCGCCCGCCTTCATCAGGATGCGCTGGCGCTCGTAGCGCGTGAGCTTGGGCGTGTAGCGCCCGGCGATGTCGAACGCGTCGCGCACCTGCTCGGCCCTCGCGCGCGGCACGGTGCCGACCACGGCGTTGTTGTAGGGGTTCAGCACCTCGATGTGCCCGTCGCCGTCGACCTTGCGGCCGGCGATGCGCAGGTGCTCGTGGCGGATCGGGTTGACGGGCGGGGTCTTGGAAGCCTTAGCGCGCATGGGTCACCACCAGTTCCTTGACGTGGTTCAGCGCCACGTCGAACACGTCGAAATTGCGCAGCCGCGCGTCGTCCGGCAGGTCGGTCCTGCGGTTGAGGATCAGCGGCACCTTCTGCTCCGAGACGCCGCCGTGCGAGCGCAGCGGCTCCTTGAGGCCCGAGAGGTCGTGCCGCGCCCGCGCCGTGCCGATCACCTTGTGCCGGGTCGACACGACGACCACGTCGCCCATGCGGTCCTCCGGCAGCTCGAAGCGCCGGCAGGCCTCGGCGCGCGCGAGCGCGAGCTCGATCCCGGGCACGGCGGCGATGCGTTTCCTGACGGCCTCGACGTCGGCGCCGTCGGGCAGGTAGGCCGTGGCGAACGAGCCGAGCGCGCCGTGATGCACGACATAGGGGTCGGTGATCGGCAGGATCACGCGCGCCTTGGCGGCGCCGAGCCACTGGTCGAGCAGCTCCTGCAGGTAGATCACGTCGGGCTGCCCGGCCGCGTCGTGCTTGGCGTTCATGCCATGGTCGGCGGTCAGCGCCACGACGGCGCCCATGGCGTCGAGCCGCGCCAGGTAGCCGTCCATCATGACGTAGAAGTCGTTGGCGACCGGTGTGCCGGGCGCGTGCTTGTGCTGGATGTAGTCGGTGGTCGAGAGATACATCAGGTCCGGCCGCGACCGCTGCATCAGCTTGACGCCGGCGGCGAAGACGAACTCGCTCAGGCCCGCGCTGTAGACGTCGGGCACGCCCATGCCGACCAGCGCCGGCACGTCGGCGATGCCGTTCTCCTCGAGCGTCGCCTTGTCGGCCAGCTCGGAGGAGAAGCAGACCGCCTTGGGGCCGATCCTGAGGCCATGGCCGAGCAGCTTGCGCAGCTTGTCCTTGGCGGTGACGATGGCGACGGAAGCGCCCTGGTCCTGGAACGCCTTGAAGATCGTGCCGACCCTGAGCAGCTTCGGGTCGTTCATCATTACTTCCGCGCCCGACTCGCGGTCGAAGAAGTAGTTGCCGCAGATGCCGTGCACCGACGGCGGCACGCCGGTGACGATCGACAGGTTGTTGGGGTTGGTGAAGCTCGGCACGACGCAGTCGGCGATGCGGCTGGTGCCCTGCTTCAGGATCCGCTCGAGGTAGGGCGCGCGGCCGGTCGCGGCCGCCGCCTCGATGTAGCCCGGCTCCGAGCCGTCGATGCACACGACCACGACCGGGCCTGCCGGTCGGGCATAGCGGCGGCCGTTGACCGCGATCGGCGCCATGCGAGCCTCGCTCACGCGGCCCGCCGCGCGCCGCACTGGGTCACGCCGAGCTCCGCGACCACCGCCTTCACCGCCTCGACCGCGCCCGCCATGTCCTTCGGGTAGAGCCGCCCGATGCAGCCGATGCGGAAGCTGTCGGCCACGGTCAGCTTGCCCGGATAGATCACGTAGCCGCGGTCCTTCAGCCGGTCGTAGAAGGTCTGGAAGTGGAACTTCGCGTCGCGCGGCATGTGGAAGGTGACGATGATCGGCGCCTGCAGCCGGTCGGGCAGCAGCGTGTCGAAGCCCAGCGCCCGCATGCCCTCGATCAGCGTGCGGCAATTGTCGCGATAGCGCCTGCCGCGCCCGGCCACGCCGCCTTCGGCGATCCATTCCTCGATCGCCTTGTGCAGCGCCACGATCGCGTGGATCGGCGGCGTGAAGCGGTACTGGCCCGTCGTCTCCAGCGCCTTCCACTGGTCGTTGAGGTCGAGGCTGAGCGCGTGCGCGTTGCCCTTGGCCTGTTCCAGCGCCGCCTGGTTGCAGACGACGAAGCCGAAGCCGGGGATGCCCTCGATGCACTTGTTGCTCGACGAGGCGAGCGCGTCGAACGTCACCGCGCGCGCGTCGATCGGCAGCGCGCCGAAGGCGCTCATCGAATCGACCAGCAGGCGGCGGCCGTGGCGCTTCACGATGTCGGCCACCTCGGCGACCGGGTTCAAGATGCCGCTCGTCGTCTCGCAGTGGACCACGAGCACGTGGGTGACGGCGGGATCGGCCCTCAGCGCGGCGTCGAGCTTCGCCAGGTCCGGCGGCGTGTCCTCCGGCGTCTCCTCCACGACGCAGGCGCGGCCGGCGTATTCGCAGATCCTGGCGGCGCGCTTGCCATAGGCGCCGTTGACCAGGATCAGGAGCTTGCCCCGGCGCGGCACGAACGTGCCGATCATCGCTTCGACCGCGAAGGTGCCGCTGCCCTGCATCGGCACCGTCGTGTGCGTGCCCGCGCCGCCGGCCGCTTCCGTGATGCGCTCGCGCATCTCGCGATTGATGCGGATGAACGCGGCGTCGCGCGAGCCCCAGTCGTGCAGCATGACCGCCTTGACCGATTTCGATGTCGTCAGCGGCCCCGGCGTCAGCAGCAGCGGGTCGCCGGTTTCGGAGACGGCGGGCACGGGCTTGGGGGCCTGGGGCATGGCGGTGTCCCTGCGGTTCGGAATCGATGGCGGCCAGGATAGGGCGGCCCGCTACAATCGGTCCAATATATAGGTTTTATAAGAACTATTTGTATCATATATACTGAGGCCATGAAGCACGCGCAGCTCCGCGCCTTCCATCTGGTCGCCCGCGAAGGCAGCTTCACCCGCGCCGCCCGGGCGGCGGGCCTGAGCCAGCCCAATCTCTCCGGCCAGGTGAAGGCGATGGAGACGGCCTACGGCATCCGCCTGTTCGAGCGGCGCGGCCGCTTCGTGCAGATGACGGAGATCGGCCGCCAGCTCTATGCCATCACCGACCGGCTGTTCGCGCTGGAAGGCGACGCCGAGGCGCTGCTGGCGGGCTCCAAGGAGCTGACCATCGGCCAGCTGCGCATCAGCGCCGACAACGCGGTGCACGCCATGCCGATCATGGCCGAGCTCAAGCGCCGCCATGCCGGGCTCGCCTTGTCGCTGGCGATCGGCAATTCCGACGCGGTGCTCAGGCAGCTCGCCGACTACCAGGCCGATGTCGGGGTCACGGCGCGGCAGCCGCCGGCGCCGCGCTTCCACAGCATTCCCTATCGCCGCGACCGGCTGATCGTGTTCGTGCCGCGCGGGCACGCGCTGGCCACGCGCCGCCGGCTCGCGGTCAGCGAGCTCGAGGGCCTCGACATGGTGCTGCGCGAGCCCGGCTCGGTCACCCGCGCGGTGTTCGAGCAGGCGATGGCGCAGGCGCAGGTGCGCATCGGCGCGATCATGGACATCGACGGGCGCGAGGCGGTGCGCGAGGCGGTCGCCTCGGGCCTCGGCGTCGGCGTCGCCTTCGCGCGCGAGTTCGTGCCCGACGAGCGCTTCGCCGTGCTCGAGGTCCCCGACGCCGCCTTCGACGTCGGCGAGTACGTCGTGTGCCTGGCCGAGCGCCTGCGCCTGACCGCGGTGCGTGCCTTCATGCGCATCGCCCAGGAGATGGCGGACCCTGCGGGAACAGCGCCGATTCCACCACGCTAGCGCGCGTCGGGCTTGGACGGTCGGCCGGATCAACGGCCGACCAGCCGGGGCCGGCTTGACATGCCCTCCGGTCTTGGCGCGATCATGTAGCGATTGCGGCCGGACAGCCGTCGGAGC
>CAZLBB010000071.1:0-26854 GCA_964557415.1 uncultured Rhodospirillaceae bacterium
CCCACGCGGTCCGATTATCCCCCCTTCGCCGGTGTTGGGGGGGGGGGCCGCGGCGCCACATGGAAGGAGCCGGCGCGTCACCCCCGCTTCGGCGCGCCGTCGCCGAGCCAGGCGTAGTCGAGGCGGAACACCGCGCCGCGCGGGTGCAGCTGGTAGCCCTGGACGTAGTCGCGCTGCGCCGCGAGCAGGTCGAAGAAGACCGGGATCATCGACGGAACCTGCTCGTGCATCAGCTTTTGCGCCTCGGCGTAGAGCTGCCGGCGCTTCGTCTCGTCGACCGTCGTGCGCGCCTCGCCGACCGCCTTGTCGAAGGCGGCGTTGTTCCAGCGCGTCTCGTTCCAGGCCGCGTTCGAGGTGTAGAGCAGCGCGAAGATCGCGTCGGCGGTCGCCTGCATGTTGTAGAAGCCGATGTAGAAGCTGCCCTTCTTCCAGACCTGGTCGAGATAGGTCGCGTGCGGCATGGTCTGCACGTTGATGTTGAAGCCGGCGGGCTTCGCCATCTCGCGCGTCGCCACCGCCAGCTGCGTGCGCACGCCCGGCCGGTCCGAGGCGATCAGCGTCAGGTCGAGCCCCTTCGCGTGCCCGGCGTCGGCCAAGAGCTTCTTCGCCGCGGCGATGTCCGGCTTCTTCAGGGCCAGGTCGCTGTAGAATCGGTAGGCCTTGTTGAGCGGCGTGTCGTTGCCCGGCGTGCCGTAGCCCTCGGTCACGAAGTTGACCATGGCGGCGCGGTCGATCGTCAGCGCCAGGGCCTGGCGCACGCGCACGTCGTTGAACGGCGGCTTGTCGCAGGCCATGTTGACGTTGCAGAACTGGCCGGAGGGCTGGCGCAGCGCCTTGACGCCCGCGGCCTTCTGCAGCCGCGCGAACTCGGTCGGCACCGTGTTCAGCATCAGGTCGGTGTCGCCCGCGATCAGCGCCGAGACCTCGGCGCTGGCGTCGGGATAGACCACGATCTGCACGCGGTCGAGATAGGGCCGCGCCTTGTCGTAGTAGCTCGGGTTGCGCTCGACCACGACCTGGCGTTCCGGCTCGAACGACACCAGCTTGAACGGACCGGTGCCGACCGCCTCGCGGTCGAGCCGGGCGAGGCCCTGCTTGATCGCCGCGGCCGGCACGATCTTGGCGTTGGTGTAGGCGAGCGCCACCGGCAGGTCGGCATAGGGGCCGGTCAGCTTGAAGACGACCGTGGTCTCGTCGGCGGCGGTCACCTTCTCGACCGGGCCGATGTTCTGCCGCGCGGGCGACGCGGTCTTGGGATCGAGGATCGCCTCGAAGGTCGCCGCCACGTCCGCCGCGGTGCAGGGGCTGCCGTCATGGAACACGACGCCCTTGCGCAGCTTGAACGTCCATTGCGTCAGGTCGGCGGAATTGGTCCAGCTCTCGGCCAGGTCGGGCGCGGCGGCCATGTTCAGGTCCAGCCGCGTCAGGCTGCTGTAGAGCAGCTCGGCCAGCAGGTACTCCGGGTTCACGCGCGTGAGCAGCGGGTTGAGCTTGGCGGCCGCCTGGTCGACGCTCATGCGCAGCGTGCCGCCGCGCTTCGGCGTCTGCGCCAGGAGCGGCCCGTGCGGCAGCAGCAGCCCGCCGCCGAGCGCGGCCGCGCCGGCGAGGAAACTGCGGCGGTGGACGTGGAACATCCCGGTCATCGTACGTCTCCCTCGTTTTCGTTTCGGACTCGAGCGGTCGGCAGCGCGATCTCTTCGGCGAAATCGGCGCTGAGATAGAGCAGGATGGCGCGCGCCAGCGCGGTCACGTCCTCGACGGTCGTGAATTCGTCGGGCGCATGCGCGTTGCAGCCGGGCCGGACCAGCCCGCCCAGCAGGATCTCGCTCGCGCCCGCCCGCTGCACCCAGCCCATGTCCGAACTGGTCGAGGAGCCCCAGGCGCGGAAGCGTTCGGGCGGGAAGCCGAACCCGCGCGCCATCGCCGCGCACCAGCGCGGCCAGTGCGGGCCGGTCGGGTCGGCGACCGGGGCCAGGTGGCCGATGATCTCGGTCTCGACCGCGCGCGCGCGGGAATGGCGCATCGCTTCCGCCACGGTCGCCTCGAGTTCCGCGCGCACCGCCGCGAAATCCTCTTCCGGCGCGTAGCGGCGGTTGACCAGGACGTCGAAGCGGGCGGGCAGGGACGAGCCTTTCTGCCCGCCCTGCGCCGCCGCCACGGTCAGCCGGGAGGAAAGCGGCCGGCCGTTGAAATGCGGGGGTGGCGGCAGCGCCGAAGCGCGCGCCTCGACGCGCGCCTTCAGCGCCATCAGCGCCTGCAGCAGCGGCACGGACTCCTCGACCGCGTTGACGCCGTCGCCCGGATCGCCGGAATGCCCGCCGCGCCCGGACACGCGGATCATCAGGTCGATGCTGCCGAAGCAGCCGGCCCAGACCCGCGGCGCCGCGCCGCCGTTGAAATTCATCAGATGGCCCCGGATCAGGCCCTGCTCGGCGAGATAGCGCACACCCGGATAGAGCCCGCCTTCCTCGTCGGTGCAGAACAGCAGCACCGGGTCGTAGCGCAGCGCGACGCCCTGCGCGCGCGCCGCGCGCAGCGCGGCCAGCGCCGCGGCGATGGCGCCCTTCATGTCCGCCGCACCGCGGCCGTAGAGACGCGCGCCCTCGCGCGTCAGCGCGAACGGCGGCCGCGACCAGCCGGCGCCTGCCGGTACGGTGTCGGTGTGGAAATAGAGGCTGCACGGTTCCAGGTTCGACGCCCGCGCCGCCAGCAGGTTCACGCGTTCGCCCGCACCGCTGCCGTCGCCGGCGAACCACATCTCGCGCGGCACGCTGACGCGCCGGAACGCAAAGCCGAGCGGCCCGAGCAGGTCTTCCAGCAGGTCCGCGAAGGCCGCGTAGCCGTCACCCGGGGGAAAGGACGTGTCGACGGCGATCAGCCGGGACAGGTCGTCCAGCATCGGGGCCTCGTCGCTCCCGATCCGAGCCAGCGCCCGCACGAGCCCGGGCGATAAGGCGGCCTCCGCCACGTCGAACGTGCTTCCCCTGCGCAGCGATTATTTCTATATTCTTTATAGAAATAGAAACGCCGTTCATGACGCTTGTCAACACGCCTGAGAGCATCGCCCAGGGATTCCGCCGGCTCGGCGAGTCGGCGGGCGTGCCGCTCTACGAGCTGGTCAAACGCCAGCTCTCGGAGGCGATCCTGTTCGGCCAGTTCCCGCCCGGCACGCAGCTTCCCGGCGAGGTCACGCTGGCGCAGAGCTTCGGCGTGGCCGTCGGCACGGTCCGGCGCGCGCTGGCGGAGCTGACGGCCGAGGGACTGCTGACGCGGCGGCGCAAGACCGGCACGGTGGTCACCGGCCGCAGCCCGCATCACAGCCTGCGCACGTTCTTCCAGTACTTCCGCCTGCACGGCATGGACGGCTCGCTGCTGCGCTCGCGCGCCGAGATGATCGACGTCGCGCGCAGGAGGGCGACGGCGGAGGAATGTACGCGCCTCAACCTCGCGGGCGGTGCCGACGTGCTGCACCTGCGCCGCGTGCGGCGCATCGACGGCGTTCCGGTCATGACCGACCACATGACGATGGCGGCCGCGCGCCTTCCCGGCTTTCCCGAGCGCGCGGAGGACGTGCCGGAGCTGATCTACCTGCACCTGCTCGAGCACTACGGCGTCCGCATCTCGGCGGTGCGCGAGCAGCTGACCGCGCGGCTGGCCGACGACGCCGATCTCGCCCTATTGGACCTCGATCCGCCGGCCGCGATCCTGGTCATCGACGAGATCGCCTTCGACCAGATGGGGGCGCCCACGATCCTGGGCCGGCATCACGCGCGCACGGATCGTCACTGCTACGTGAACGAGGTGCGCTGAAATCCCCTTCCGCGATGGGCGGCCGCCCTGCATCGCGACCGCGCCTGCCGGCCGCGCGCCGACGTTCTGGCGGCGGACGACCCCGCCCTGCTAACCTCGCGCCGGCGCACCCCGGTACATGCCCGGCTCGGTGCAAGGGAGACTTCGCCATGTGGCCACGCAGGGCTGCCCCGATCCTGTTTGCTCTGCTGATGATGCTGCCGACGGCGCCGGACCCGGCCCACGCGCAGCGCGGCAACCCGCGCATGACGGCAGGCGGGCAGACGATCGACGCGATGATCGCGGATTTCATGGCGGAGCACGACGTCGCCGGCATGGCGCTGGCGATCGTGCAGGCGCCCTATATCCCGCGCGTCACCGGCTTCGGCGTCGCCGACAGCCGGAGGAAGCTGCTGGTTTCGTCGAACACGCTGTTCGACATCGGCCGGATGGGCGAGGCCTATACCGCCGTGGCCGTGATGCAGCTGGTCGAGCAGGGCAAGCTCGGGCTCGACGACCCGATCGCCAGGCATCTCGGCGACGTCGCCGAGGCCTGGCGCGGCGTCACCCTGCGGCATCTGCTGATGCACGCCTCGGGCATCGCCGACTATACGCGCGACCCTTCGCACGATCCGGCGCGCAGCTACGCGATCGGCGAGATCGTGGCGCTGGCCGCGGCGAAACCCCCGGCGTTCGCGCCCGGCAAGGGTCTCGCCGACAGCGCGACCGACTACAAGCTGCTCGCCCGCATCGTCGAGCTGGCGAGCGGCCAGGACTATCGCGAGTTCGTGCGCCGGAACCAGTTCGAGCGCCTGGGCTTGCGCCACACCGTGTTCGCCGACGAGACCGAGCGCGTGCGCAGCGAGGCGGTCGAGCGCAACAACGACCGGCACAAGGACTTCCTTGTCGATCCGGCGCTCGTCAACCCGACCGAGCGCGCTACCGGCTATCGCGCCGCGGGCGAGGCGCAGGCGCCGGCCGCTGCGCCGCCGCGCCTGATCGACGGGCCGATCCTCGCCTCGGCCATGGACGTCAGCATCTGGGACGTCGGGCTGGCCGGCGGCATCCTGGTGCGGGACGCGGCCTTGCGCGCGCTGCTCTATCAGCCCGCCACGCTTGCCGACGGACGCAAGGTGCCGGTCATGGGCGCGTGGCGCTTCCCCGGCCGCAAGGGGCTGATGTACGTCGCCGGCGACGGGCGCGGCTTCTCGGCCTTCCTCAGCCGCTTCACCGACGCCTCGGAACTGGTCTGCGTCACGCTGCTCGCCAACAAGGAGGGGCTCGACCTGACCCAGCTCGCCCGGCGCATCGCCGGTGCCTACGACCCGCGCCTGGGCCCGCCCGCGGCGTCCGACGCGATGCGCCTGCAGCAGAGCCCGTATCCGGTCAACGAGACCATCGCGCGCCTCGAGGCGGCGCTGCGCGGGGCCGGCATGGGGATCATGGGCCGCATCGACCATGCCGCCGGCGCCGCGAAGGCCGGCCTCGATCTGCCCGCCACCGAGGTCCTGACCTTCGGCGATCCCAAGGCCGGCACGCTGCTGATGCAGGCGCGCGGCGCGGCGGCGCTCGACCTGCCCTTGCGCGCCGTCGCCTGGGAGGAGAACGGCCAGGTCTGGCTCGGCCTCACCGACCCGGTCGACATCGCCCGGCGCTACGGCATTGCGGGGCAGGACAAGCTCGCGCACGCGATGCGCCGGCGCCTCGACGCCCTGGCGCTGAAGGCGGTGACGCCGTATTGAGATTTCAGCCCGACCCTTCCTTCTGCCTCTGGAGTAGCCGCCATCATGCTGGCCTCGCAACGCGCGCTGTTCGACATCCCGCGCGATGTCTGTTTCCTCAATGCCGCGTCCTGGAGCCCGCTGCCGCTCGCGACGCAGGAAGCGGGACGCGCCGCGGTCGCGCGCAAGGGGCAGCCGTGGAAGCTCGACCAGGCGTTTGCGCAGGCGCAGTACGAGCGGGCTCGGCGCGCGGCGGCGGCGCTGATCGGCGCTACGCCCGACGACGTGGCGCTGATCTCCTCGGTCGGCTACGGCGTCGCCACGGCGGGCAAGGTGCTGCAGATACCGCGCGGATCGCGCGTGCTGCTGCTGGCGGACGACCATTCCTCGCCGGTGCTGGAATGGATGACGCGCGCACCCGAAGAAGGATTCGCGATCGACGTGGTCGCGCGTCCCGACGACGGCGACTGGACCGCCGCCGTGCTCGAGACGGTCGCGCGGCCGGGCGCGCCGCCGCTGGCGCTGGCCTCGATCTCCTCGGTGCACTGGTCCGACGGCGGGCTGATCGACCTCGACCGCGTGGCGCCGGCACTCCGCGCCAAGGGCGCTGCGCTGCTGGTCGACGCGACGCACGGCGCCGGCATCATGAAGATCGACGTTGCCGCGCTCGATCCCGATTTCCTCGTCTTCCCGACCTACAAATGGGTGCTCGGGCCGTATGGCCGTGCGTTCCTCTACGTCGCGAAGCGGCACCAAGGCGGCGTGCCGCTGGAGCAGACCAGCTACGGCCGGCGCGCGGTCGCGGCCGAGCGCGCGCCCTATCTCGACGACACGGCCTATGTCGACAACGCGCGACGCTTCGACATGGGCGAGCGCGACCACTTCATCTCGCTGGAGATGGCGGCGATCGGCATGGAGATGGTCGCCGGGTGGGGCGCCGACGCGATCATCGAGCGGCTGTCCATGCTGACCCGGCGCCTCGCCGAGGGTCTTGCCAATTCCGGCGCGCTGGTGCCCGAGCCGCGCGTGCGCGCGCCGCACATCCTGAGCCTCGGCTTCCCCAAGGGCATGCCCGCCGACATGGTCCCGCGCCTGGCCGCCGAGAACGTCCACGTCGCCCCCCGCCTCGGCCGCATGCGCATCAGCCCGCATGTCTACAACGACGAGGAGGATATCGACCGCTTCCTCGCGGCATTCCGGCGCGTGATGAACTGCTGAAAAAGAATCACCACAGAGACACAGAGGCACAGAGAAGAAAGGCGGAAGAATGATGGCGCGGCTGCGCCGCGCGGAGGAGTCCTCTCTTTCTTCTTCCTCTGTGTCTCTGTGTCTCTGTGGTTGATCCTTTCTACTCGCCCTTCAGCCGGCGGCGCAGGCGGCGGATGGCGTACCAGACGGCGAGCGCGACGGGGACGATGGCGATGCCGGCGGCGATGTCCGGGTCGACCGGCAGGCCGGCTCCCTTGACACCCTTGGCGGCGTAGGCGACGAGCCCGACGACGTAGTAGCTGATGGCGGCGACCGACAGGCCCTCGACCGTCTGCTGCAGGCGCAGCTGCAGGTGCGCGCGCCGGTTCATCGAGGCCAGCAGGTCGCGGTTCTGCGCCTCGAGCGCCACGTCGACGCGCGCGCGCAAGAGCGCGCTGACCCGCGCCACGCGGGTCGAGATCGTCTCCAGCCGCTCGCCCACCGACTCGCAGGTGCGCATGGCCGGCGCCAGGCGGCGGTCCATGAACTCGCCGATCGTCTGGAGTCCCTCGACGCGCTCCTCGCGCAGCTCCTCGATGCGCCGGCGCACCAGCGCGTAGTAGGCGCGGCCGGCGCCGAAGCGGTAGGTCGTGGCGGCGGCGATGCGCTCGGCCTCGGCCGAAAGTCCGACGAGACGATCAAGCAGCCGGCGTTCGTCCTCGAGCCCGGCGGCGCCGGCGATGTCCTGCGTGATGCGCGCGAGCTCGCCCCCGATCGCGTCGATCGCGGGCCCGTGCTCGCGCGCCACCGGCAGCGCCAGCAGCGCCGTCATGCGATAGGTCTCGATCTCGAGCAGGCGTTGCATCATGCGGCCGGCCTGGCGCGCGCTCAGGCGGATCGCGCGCACCAGGATGCGGCCGAACCCGTCCTCGTGCAGGCGGAAGTCGGTCCAGGCCATGGCCCCGCCGCCGGCGATCAGGCTGCCCGCGGTCGTGTCGGGCACCAGCGTGCGCGCGACCAGGCCCAGGTCGCCCTCGCCGCCCGCCGCCGGCATCAGCGCAAGGTGCACCGCGACCAGCACCGATCCGGGCAGCGCCTTCAGCCAGTCCTGCGGCACCCGCGCGATCGCGGGATCGGCGAAGGGTTCGTCATACGGCCCCGCGCGCAGGAAGCTGTAGGTCGAGAACTCGGTGTGCCGCTCCCATTTCAGGCGGAAGGCGCCGAACTCGGCGGCGAAATGCGTCGCATCGCGCGGCGGCGGCGCGACGCCGCTCCGTGCGCACAAGGACGCGAGATGGGCGAAATCGGCCTCCGCCCCGCCTTCGCCCCACAGCACCGCGAGATGCGAGACGCGCTCGGGCGCCTCCAGGGCGGCGAAGGGCCGCGCGTGCACCTCGTTGTTCAGGGCCGCGCGGCGGCGATCCTCGTTGAAGCGCGGCATGGCTGGCGCGAAATCCCCCGGGGCGCGACGAGCGCGACATATAGCACAGGGCGGCGGCGTCATGCGTCCGCGTCCGCGCCAACGACAGCCGCCGCTCACGGGCCGGCGCGACGACGCGGCGAAATCCGTCTGACGGCCGGCTCATCGGGGCTGAAAATCGCTCGCAACGTGCCATATACTGCCGGGTGACGCCCCCGGGAGTACCGCACATGTCCAACCTCACCCGCACCGACGAGCTGTTCTTCCAGCGCGCCGGGCTCGACCTGAAGCGCACGGAGCGCATCGTCGCCGATGCCTTGAAGGGCTGCGACGACGGCGAGCTGTTCCTGGAATACTGCCAGTCCGAGAGCATCGCCTTCGACGACGGGCGGGTGAAGTCGGCCAGCTTCGACACGACCCAGGGCTTCGGCCTGCGCGCGGTACAGGGCGACGCCGCCGGCTACGCCCATGCCAGCGAGCTCAGCGAAGCCGCGCTGAAGCGCGCCGCGCAATCGGTCACGGCGGTGCGTTCGGGGCAAAGCGGCACGCTGGCGGAAGGCCCGGTCGGCACCAACCGCAGCCTCTACGTCGACGACAATCCGCTCAACGGCGCCGAGTTCGCCGCCAAGGTGAAGCTCCTGGCCGAGATCGACGCTTATGCGCGCGCCAAGGACAGCCGCGTCAGGCAGGTGATGGCCTCGATCTCGGGCGAGTGGCAGGCGGTGCAGATAATCCGCGCCGACGGAATGCGCGTCGCTGACATCCGTCCGCTGGTGCGCCTCAACGTCGCCATCGTCGTCGGCGAGGGCGACCGCATAGAGACGGGCAGCGCCGGCGCGGGCGGGCGCACCTCCTACGACCTCTATCTCGATCCCGGGCAGTGGCGGGCCCAGGCGGACGAGGCGCTGCGCCAGGCGCTGGTCAATCTCGGCTCGGTGCCGGCGCCGGCCGGCGAGATGACGGTCGTGCTGGGGCCGGGCTGGCCCGGCGTGATGCTGCACGAGGCGATCGGCCACGGGCTCGAAGGCGACTTCAACCGCAAGAAGACCTCGGCCTTCGCCGGCCTGTTGGGCCAGCGGGTCGGCTCACCAGGCGTCACCGTCGTGGACGACGGCACGCTCAAGGACCGCCGCGGCTCGCTGACGGTCGACGACGAGGGCACGCCGTCCAACTGCACCGTGCTGATCGAGGACGGCATCCTCAAGGGCTTCATGCAGGACCGCATGAACGCGCGGCTGATGGGCGTGCGCCCGACCGGCAACGGCAGGCGGCAGAGCTTCGCGCATCACCCGATGCCGCGCATGACCAACACCTACATGCTGGCCGGCAAGCACGATCCCAAGGAGATCCTGGCGACGGTCAAGCGCGGCCTCTACGCGGTCAACTTCGGCGGCGGTCAGGTCGACATCACCTCGGGCAAGTACGTGTTCTCCGCCTCCGAGGCCTACCTGATCGAGGACGGCAAGGTCGGGCCCGCCGTCAAGGGCGCAACGCTCATCGGCAACGGCCCCGACGCGCTGACGAAGATCTCGATGGTCGGCAACGACCTCAAGCTTGACGACGGCATCGGCACCTGCGGCAAGGAAGGCCAGGGCGTGCCCGTCGGCGTGGGCCAGCCGACGCTCAAGATCGACGCGATGACGGTCGGCGGTACGGCCGCGTAGACGCAGCGGGCGGCGGCACCGCGGCGTAGTTCTTCCTCCTGGCTAGGTCCGAAGCAAACTCGCAGAAGCCGCCTCAGGGTCGCTCGCCCGGACGCACGACGGTGACGAGCGGACGCAGCGTTATTCGTTCACCGGCCGTGGTGCCGAGAACGCGACGCGCGAAGGCGTCCAGCGGTGCCGTGCCTTCCGGCACCTGCGCGTCTCGCAGCACCCAGGCACGCAAAGGCGCGGCATTGCGGCCGGCAATCTCGATCAAGTCGCCATCGCCGAGTCCCCATGCGTCCGCCGTCGCGGGCGCGATGCGAAGCCGGCGCTGTCTGCCCTTGATTCCCGTATAAGCGGGCGTCTCGTCGTCTCGGACATCGAGCGTCCAACGCTCGGCCGCCCGCCTGCGGCGCAATGCCCGGGTGGCGTGCGCATCCACGCCGCCCGTCGCATCGAGAACCACGCCATAGGTCGCCTCCGCTGCCTGGCGTGAAACGTATCCCGCGCGCATGTCTTCGGCGACGCGGCGCGCATCGCGCTCGAGCGGGTCGCCATAGCCGCCGCCGCCGGCCGACTGCATGACGATGAGATCGCCCGCCAGGATGCGCTGGCCCGTCGCCTTGCCCGGCACGGCCAGCGGCTGTTCTTCGCCATGGCGTGCGACGGCGACCCGCACCGGCGCGCCGCCCGCACCGCCGAGCACGCCGAAGGGCGGAATGACGGCGCGATCGCTCTGCACGGAATAGACGCCCTCTCCGTCGAGGAGGCGGATCTCGCGGCTCATGCCGAGCCCGCCGCGGTTCGCGCCGGCACCGCCCGAATCGCAGCGTTCGACGGAGCGCTCGACGAGCACCGGCATCTCGCTCTCGAGCTGCTCGGCCGTATGGATCGAGCGGATGTTGCCGAAATCCACGTTCATGAAGGTGCTCGACCCGTCGGCCCCGGCAAGGCCGCCGTTGCCGCCTGCCGGCACCTCCACATAGACGTAGTTGCGCCCGCGGCCGGCGTCGAAGCCGCCCATGGAGTTCGGGAAGGAGGTGCCGCAAAGGTCGCCCGAAACCTTCTCCGGCACGATCTGGGAGAGGCAGCCGAGCATGACGGAGACGGCGCGCTTGCGCACCTCGCCGTGCGCGCCGGCGGGAGCATCCGGACGCACGTCGACGATGGAGGCCTCGGGCGCCTTCAGCTTGATCGGCCGGAACACGCCCTGGTTTACGGCGCCGCCCGGGTCGAGCGTCGACTTCAGCGCCACGAAGACGCCGGCGCCGGCAACGGCGAGCGAGGAGTTCACGACACCCGGGACCTGGGGATTGCTGCCCGCAAAGTCGGCCGTCACCTCGTCGCCGTCGACGGTAAGCGCGAGGCGCATGAGCACTGGATCGAAGCGGCCGTCGTCGTAGTACTCGAGATAGTCCTCGTACTCATAGGTGCCGTCGGGCAGCGCGGCGATGCGTTCGCGCATCCGGGCCTCGCTGCGGTCGAGATTGGCGGCGACGCAGGCGAAGACCGTCTCGACGCCGTATTTGCCGAACAGCGCGCGGATGCGCTGCTCGGCAATGCGGCAGGCGCCGATCATCGCCTGCAGATCGCCCATCCGATGCTCGGGCAGGCGCATGTTGGCGCGGATCAGCGTCATGACGGCCTCGTTCGGACGGCCACGCTCGAAGAGCTTGATCGGCGGTATGCGCATGCCTTCCTGGAAAATGGTCGTGGCGAGCCCCGAATAGCTTCCCGGCGTCATGCCGCCGACATCCGCCCAATGCGAGCGCACCGCCGGAAACAGCAGGAGCTCGTCGCCGTCGAACACCGGGTAGATCAACGTCACGTCGTTCAGGTGCGTGCCGCCGCGGTAGCTGTCGTTGAGGAGGATGATGTCGCCAGGCTCGATCGCGCCGCGGAAATCGTCCATCGCGCAGCGCACCGACCACGGCATGGGAAGGACATGGCCGGGATGGTCCGCGCCCTGGGCGACCATCTCGGTCGCGGCGTTGAAAATGGCGCAGGAAAAGTCGTCGAGCTCGTAGATGACCGGCGAATAGGAGGCGCGGATGATCGAGGCCCGCATCTCGCGAACGATCGAGATCATGCTCTCGCACACCACCTCCAGCGTGATCGGGTTGATGTGGCGACTCATGGCGCCCGCCTCCTCAGGTGCATCTCGCCGTAGTGGCCGACCTCGGCGCTCCAACTGGGGGGAACGATCGTGACTGCCCCCATCTCTTCGACGATGGCGGGACCCTCGAAGCGCACCGCGCACGGCAGGCGCTCGCGGTCGTACGCGGGGACGCGCCGAAGGCGGCCGGAAAACCAGGCGTCGCGCTCGTGCACCAGCGCGTCCGCAAGACTGCCGCCGACGGCCCAGCCAGGCAGCTTCGGCTTGAGTACCGCGCCGATGACGGAGACACGGAAGCTCACGATCTCGATGGAACTCGCCATGCGGTAGCCGAACCGGCGCTCGTGGACGCCATGGAACAGGTCGGCGAGCGCCGCGCTTGCCAGCCGGCCGGCCGGCAGCGGGACGATGAGGTCCCACGATTGGCCGACGTAGCGCATGCCGCACGCGCGTTCGACGCTGATGCGCTCGCGCGCCATGCCTTCGCCGACCATGGCGGCGACAGCCGCCGCCTCCATGGCGGAGAACCGGTTCTCGAGTGCGCCCTCGGCAAGCGAGTCGATTTCCACCACGTGGGAGCGCACGTGGTCGTGGCGCACATCGGAAATCAGCGCGCCGAAAGCGGAGAAGTTGCCGGGGCTCGGCGGCACGAGCACGTGGCTCATCTCGAACTCGTCGGCAATGAGCGCCGCGTGCAACGGCCCCGCGCCGCCGAAGGCGACCAGCACGAAGTCGCGCGGATCATAACCCCGCGAGACGGAGATCTCCTTGATGGCGGAAACCATCCGGGCGATCGCGATGCGGACAATGCCGTCGGCAGCCTGCATGAGATCGAGATCCGGCAGGGCGTCGCAGATGCGGCCGAGCGCCTGCCTGGCGGACCCCAGGTCGAGGGCGAGGCTGCCGGCGAGCCGCAGGTCCGCTGACAGCCTGCCGAGGACAAGGTTCGCATCGGTGACCGTGGGCTCGCCGCCGCCGCGGCCATAGCAGGCGGGCCCGGGATCCGCGCCGGCGCTGCGGGGTCCGACATTGAGGATCGCGCCGGCGTCGATCCAGGCGATGCTGCCGCCGCCGGCTCCTACCGTATGTATGTCGATCTGCGGGGTGCGGATCGGATAGGACTCGATCAGCTGGTCCGTCGTGACGGGCACCTGCAAGTCGCGGATCAGGCACACGTCGGTGCTCGTGCCGCCCATGTCGTAGGTGACGAGGTTGCGCAGGCCGAGCAGGGCGCCGAAGTGCCGCGCCGCCGCGACGCCACCGGCCGGTCCGGACAGCACGGTCTGGACGGGATACCGGGCGGCGCGCTCTGACGTCACGATCCCGCCGCTGGAGATCATGATGAAGATGCGGCCGGTGTAGCCGCGTCCGCGCATGCGGCCGGCGAGGCTTTCGAGATAGCGCGCCGTGACCGGGCCTATGTAGCCGTTGAGCGCCGCGGTATTGAAGCGCTCGTATTCGCGCATTTCCGGCAGCACGTCGGCCGAGGCGGAAACGAACCAGCCTGGCAGGAGCTCGCGCAGCCGCCCGACGGCGGCCTCCTCGTGCGCCGGGTTCGCGTAGGAGTGCAGAAAGCAGACGATGAGCGATTGCGGGGGCTCGGAGCGCAGCCGTTCGGCAGCCGCGTCGATCTCGGCCATGTCGAGCGCGGTCCGCACCGACCCATCGGCGTACAGGCGCTCCGCGACCTCGATGGCGCGGCTGCGCGGCACCAGTGGCTCCGCCTTCTGCGCGGTGATGTCGTAGAGAACCGAGCGATTCGTGCGGGCAATCTGCAGCGTGTCGCCGAACCCGCGCGACGTCACCATCCAGACGGGCATTCCCTTGCGCTCCAGGAACGCGTTGGTGCCGATGGTCGTGCCGTGCACGAAGCGGCGGACGCTTCCAAGCTCGACGCCGGCACGATCGATGGCGGCGAGTACGCCTTCCGCCGGGTCGCCGGGCGTCGATGACGCCTTGGCCCAGCGCAGGTCGCCCGCCTCCTCGTCGAACACGACCGCGTCCGTGAACGTGCCCCCGACGTCGACACCGATCATCTTCATGACTTTGCCCCCGGCCCGTCTTGCTGCGTTTCGGGGGCAAGCCCCAGCTCGGCCCGGATCTCCCGGCCATGTTCGCCGAGGCGCGGCGCGGCACGCTCGCGAACGGCGCCTCGGCCGCCCACCGGCGCGGCGACAAACCGCTTCGGCGCCTCGCCGGCGCGTTCGACTTCCGAGATCATCGAGCGTGCCTCGACCTGCGGCGATGCGATGGCCGCCCCCACGTCGTTGAGCGGCCCGCAGGGAATGTCGGCGCTCCCGAGCAGCGACAGCCAGTGATCGCGCGGATACGTCCTGAAGACGTCGGCGAGGCGGCGCTCCAGCATCGGGTGGTTCGCATGGCGCTTCCCGGCAGTCGAGAAGCGCTCGTCGCGGGCCAGTCCATCCTCGCCCAGTGCCGAGCAGAAGCGCTCCCACGCCGCTTCGTCGTCGATCGCCAGCACGAATGGCGCATCGGCCGCGGCGAATGCCTGAAAGGGCGTGATGAGCGGGTGGCGCGAACCGAGCGGCCGCGGCACCTCGCCAAGATTGAGATTGCGCGAAATAGCGTTCTCGAGCAGGGCGAGCTGGCAGTCGAGCATGGAAATGTCGACCCGACGCACGGCGCCCGTGCGTTCCCGCGCCAGGAGCGCGGCGACGATGTCGAGGGCCGCGAACACGGAAGCGGCCATGTCGCCGACCGACATCCCGACGCGCACCGGATCGCCGCCCTCGGGCCCGGTCACGCTCATGACGCCGCTCATCGCCTGGACGATGACGTCGAAGGCGGGCCGTTCCGCCAGCGGGCCGTTCTGACCGAAGCCGCTGATCGAGGCATGCACTAGGCCGGGGTTGATCCGCCGGAGCGCCTCGGCGTCGAGGCCAAGGCGCCGCATGACGCCCGGCCTGTAGTTCTCGACGAGCACGTCGGCGGTACCGAGCAGCCGGTCGAACACCGCGCGGTCGGATGGCGACTTGAGATCGAGAACGATGGAGCGCTTGTTGCGATTGATGCTCGCGAAATACAGGCTCTCGCCATCGAGAAAGGGAGCGGTCCGGCGCGCCGGGTCGCCGCCCGGACGCTCGACCTTGACCACGTCGGCGCCGAGGTGGCCGAGGAGCCACGTGCAGTAAGGCCCCGAGAGATGCATCGTAAGATCGACGACGCGGATCCCGTGCAGCACGGCCGTTCGTCCTATCGCCCGCGAAACGCCGGGCGGCGCTTTTCGGCCACGGCGCGCAGCCCCTCGCGCAGGTCCTGGCTGCCGTAGACGTCGCGATAGCAGGAACGCGCGACCGCGTCCGGGTCGCCTGCACGCAGCGATGCGTTGACGAGGCGCTTCGCCGCCCGCACCGCGAGCGGGGCGCCCCCCGCGATCTCGCCGGCCAGCGCGGCGACTTGGTCCTCGAACGCCGAATCGTCGGCAACGAGGTCGACCAGGCCCCATCGCTCGGCTTCCGCCGCGGCGAGTCTGCGACCAGTGAACAGGAGGAGCTTGGCGCGCGACGGGCCGACCTGGTCGCAGAGAAGCCGATGCTCCGCGGGACTGAGCATGAGCCCGATGCGCGATGCGGGCAGGGCGAACTTCGCCGAAGCGCGGGCGATGCGGATGTCGCACGCGAGCGCCAGCAGAAGTCCGCCGCCGATGGCATGGGCCTGGATGCGCGCAACGACGGGCAGGGGCGCGGCCGCCAGCGCCATGTAGAGCGCTTCGACGCGCCGGTCGTATTCGGCCGCGCTTTCCACCGACTCCATGGCGCGGGGCAGCTCCCCGAGGTCGGCGCCGGAAGCGAACGCCCGGTCGCCCGATCCGGTGATGACCAGGACCCGTACGGCCTGGTCCGCAACGGCGCGCGCCACCGCCTGGCGCAGCTCGTCGACCGTCTGAAGAGCAAGCGCGTTGCGCTTCTCGGGCCTGTCGATCGATACCGTGGCGACGCCGTCCGCGGCATGCCATCGTACATGTTGAGGTTCGGCCATCGCGGCAATTTACGGCGCAAACGATGCGGCGCTCAATGTCCGGCCGAACCCGACGCATGCGACAACCCAGATATTCATGGTCGAATGGCCGCAGCAGCGGCGTGGCCGACTACCGGTCGCATTCACTGCTCGTCACTGAAACCATCGGGCTGGCGAAGGCGCCGCGATTTCGCCGCGCTCTTCGCCGCAGCCTGATCGCCCCGAAGGCGCGGCGATGGGGAGCGCTCTTCCGCGCCGACCCGTGCGCTGTAGCGCGCGGACTGGCGGGAAGGTTTCATAGAGATGCGCGAGAGAGCCTCTACTCGGTCTCGATGTAGATGGCGCCACTGGGCGACAGGGCGACGTTGACCGGCTTGCCGTCCTTGACGGCCTTGCCGTGCCAGACATTGTCGCAGCCCTTCTTCAGATCACGCGCCTGGCGATAGCCGGCGGCCTCGAGCTTGCGGCGGGCGTCGGTGGCCGTGCTGTTGTCGGGCTTGTCGCCCGGATCGCAGGCGCCTTGCGCCCATGCCGCGGTCGAGAAGCCGGGCAGCCGATCGGCCGCGGCCAGCACGGCCAACAGTGCCGCGCCGGCGGTGAGCAGGGGAAGAACTCGCGTCATGTCGTCCTCGCCTTCGTTCACCCGACCCCGGCCAACATAGCATCGCGCGACGGCGGGGCAAGGTGCGGCCGGGGCCTCGGCTTGCCCCGGCCCCGCCGGATCGTCTAGCCTCCGAGCAACGCTGCCGACGAAGATCAATCTTGGGAGGATCGCCATGTCCGCGTTTCGCCGTTCCATCACCCGCCGCGATGTCCTGAAGACCACGCTGGCGGGCGGCGTGGCCGCCTATGCGCTGGGCCGCTTCGGCCTGTCGCCGTTCGCAATCAGCGGCGCGCAGGCGCAGGCGATCGACACGCTGAAGCTGTTCGTGCCGGCCAACCCGGGCGGCGGCTGGGACCAGACCGCGCGCTCGATGGAGCAGGCGCTGAAGGCGACCGGCATGATCAAGGCGGCGCAGGTCACCAACAAGGGCGGCGCCGGCGGCGCCGTCGGCCTGCCCGAGTTCGTCAACCAGTGGAAGGGCCAGCCCAACGCGCTGATGATCGGCGGCATGGTGATGGTCGGCGCGCTCCTGACCAACAAGTCGCCGGTCAAGCTGACCTCGACCGTGCCGATCGCGAAGCTGACCGAGGAGCAGGAGGTCGTCGTCGTGCCCTCGGCGTCGCCGCACAAGGACATGAAGAGCCTGGCGGCGGCGCTGAAGGCCGACCCGGGCAAAGTGTCGTTTGCCGGCGGCTCCGCCGGCGGCACCGACCACATCCTCGCGGGCCTGATCGCCAAGTCGGTCGGCGTCGACGCGAAGAAGGTGGCCTATGTCGCCTATGCCGGCGGCGGGCCGGCCTCGGCCGCAATCCTCGGCAACCAGGTGGCCGCGGGCATCTCGGGCTGGGGCGAGTTCGCCGAGCAGGTGAAGGCCGGCAAGATGCGCGCGCTCGCGGTCTCGGGTGCCAAGCGCATTCCGGGCGTCGACGTGCCGACGCTCAAGGAGCAGGGCGTCAACGTCGAGCTGGTGAACTGGCGCGGCGTGTTCGCGCCGCCCGGCGTCAGCGACAAGGACAAGAAGGCGATGATCGACCTGGTCACGAAGATGGCCGCGACCAAGGAATGGAAGGACATCCTGCAGAAGCGCGACTGGGTCGGCAGCCTGGTCACCGGCGACGCCTACGCCAAGTACATCGCCGAGGAGACCACGCGCATCGAGGCGGTGCTGAAGGACCTCGGCCTGGCGAGCTGAGGCGGCACGTCCGAAGACGCTCGCCGCCCAGACGCCAAGGCTTCAAGGAAGGCGCGATGTCCTCTTGGTGCCTTGGCGTCGATCCTCCAGCGCCCGCTTCCGTCATGCGCGGACTTGTTCCGCACATCCACGTCCACCGTGGTCCGACAGCGCGACGCGTCTCCAACGCCCGCTTTCACGCCCAATGGCAGCCAACTTCCGAGCCGGCTTGCCGCTGCATCGACGTGGATGGCCGGAACAAGTCCGGCCATGACGTCGGTGGGTCGTGAGGCTCTACGTGTCCACCATGTCGCCGAGATCATCACACCGCGCCCCCGCCTGGGCCGAGACGCTGCTGGGCACGGGCGTGCTGGTCGTGGCGGCGGTGGTCGGAATCGACACGTGGCGGGCGCCGGGCGGACCCGGTTACAGCCAGGTGGGACCCACGGCATTCCCCTATGGCACGGCCGCGGCACTGGCGGCCCTCGGCCTCATGCTGACGCTCGAGGGCTGGCGCGGCGGCTGGCGCGATCCGGATACCGAGGCAGAGCTTGGCCGTCCGTCCTGGCGCGGTCTTGCCTGGGTCGCGCTCGGGCTCGCGGTCAACGCGGCGCTGATCCCCTGGCTCGGCTTCATCCTGTCCTCGACCATCCTGTTCGGCTGCGTCGCGCGCGGCTTCGCCTCGGTGAAGCCGGAACGCGATCTCGCGGTCGGCTTCCTGCTCGCCTTCGTCGCCTGGTTCGGCTTCGCCAAGCTGCTGTCGATCAACCTGGGACCCGGGCTGATCGAGGGATACTTCTGATGGGCGCGCGCTGACGTGGAGGCACTGGCATCGCTCGCCCAGGGCTTCGCCGTCGCGCTGACGCCGGTGAACCTCGCCTGGGCCTTCGCCGGCGTGTTCCTGGGCACGGCGGTCGGCGTGCTGCCGGGGTTGGGGCCAGCGCTGACCATCGCGCTCCTGCTGCCGCTCACCTTCTCGGTGCCGGCGACCTCGGTCTTCATCCTGTTCGCCGGCATCTATTACGGCGCGATGTACGGCGGCTCGACCACGTCGATCCTGCTTAACACGCCGGGCGAGAGCGCGACCATCGTCACGGCGCTCGAGGGCAACAAGATGGCCAAGCGCGGCCGGGCGGCGGCGGCGCTGGCGACGGCGGCGATCGGCTCGTTCGTCGCCGGCACGATCGGCACGCTCGGCCTCACCTTTCTGGCGCCGGCCGTGGTCGAGTTCGCGCTCAAGTTCGGCCCGGCCGAGTATTTCGCGCTGATGATCCTCGCCTTCGTCACCGTCTCGGCCGTGCTCGGCAACTCGGCCGTGCGGGGCCTGACCGCGCTGTTCTTCGGCATCTGGCTGGGGATGATCGGCATCGACCTGCAGACGGGCCAGGCGCGTTTCACCTTCGGCCTGCCGGAGCTGACCGACGGCATCAACGTGATCGTGGTCGCGGTCGGCCTGTTCGCCGTGGGCGAGACGATCTTTCTCGCTCTGCACCCGCAGAACGCCGGCGGCCAGGTGCTGCAGGTGACCGGCAGCCTGATGATGAGCGCCGAGGACTGGCGCCGCTCGTGGAAGGCGTGGCTGCGCGGCGCCTTCATCGGCTTCCCGATCGGCGCCATGCCGGCGGGCGGCGCCGAGGTGCCGACCTTCCTCAGCTACTACCTCGAGAAGAAGCTGTCGAAGCACCCGGAGGAGTTCGGCTCGGGCGCGATCGAGGGCGTCGCCGGCCCCGAGGCCGCCAACAACGCCTCCGCCGCCGGCGTGCTGGTGCCGATGTTGTCGCTGGGATTGCCGACCTCGGCCACGGCCGCGATCATGCTCTCGGCCTTCCAGAGCTACGGCATCAATCCCGGGCCGCTCCTGCTGCAAAGCCAGCCCGAGCTGGTCTGGGGCCTGATCGCCAGCCTCTATATCGGCAACGTGATGCTGCTGGTGCTGAACCTGCCGCTGGTGGGCCTGTGGGCGAAGATGCTGACCATTCCGACGCCGCTGCTCTATGGCGGCATCCTGGTGTTCGCCACCATCGGCACCTACGGCATCAGCCAGAGCCCGATCGACCTGTTCCTGCTCTACGCCGTCGGGGCGCTGAGCTACCTGATGCGGCGCTTCGACTTCCCGACCGCGCCGGTCATCATCGGCATGATCCTGGGGCCCTTGGCCGAGCAGGAGTTCCGCCGTGCCATGACCATCAGCCAGGGCGACCTGAGCGTGTTCGTCACGCACCCGATCGCTGCGTTTCTGCTGGCGCTCGCGCTGCTGGCGCTGGTCGGGCCGCACCTGGCGCGTCTGATACGTCGCGCGCGGGCTGCGTAGCGCCCTACCGACTGCGCCGCAGAAGCCGTCCGACAAACGCCCGCAGCGGCCCCGTCAACCGCCAGCTGGTCGAGCACAGGAGGTCGTTCAGATCCTTCTCGCGCGCGAGGCGCTTGCCGTACTCGTCCAATCGTTCCGCCCGGGCGGCATCGCGTTCCGTGCGCATGACGGCGAGTTCGGCCTCGAGGCGCGCGATCGTCGCGTCCTGCGCGGCTTTCGCCGCCCGTGCGGCCCGCGCTTCGCACCTGATGTCGCGCTCCGCCAGCGCCTGGTCGAGCAGCCGGTCGCCAAGATCGGGCAGCAGCTTCTGCCAGACGCGGACGGCGTAGTCCGGCCGCTCGATGATCGCGGTCCAGCGTTCGATCTCCTCGGCGCGCTGCGCCGGGCTCCAGCCGCGCCGATCGGGCGAGTGGAAATGCAGCGCGACCGGCCAGCGCAGGAAGCGCGCGCGGCACCAGGGCTGGCGCACGAACTTGTGCCACATGAACTGGTCGGCCGGCAGGCCGTCGGGCGTCGTGGTCCAGCCCTCGGGCAGGCGCAGATAGGCGTCGCGGCGATGCGCGGCGAAGATCGGGCCGAAGCCGTTGTTGGACCAAGGCCCGAAATCGTTGGGCTGCCAGGAAAGCCAGGGCTCGACGAACTCCGGCCGCTCGAGATCGAAGAACCAGGAGCGCACCCCGTCGTCGGCGGTGACGTTCACCTGCATCGCGCCGACGAAATCGGCGTCCGTCAGCGCGCGGCCCAGCATCTCGACATGGCCGGGCAGCCACAGATCGTCGTCGTTCTGATGGAAGACGAATTCGCCGCGCGCCTCGCGCAGGACGCGGTCGCGATTGAGCTCGCCGCGCGCCGGCGCCTTGGGCAGGTCGAAGAAGCGGATGCGCGGGTCGTCGCGCTGGAGCGCAAGGGCCGCCGCGCGCACCGCTTCCGTGGCACCGTCGCCGCAGATCAGGATCTCCATGTCCTGGACGCCCTGCGCCCGCACGCTGCGCACCGCGTAGGGCAGCGTAGAGGCGTGCTCGTGCGTCGGGATGAACACGCTGATGCGCGGGCCGGCGCCGGGTGCGGTCATGGCGATGCCAAGGCCAGCCGCCCGGCGCACTCGGCCAGATCGGCGCGCGCCCGCTCCAGCGCGTCGGGCGAGGCCGCGACCCAATGATCGAGCCGATGTCGCAAGGCCGCGACCGCTTCGCCGATGTCAGCGCCCGGGGGCAGCGCGTGGAAGAACGAGCGCGCGAGCCACGCCCCCGTTGCGCCCAGCCGCGGGAACTGCGCATAGACGAGGTCGGGCGCAATCGGCAGCGTCGCATCGTCGGCACGGGCAAGGCCGCCGAGCGACAGCTTCAGCCGGGCGCGATGCGCCTCGGCCGCCAGCGCGTCCATGAGCGGCGAAGCCAGCACCTCGAAATGGCTGCGCACGCCGAATTGCAGCCGCAGGTCGTTGAGGCCGAACATCACCTCATCGATGCCCGGCACCGCCAGCACCTCCCGGATACGCAGCGCGGCCGCGGCGGTCTCGAGCAGGACGACGACCTTGGCGC
This sequence comes from uncultured Rhodospirillaceae bacterium, assembly GCA_964557415.1. Lineage (GTDB taxonomy): Bacteria > Pseudomonadota > Alphaproteobacteria > JAEULC01 > JAEULC01 > JAEULC01. The sequence continues at coordinate 21,486 of CAZLBB010000071.1, forward strand.
GCCTATCGACAAGACGCACGAAGCGGTCGACTTCGTCGGCTGCATGAAAGTAGGGCAGCATCAGCACGCGCGCGCCCGCCTCCAACGCGCGCGCGATGTCTCCCGGCGTCGCGGCACTGAGCGGGTCGAGCCGGGCGAACAAGGCGGCCCGCTTCAGCGCCGGCGCGATGCAGGTGAAATCCGCCCAGTCGTGGTCGGACAGGCGCGCCCCCGCGCCGGCCTGGCGTTCGGCCTTGCCCCGGCGCTCAAGATCGAGACCGATGCGGTCGACTCCGGCGCGGTCGGCCGCTTGCGCCAGTACCGGATCGGCCGTGATCAGCGTGAGGCGGAACCGGGCGCCATAGCCGGCGGGTGCTGCCGAAGCGACGCTCAAAGAATGTCCGGGATATCCGGCGCGCCGGGCTGCAGCCGCCAATTGTCAGGCTTGGCATGCTCATAGAGCTGGTCGACGACGTTGATGTAGCCGGCCGGAAGGCCGCTCTCGTTGCGCAGGCCATGCCAGACCAGCGGCGGGACGACGACCATGACCGGACGCATGGCGCCGATGCGGATGATCTCGGTCGCGCCGCGGCTGGGCGAGCGGTCGCGCCCGTCCCACAGCGCCAGCTTGATGTTGCCGCCGACGCCGATGATGTGGTCGGTCTGGCCGGCATGGGCATGCCAGTCGGTGACCGCGCTGGGGTTGAGCTGCACCCAGTTCACCTGCCTGACCGTGATGCCGACGTCTGCCCAGTCCGCGCGGAAGACCTCGGTCATCCAGCCGCTGCGGGTCAGGACGTTGCCGAGGTCGACGATGCGCACGCCGTCGATGCGCGGCGGCTCGGCCCTGCCGCCGCCCGGCACCACGCTCTGGCCGTCCTTCGTCCCGATGCGCGGCATCGATCCCCCTGCTCGCCCGGTCGCCAAGCCACGCGGCGAAACCGCCGGGCGAAAGCCGCGCGAAACTATCGCGCCCCGATAGGCCCCGCAATGCGCGGCTTGGGGATAACCGGACGCTGCGACCGTTGGGCGATATACTCGGCCGAAGAGCGGCCATGCCCAAGAACACCGCCGGCCTGATCGTCTATCGCCGCACCGGTGGCGAGCCCGCGTTCCTGCTCGTTCATCCGGGCGGTCCGTTCTGGACGCGCAGGGATCTCGGCGCCTGGTCGATCCCCAAGGGCGAGTTCGACCTCAATGAGGACGGGCTTGCGGCTGCCAGGCGCGAGTTCGCCGAGGAGACCGGGCTTGCATTGAAAGGCGCCGGCACCTTCCGGAAGCTCGCGCCTGTCAAGCAGCCCGGCGGCAAGACCGTGCATGCCTGGGCGGTCGAGGCGGACTGCGACGCCGCCGCCGCGCGCAGCAACCTGTTCAAGATGGAATGGCCGCCGCGCTCAGGCCGCATGCTGGAATTCCCCGAATGCGACCGCGCCGAGTGGTTCCCCTGGCGCGAGGCGATGGCGAAGATCCTGAAAGGCCAGCGCCCGATCCTGGAGCAGGTGCTGGACCTGCTGGGCGTGAAGCGCTGACGGTTGCCGGTCGCCGAATTCGGAAACCACCAAGACACCAGGACACCAAGAAGAAAGAAGCAAGGCGACTTCGGTCGCTATGTTCGACTTGGTGTCTTGGTGGTTGCCTCTTTCCTGCGCCGGTGTTGCCGCAACATGCTGCCGCTGCCTAAGCTGGGGCGAGAACGAGGGGAGGACGCATCATGCGCATCGGCAGCGGCGCCGGCTTCGCCGGCGACCGGCTGGACGCGGCCGTCGTGCTGGCGGAGCGCGGCGGGCTCGACTACCTGGCGCTGGAATGCCTGGGCGAGCGCACCGTGGCGCTGGCGCAGCTCCGGCGCTTGCGCGATCCCGATGCCGGCTACGATCCGCTGCTCGAGCGGCGCATGCGCGCGCTGCTGCCGCTGGCCAAGCGCAACCGGTTCCGCCTCATCACCAACATGGGCGGCGCCAACCCGCTGGCCGCCGCCCGGCGCGTCGCGGCGATCGCGCGCGAGCTGGGACTCGCGCTCCGCGTCGCCGCGGTCACCGGCGACGACGTGCTCGACCGCATCGACCATTGCGAGAAGGCGATGGAGGACGGACAGTCGCTCGAGAGCCACGGCCCGCTGGTCGCGGCCAACGCCTATCTCGGCGCCGACGCGATCCTGCCGGCGCTCGAGAGCGGCGCCGAGGTGATCGTGACCGGGCGCGCCGCCGACCCCTCGCTGTTCCTGGCACCGATGGTGTACGAGCTGGGCTGGAGGCTCGACGACTGGGATCTGCTCGCGCGCGGCACCGTGGCGGGGCATCTGCTGGAATGCGCCGGCCAGCTGACCGGCGGCTATTTCGCCGATCCCGGGCGCAAGGACGTGCCCGACATGGCGCATCTCGGCTTCCCCTTCGCCGACATCGCGGCCGACGGCACGGCGCGCTTCGGCAAGGTCGCGGGCAGCGGCGGGCGCATCGACCGCATGACCGCGACCGAGCAGCTGCTCTACGAGGTGACCGATCCCTCGGCCTATGTGACGCCGGACGTCGTCGCCGACTTCACCACGACCGCGCTCGACGAGAGCGGTCCGGACGCGGTGGCGACATCGGGTGCGCGCGGCCGCAGGCGGCCCGATGCGCTCAAGGTCAGCGTCGGCTACCGCGCCGGCTGGCTGGGCGAAGGCGAGATCGGCTATGCCGGCAGCCACGCGGTCGAACGCGCCGAACTCGCCGGCGCGATCCTGCGCGAGCGCCTGGCCAACCGCTTCCCCCAGCTGCGCATCGACGTGATCGGGATGACGGCGCTGCATGGCGGGCAGCTGGACACCGCGGCGCGGCCCTACGAGGCGCGCCTGCGCGTCGCTGCGCGCGCGCCGGACGCGGCAGCCGCCGCGCTGGTCGGCGAGGAGGTCGAGGCGCTCTACACCAACGGCCCGGCCGGCGGCGGCGGCGTGCGCCGCGGCGTGGCAGAGCAGATCGGCATCGCCTCCTGCCTGGTCGCGCGCGGCGCAGTCAAGACGCGGACGACGGTGCTGGAAGCATGACGCCGCCGCGCCGGGTGAAGCTCTACGAGCTCGCGCATTGCCGTGCCGGCGACAAGGGCGACACCACGATCCTGTCGCTGATCGCCTACCGCGCCGAGGATTTTCCGCTCCTGCGCGATCGCGTTACCGTCGCGGCGGTGAAGCGCCACATGGCCGGCATCATCAAGGGCGACCTCAGGCGCTACGAACTGCCGAAGCTCCAGGCGCTGCAGTTCGTCGGCGGGCACGCGCTGGGCGGCGGCGTCACCGTGTCGCTGGCATTGGACGCCCACGGCAAGAGCCTGAGCTATGCGCTGCTGGAGATGGAGATCGATGTCTAAGCGCCGCCTCGTCCTTCGCCATGACGCTTCGCGCCGCGCCGTGTACACTGCCCGTCCCGCTAGGCGAGCCCCGCATGACCAGCACCAGCGCCGCGTCCCTGTCCCCGCTGATCGACCGCCAGCGCGTCGGCTATGCGCTCGACGCGGCGTTCTATGCCGATCTGGGCGTCTATGCCGCCGACCTCCGCGCCGTGTTCGCGCGCGGCTGGCTGTTCGCGGGACATGAGTGCGAGGCGCCGGAAGCGGGCGACTGGTTCGTCTACGAGGTCGGCGACGAGTCGGTCATCGTCGTGCGCGGCGCCGACCGCGGGCTGCGCGCCTTCCACAACGTGTGCCGCCATCGCGGCTCGCGCCTCTGCTCCTCGGCTTTTGGACGCGCCAGGGCGTTCGTCTGCCCCTATCACGCCTGGGCCTACGACCTGGACGGGCGCCTGATGCGCGACACCGCGGCGGAGCATGGCGTGGCCTCGGACGAGCTGGGCCTCGTGCCCGTTGCGCTACGCGCGGTCGGCGGGCTGATCTTCGTGTCGCTGGCGGCAGAGCCGCCATCGTTCGACGCGGCCGAGCGCGTGCTGGCGCCGGCCTTGAAGCCGCAGGGCCTGGCCCGGGCGCGCATCGCCCGGACCGTCGGCTATCGCGTCGCGGCCAACTGGAAGGTCGTGTGGGAGAACAACCGCGAGTGCTTCCACTGCCCGACCACGCATCCGGAGTACATCCGCGCCAACTACGACATCCAGCTCGGCGACCCGCGCCACGAGGCCGAGATCGCGGCGCGCACACGCGAATGCGCCGAGCACTGGCGCGCCAAGGGGCTGGAGGTGCCGAGCCTGACCTCGGACATGACCGCGGCATGGTACCGCGCCAACCGCACGCCGCTCCGGCCCGGCTGGGTGAGCGAGAGCCTGGACGGCGCCATGGTCGCGCCGCTGATGGGCGATTATCCCGACCCCGAGGTCGGCACGCTGCGCGTCACCGTGTTCCCCAATTTCTGGATGCACGGCAGCTGCGACCACGCCGTGTCGACCCGCGTGACGCTGGCGGGACCGCGCGCGACCGACGTGCGCGTCACCTGGCTCGTGGCCGGCCATGCGCAGGAAGGCCGCGACTACGACCTCGCGAAGCTGATGCCGTTCTGGCAGCGCACCTCGGAGCAGGACTGGACCATCTGCGAGGACGTGCAGAAGGGCGTGATGTCCTCGGGTTACCGCCCCGGCCCGCTGGCCCGGTTCAAGGAGCGCAACGTGGCGCAGTTCCTCGACTGGTACCTGGGCGAGCTGCGCCAGGCCGCATGATCCCGACCCAGGCCGAAATCGTCGTCATCGGCGGCGGCGCCATCGGCTGCGCCGTCGCCTATCAGCTCGGCGAGCTGGGCAAGCGCGACGTGCTGCTGCTGGAGAAATCGCGGCTGACCCATGGCGCCACGTGGCATGCGGCCGGACTGATCGGGCAGTTGCGCACGCAGCAGAACCTGACCCGCATGATGCAGGCGAGCGCCGGGCTCTATGCGCGGCTCGAGGCCGAGACCGGCCAGGCCACGGGCTGGCATGGCACCGGGTCGCTGCGCGTGGCGGCGAGCCCGGCGCGCTGGCGCGAGTTCCAGCGCCTGGCCGACTTGGCGAAGAAGTTCGGCTTCGAAATGCACCTGGTTTCGCCCGCGGAATGCGCCCGGCTGTTTCCGCCGATCGACCTCGAAGGCATCGTCGGCGGCGCCTTCGTGCCGTCGGACGGCTATATCGATCCGGCGAGCGTGACCCAGGCCATGGCCAAGGGCGCGCGCCAGGGCGGCGTCGCGATCCGCGAAGGCGTATGCGTGACGGGGCTCAAGCTCGTGAACCGGCGCGTCGTCGCGGTCGAGACCGACCAGGGGACCGTGCGCTGCGACTTCGCGATCAACGCCGGCGGCATGTGGGGGCGTGCGATCGGCGCACTCGCCGGCGTCGCGGTCGCGGTCTGCGCGGTGGAGCACCAGTATCTGGTGACCGAGGCGATCCAGGGCCTGCCGCGCGACCTGCCGAGCTTCCGCGACCCGGACGGCAACTACTACGCCA